>CBFHYI010000030.1:16551-16840 GCA_965660025.1 uncultured Ilumatobacteraceae bacterium | reverse complement strand
GTACGCAAGTTGTATGAAGGTGAAGTGGCGACGCGTCTTGACCTGCCGGTTCATGAATTGGAGCTCGTTGCCGAGCAGGGCGGTCGTGCGCCCGCGCTCACCGTGCCTTCGGCTCGTCGACGAAATGCTCCTCGCGATAACGCAGAGTTCGTCGTGCTTGCGGTGCTCATTCAAGATTGGGATGCAGTGGCGCCATGGCTGGCGGGGCCACTGTTTTCTGACACGGCGAATCGGCAGGCCTTTGACACCTTGGTCGAGTCAGATGGTGATCTTGAGATTGCGCTTGATC
>CBFHYI010000030.1:0-16541 GCA_965660025.1 uncultured Ilumatobacteraceae bacterium | reverse complement strand
AGAGGTTGTCGAGCGGGCTGCAATTGTTGATGTCGTGGTTGACGCTCCGATGGAGGCTCGTGTTCTCATTGCGGCGGCAGTGCGACGTGAGTTGAGGCGTGTCATTCCAGGTGCAGACTCCGAAAGGATCGCAAGTGATGCGCAGGCGCGTCGACTTGTCGAAGATTTGCAAGATCCACATCGAGCCGAAGATGCAGCCGAGTGGTTATTGGGTTGGCTTATTGAACGTGAGGAGGTTGCCGATGGAGCCTCGTGAGGATGAAGCTCCAGTCTTTCTTGCGTTACCCGGAGTGGTTGATCACGATTGGCAGGCGTTAGTTGCCCGGGGACGAACTCAAGGGGTTGTTCACGCTGAAGATGTTGCGCATGTCGTTCGAGATGTCGAACTCACTCCTGATGTGCTCATTTCGGTGAGTGACGCACTCGCCAAACTGGGAATCGAAATTGATGACGCCGTCGAGGTTGAAGCGGACCACGATGCAACCCCGGCATTGGGGCGTCGGCGTCGCCGGCAGATGGATGACACGGCGGGTATTCCCAGGGTCAATAGGGGGCGCCCTGCGACGGGTGGCGATGTTGCTGCGGGCGATGGAATGCGGATGTATCTGCAAGAGATCGGGCGAGTCGACCTGTTGAGTGTCGACGAAGAGCGCCGCTTGGCGCGCCTAGTAGCTGAGGGCATTGAGGCTGCAGCCACGATTGATGCTGGCTCTGTTGACGATGCGGAGCGTCGCCAGTTGCTGCGGCAAGTGTCACGAGGGCAGCGTGCCCGTCATGCGTTGACTCAAGCAAACCTTCGTTTGGTGGTCTCAATTGCGAAGCGTTACACCAATAGGGGAGTGCAACTTCTTGACCTCATTCAAGAGGGAAATCTCGGTTTGATGAAGGCAGTCGAGAAGTTTGATTACGCAAAGGGCTTCAAATTCTCGACGTATGCGACATGGTGGATACGTCAAGCGATCACACGGTCGATCGCCGATCAATCTCGAACTATCCGCATACCGGTGCACATGGTTGAGCACCTCAACCGTCTGCTGAGAGGACGTCGAGAGTTCCTTCAGGAGTTCCGACGTGAACCAACGGTGCCGGAGCTTGCTGAACGCTTACACATGCCGGAAGATCGGGTCTCTGAATTGTTGCGCTGGTCGCAAGAGCCCCTTTCGCTTGATTCGCCAGTGGGTGATGGAGATGACGCCGAACTTGGTGACTTCGTTGCCGACGATGTGGCTGGTCCCGCTTCTCAAGTTGAGGTGCTTGACCTCGAGTCAAAGATCGTTGAACTTCTTGACAGCCTCGGTGAACGTGAACGGGAGATTTTGCAGATGCGCTTCGGTCTCGGGCTCGATCGACCTCGCACACTTGAAGAGGTCGGTGCCGAACTGGGTGTTACCCGTGAGCGCATTCGACAGATCGAGGCGAGGACTCTTGCGAGGTTGCGCTCACCGCTGATGGCCGAACGTCTTCGCGAGTTTTTGCAGTAGTCGAGTTGGCTCAACAAAACACAGCACCAGAGGTGACCCTTGGTGACAGTGAGGCGCGAGAGCGATAAGATTCGAGGCGGTTATTCCGGGATAGCTCAGTTGGCAGAGCAGCTGACTGTTAATCAGCGGGTCGCAGGTTCGAGCCCTGCTCCCGGAGCCACGGACGGGGTCCTTCGGGGCCCCGTCCGTCGTTAGGGGCGGTAGCTCAGTGGTTAGAGCATGGGACTCATAATCCCTTGGTCGTGGGTTCGATCCCCACTCGCCCTACCAGCCGAAAAATGCGGCGTTTGACGATTCGTGACTACCCGGCATCACACGGGTGCGTTCGGGTGGGTACGGAGGCCATGGACCAGATCTGGGTTCATGTCGTGATGCAGCGGCTGGGCCTTACGGAGAATTTAGACCTTGTTCACCGTTCGTACATGTCTAGACAACCTTCGACCTTCATCATCTCGGAATGGACATTGAAACGAGAGCATCGTTGCTTGCCGAAGCGGAACGATCGTCGGTTGTCGCACTCGCGGAACGTCTCGTTGAGCAGCACGGCCATCCATCGATATTGCTTGCACCTGAGGTCGGATTGGTTGCGCTAGAGGTTCGTGAGCCGGTGTGCTCCGAGCGCTTCATCGTCGGCGACGTCCTGATCACTCGAGCTGAGGTGGTGGTCGGCAGTGCCGAGGGTTGGGCGGCGCGAATGGGTGACGACTGCGAGGCAACCTTCGCAGCTGCGATCTGTGCGGCGGTTGGTGACCACCGCCTCGCAGGCGCCGATGAGGTGGATCGGTTGTGTGAGGCCACAGCAGATGCACTCAACGTTGATGCGATGAAGGAGTGGTCGGAGCTCACTCCGACCATCGTCGACTTTGAGGAGATGGACTGATGCCACCTGAGGTGATAGCAACCAGCGCGACCGATTCGGTCGGCGTCGGCGACCTTGACCTACTCGTTGCCCTAAGGTCCGCTCAAAACGAGGTAGGTGCAGTGTTTCAGGTGCTCGTGAACGCTGTGGCACGTCCGGGACGCATCCATCAGATGTCATCGATTCCGGCCGGTGTCGTGCCTGCCGCACTTCCCGTCCTCGTCGTCGCTGACCTCCGTACACCACTCGCCGTCGTAGGGCCCAACAGCGAACCGCTTGCGGCCGCTCTGGGTCGAGTTTCTGGCGCAACGATCGCCGGAGATCTCGGGTCGGCGAGAATCGTCCTCGTTTCGACACCTGGCTCATTGACCGCCGACGTGATCTGGTCACTCCGAACCGGGTCCGCACAGCAACCGGAGTTGGGCGCCACCGTATTTGTGTCATGCGATCGCCTCGTGCAGGCGACCTCGGATACTGCCGGGGCATTTCGAACGTCTGGGCCTGGTGCTAGCGACGGACGTTGGCTCATCGCCGAAGGCATCGATTTATCCTCCATACGCGAACTTGATGGTGTCAATTCGGGCTACCCATCTGGTGTTGACCTCTTTCTCGTCGCCAGCGACGGCAGTGTTGCAGCGGTGCCTCGATCGAACCGGCTCAAAGTAACTGGGGCAGTCTGATGGGCTATGTCGCAGCTCGTGGAGGGCTTCGGGCCATTCGCGCCGCCGAACGTCTGATCCGCCGACGCCGATCCCACCCAACGGTGCGTGAAGTTGATGATGCCCAATTCCTCACGCATCTTGAACCCCTAGTGGATCGCGTTATCGCGGAGGGCGGTGTATGGGCCCCAGAACTCGCAGCCGGGGCTCTTCGACAAGGGCGAGGCGATCCAATCGAAGCGGCTCACTTGTTGCGATCGCACAGATCGACTCTCCCGATCGTCGCTCGGAGTGTCGCCGACGCTGACGAACTCGAGATTCTCCGTCGCATCGTGCCGGCGTATCGAAACCCGCCGGGCCCGCAACTGCTCGGTTTGACCGCTGACTACACCGGCAGAATCCTTGAACCCGAATCGCCGTCGCTCGTCGACGCTGTTGACGACGACACTGAGGCTTTGCCAAGGGCGACTGCGGCCGATGAGATGGGCGATGTCCGCCGACCGGCGCGGCTACTCGAAGTTCTGCGTTCGCTCGATCTCCTGGTCGATCGTCGCCGGTCAGACGATCCGGAACCCGTTGATGTGACCGCTGAGGCCGCGCGGCCGCCCGCTCCACGGTCGGCTCGGCTGTCGGTGATGGCCCGAGCCGAGACTGGGGCGCTCGTCAACCTGTGGTATCGGAACATCCTGGGTCCTGACGGATACCTGCACGAGATAACACTCGGCGAGGTCCGACATGGTCGCCTGCCGGTTCGCCTTGCTCATCCCCGCACTGGCGGCGCTATCCGCATCGGGTCGGTGCGGGTAACGGAGGTGGAAGCAATTGAGGATCTCGATGGCATCGACGAGGATCGTGGACGACTCGATGTCGGCTACGGAATGTGTTTTGGGCATAACGAGAAAAAGGCGATCGCCATGGCGAATCTCGATATTGCGTGCCACCGCGACGGTGGGCGGACACAACTTGAGCAGTCGGTACTTCTCACCAGTGATGGTCTTGAGGCGACGGGATTTCTTGAGCATCTCAAACTGCCGCATTACGTCACATTCCGGTCGATCGTTGAGCGCAAGATCGCCGTTCGCGAGTCGGAGGTGAGCACCTGATGCTCGGGGAGATGATTCCAGATAACCGTCGCAGAGGAGTGATGGACGATGGCGCCACACGTGAGATCCGCCGAGCCGTGTTATGCGCAATTGCCGTTCCGGGATATCAGGTTCCGTTCGGCTCTCGGGAAATGCCGGTAGCGCGAGGGTGGGGCTCGGGCGGGCTGCAAATAACTCTGGCCCTCGCCGGGGCGGGCGACGTCGTCAAGGTCATTGACCAAGGCGACGATGAGGGCGTCAACGCCGTCAACCTCCGTCGTTTGATCGTTGATACGACCGGAGCGGAGGAGACGACAACACCTAGCGAGGCAACGATTGTTCAGACCCGACACCGGATACCTGAGGACCCTCTGGTGAGTGGCCAGACCCTCGTTTTACAGGTTCCCGAACCAGAACCATTGCGAGGTGTGGAGCGCGATGTTCGCGAGCTTGAACGGATGCACGCCGAGGCTGACTACTCACGGCTGTGGGTCAGCCTTTACGAGGATCGAGTCCGCAATGGTGTGATCACTCAGACAACCGGATACCCATGCATGGTTGGGGGTCGCGACGGCGGACGGTACGTCATTTCGACCACACCGATTCCTCGGTGGGACGTCCCACGTTTCCACCGCAGCGACTTTCTGTCGTTGTTCGGTGCCGGTCGGGCGAAGCGCATCTACGCAATTCCACCCGATACCGATGTTGAACCATTGACGTTCACTGATGTGCCGTTCGAAGTTGAGCGCACTGCGGGAGCCCGGTGCTGGAAATGCGGTAGCGATTTCAGCTACCTGGTGTCCGTGCCAAGCTCCACCGACGGATCGACGTCCGAACGTTGGGTGTGCAGCGATACCGATTGGTGTCGCCGTCAGGTGGGGGCCAACCATGACCGATGACTGGGTCCTTCGGGCGAACGGCCTTGGCAAGGTTTTCGGGAACGTCGACGACCGTGTAGTGGCCTGTACTGGGCCGGAACACGGCACCGTGAAGGACGCCCAGACCGGCAGCGTAGTAGCGGCGTGGGATGTCAACTTTGATGTTGCCGCTGGCGAGGCACTGGGTGTCATCGGCGAATCGGGCTCGGGCAAGTCGACCGTCATGCGCTGCATCATCGGTGACCTCGAGCCCACAGCGGGAAATGTGCTCCTTCGGCGCTCTGATGGATCAATCACCGACCTTCTCGCCCTCGACTCAGCCGAGCGACGGGCCTTACGTGTGCACGACCTATCCATCGTGCACCAGAACCCTTCAGACGGTCTCGATCTTGGAATCACGGCGGGTGGCAACATCGCAGAACGACTGACGGCAGCCGGTTGGCGGAGTTTTGGGGAGATCCGGGGGCGGGCCGCTGAACTTCTCGATCGCACTGAGGTTCCCCTCGTCCGAATGGATGACGTTGTTCGCGATTTCTCTGGGGGGATGCGCCAGCGAGTGCAGTTGGCGAAGGCACTCGCCAACAATCCGTCGCTGGTGCTGCTCGACGAACCAACTACAGGGCTCGACGCGTCAATCGCTGCGGGAGTGCTCGACCTCATCAGGAGCCTGCTTGAGGATCTCGGAATTGCAGCGGTGGTCGTGTCGCACGACTTCGCCGTTATCGAAATGCTCACGACACGCTGCATCGTGATGCACCACGGCCGTGTCGTAGAGAGCGGCCTTACTGACCAGCTCTTCGAGGACCCCCATCACCCCTACAGCCAGCGACTTGTTGCGGCGGCTCGGTCATGACTGATCGTCTCGTGCTCACCGTTGCTGGGTTGTCGAAACACTTCGTGCTGCACAATGTCGACGGGCGACGAGTGGATGCGCTTCACACTGTCGATCTCACCGTACGAGCGGGTGAGCACGTTGCGCTTGCCGGGTCAAGCGGTGCCGGCAAGTCGTCACTCCTGAAATGCATCAATCGCACCTATCTCGCGAGCGCTGGTGTCATCATCCTGCATGCTGAGGACGGCTCCTCGACCCCCCTCGACGCGCTCAGCGACCGCGAAATGGCGTCACTTCGAGGGCGAGACATCGGCTATGTGTCGCAATTCCTCCGTTCTCAGCCCCGGCGGACGCCGATGGAGATCGTGGTTCGTTCCGCGGTTCTCCGCGGTGTGGACCGGAGACACGCCACCGAGGCGGCCGCCGACGCGTTGACGCGACTTCGGCTTGACCGAGCGCTCTGGGATGTACATGCGAGCGTGCTCTCTGGTGGGGAGCGTCAACGCGTCAACCTCGCCGCTGGCACCGTCGCACCGCCGAAACTTCTTCTGCTCGACGAACCGGTGTCGGCACTTGATCCAGCGAATCGAAGCGCAGCGCTTGATTTGATTGCTGGCCTGACGAGCCATGGGATTGCTGTGTTGTCGGTGTTCCATGACCTCGAGGCAATGGAACGCCTTGCTACCCGGGTGGTGGTGATGTCCGACGGACGAGTTGTAGGGCAGGGCGCACCATCAGAGGTGCTCCCCGAACTGGAGGTTGCACGGTGATCGATGAACAGAATCTCGTATTGACGAACGTGGTAGCGGTGCTGCCCGATCGCGTCATCGATCATGCCTCGATCGTGGTGCGCGATGGTGTCATTGCCGACATTCTTGAACGTGCGATTGACGGTGTCGAAGCGTTGAACGGGAACGGCGCGCTATGCATTCCCGGTCTTGTCGATACCCATTCCGATGCGCTCGAAAAGGAGATTCGTCCCCGCCCCGGGGTCGCTCTTGACATCCCGTTCGCGTTGAGATCGTTTGAGGGACGTGCCCGAGCGGCCGGAGTCACGACGATCTTTCACGGCGTCGGATACGAGGAAAACGGGGTGTACGACCGAACAGTTGCACAGGCAGAGGCAATGTGTGCAGCGGTGGATGTCCGTAACGCATCAGGTCGTGCAATGATCGACCATCAGATTCTCCATCGTCTGGATGTTCGCGATGCAGATGGGCTGGCGGCCTTGGAGCGACGCCTCGACGCGTTAGGTGAGTCACACCAGTCGCTCCTGCCACTAGTGTCCTACGAAGATCACACTCCAGGTCAGGGCCAGTACCGAGACCGATCTTGGTATGAGGCCTACATTGCGGGAACCCGTGGCATTGACGAGGCGACGGCGCAAGGAGTCGTCGATGAGATTCTCGCCAGCCGCGACGCGCATCTCGACGTTCGCGAGAGGTCGGTCGTATCGATGGGGGCCCGCGCTGTAGGTGGCCAGATTCGATTGATGATTCACGATCCGGCCGATGCGACTGAAGTTGACCACGCCTGGGCCTCGGGCATGACTATTGCGGAGTTCCCAACCACGGTGGAAGCGGCGCGTTCCGCTCGGTCATGCGGTATGCGGACGGTCTGTGGCGGTCCAAACGCACTCCGCGGCACAAGTCACTCTGGGAACGTGAGCGCTCGGGTACTTATCGAGTTGGGGCTCTGTGATGGCTTGGCATCCGATTACCTGCCGACGACATTGATTGGGTCGGTCGCTGTGCTCGTCGATGCAGGGGTGTGCGATCTGCCAACTGCGGTGTCGCTTGTGACCTCAGGACCAGCTGAATCAGTCGGACTTTCCGACCGCGGACGACTTGCCATTGGTCAACGCGCAGACCTGGTGTTGGCCCAGTTCGATGGGCCACTTCCAACTGTACGATTCGTTCTGAGTCAGAGTTCGACCGCAGAAAGGATCGGCGTCGAATGACCAATCAGACCAGCGGACAACGTGGCATGCTCACCGATGACCAACTTCTTAAATGGGCCAGTGACGGCTTCTTGCACGTGCCAGGTTTCATCACCGGTGATGATCTCGATCATCTGACAGCTGTGGTCGACGATCTCGGCCAACTGGCGGACGGAGAGCGCGGCCTACTCCAGCACTATGAGAAGACCGATGAGGGGGTTCGCATCTGTCGGAGTGAGCATCTGATTGATGCTCACCCAATGCTTAAGCAACTATTTGTCGATGGCGACCTCGTGGTTATGGCTGGCGAACTGCTCGGCGAGCCAGCGGTGCTCTACAAGGAGAAGGTCAACTACAAACTGCCCGGTGGCGCCGGGTTTGCTCCCCATCAAGATGCGCCGGCTTATCCCTTTATCGACACCCATACAACGTGCATGGTGGCGATCGACGATGCCACTCTCGAAAACGGCTGTCTTGATGTAGTCGCCCAAATGCATGGCGAAGTGCTCCCCGTGGATGAAGCAGGCTGTATCCGACCTTCGCTTGTCGAGTCGATGCCATGGCAACCGATGCCGATTGCTGCCGGTGATCTCCTCTGGTTCCACTCGCGAGCGCCACATCGAAGCGGACCGAATGTTTCTCCGCATCAGCGACGCGCTTTCTTCTGCACCTACAACGCGAGATCGCACGGCGATTTACGTGATCGGTACTACGCCGAGAAGTTGGCGGTGTTCTCCGCCGGACCTGAAGGTGAAGCGACCCGTGTCAGCCTGATCGGTGACTTTCAGGGTCGTGCGCCGTCGGCAGCAGAGATCGCCGACTACGAGCAAGCTAAGAGGAGGTAGATGTGGCACAGGCGCAAACATGGAGGGAACTCGACAGTGCGGCGGCGGTGTCCGACGCGATTTGTTCGCTCTACGCGGATCGCGGTCACGCCATGTACGACGAGGCAGTCAGCCAATCTGCACATGGTGTACAGGCTGCGGTGCAGGCGGGCAAGGAGGGTGCTCCTCCTGCGCTCCAACTCGCAGGTTTGCTGCACGACATCGGCCATCTGCTCGAGCGTGAACCCGACGACGTCGAGCATCCCGATCGTGATCTCAAGCACGAGGAGATCGCAGCACGGTTCCTGTCCAACTGGTTCGGCCCCGAGGTGACCGAACCAATTCGTCATCACGTGTCGGCGAAGCGCTACTTGGTATCGGTCGATCCGGCATATGAGGGTTCGCTGTCGCTGGCATCAGTGCACAGTCTTGCGTTGCAGGGTGGGCCAATGTCGCCGAATGAGGCGGAGCACTTCATTTCGCTTCCGGGCGCTGCCGACGCGGTGGTCCTCAGGCGTTGGGACGACCTGGCAAAAGACCCGGATGCGCCGACCCCGGCCTTTGAGGAGTTCCGTGACCTGATTGCTGCACATTGCTCGGTTCGACGTCGTGCAGGGTCGGAGTCGGCAGTCGACTGATGAGCGTGCGCCGGGCGCATTACCTCGATCTCGCCGATCAGTTGGTAGACCGATGGAGGAGTCTCGCGCCGGGATCACTAGTAGAGAGTGAGCATCAACTCGCGACGGAGTTCAGCGTCAATCGTCTCACGGCTCGAGAGGCTATGCGAGAACTCGAACGTCGGCTGGTCGTTCGACGTGTCGCAGGAAGTGGAACGTTCACTGCGCATCGGCTCGAGTATCGACTGAAGCTCGGCAATCCACCTAGCTTTCGGCGCACCGTGTCCGCCCTTGGTCACGTTCCAGGGGTATGTGTCGTCGATGCGCAGTGGAGAAGCAGTGCGGCCACCCCTCAGTTTGTTGTTACGCGTGAACTCACCGTTGACGGGCTTGTTGCCTCGGTGGCCGAAGACACGTTTACCGAGCCGATTGCGGGTCGTGTCGCCCCCTTCGTTGCCGAGGGCGGGTCGATCGTCGATGCGTTACGCTCCGTCGGTGCGTCGCCGAATCGCGCTGGGATCCGCGTGTCGATGGAACTCACCGACGATGCACTTGCTCGCCAACTTGGCTTTTCCGGAACCGCGCCGCCGATTTGGTGTCTTAGGAGCACCACCACCGACGGACGGGGTGGTCCGGTCATTCATCGCTCGACCTCGTGGATGCGTCCCGACATGTTTGCGCTTTCGATTGAGACCGGTTCGACTGCGGGTTCGGTGAACTAAACGTTTCCTAGTAGTTCGTGCGTTGTACGTCGACCCTCAACCTGGTGTTCATCTAGGCCTCGTACAAATGGAATTTGTGAAGACAAACTCAAATTCCACACTCCTTACTCGATCCTCCCGCCGACTCCGGTCGGCCCTATCGGTGTTTGCCATCGGTTCGTTGGTCCTTGCCGCCTGCGGTGACGACGACACCGCAACTGATTCCACCGACGCACCGGTAGCTGCCGAGACGACCACCACCGAAGCTGATCCCAAGGCTGACTGGCCGACGACATTGTCGTTCGCTGCGGTGCCCGCTGAGAACGCCGCTGAGATCTCCGACTACGTCACTCCGCAAATCATTGCCGATGAACTTGGCGTCGAGATCGAATTCGTCCAGGCCGCTGACTACGCAGGCGTGATCGAGGGCATGGTCGCCGAGCGTGTCGACATTGGCTCCTTCGGAGGCTTCTCATATGTGATTGCCACCGGCGCAGGTGCCGACATCGACGTTGCCGGACTCTGGTCTGGTGACACCCCCGATACGATCGGCGATTACCGCTCATACCTGATCGTTCCGGTGGGTTCGGACATCGTGACCCCCGCCGATCTCGCCGGCAAGCGCGTTTGCTTCGTCGATCCAGGCTCGACCTCGGGTTTCCTCTTTCCGTCCGCCGCATTGCTCGCTGAGGGTCTCGACCCAAGCGAGACCTCGACTGACATCACGGCGATCTTCGCCGGCGGCCATGATGCCTCAGCAATCGCCGTCGCCAACGGTGACTGCGACGCGGGCTTTGCTTACGACACCATGGTGACCGAGCAGTTGATTGAGTCCGGCGACATCCCCGGTGTTATCGACCTTGTAGAGGACGAGACTGTGAACGAGGCCGATGCCGCCATCCAGATCATCTGGAAGTCGACACCGATCGCCGCCCCGCCGCTCGCCTATGGCCGCTGGCTCCCCGAGTCAATGCAGGACGAAATCGTCGACATCGTCACCACGAAGGTGAACACTGACTGGGCTGTCGCCAACGGCTACTGCACCTCGAGCGATGACTGCCCGCTTTCAGACGGTCCGTTTTGGGGTTACATCACCGGCGCCGACACCTATTTCGACGGAATTCGCGAACTCTGTGAGTTGACCGGATCGTCGAAGTGCAAGCTCTGATCTCCCTGTTCGGGTGATCACCATTCTCCACCCAAGAGGATCACTGGTCCGGGCAATTCTCCTGCCCGGACCAGGTCCGTCTCTACGGCACGGACGTGCCATCACATCTGGTTCCAATCGGAGGACGTTATGAATGAACGAACCGTGGTCGAAGTACAAGGGTTGACGAAGACTTTTGACGGTGGCCGAGTCACAGCGCTTGACAATGTGTCTTTAGCAGTGCCGGAGGGGCAGCTGACCGTGGTCATCGGGTTGTCCGGATCAGGTAAGTCAACGCTCCTTCGACATCTCAACGGCATGCATGAGCCGACTGCCGGCTCGGTGCAGGTACTTGACCGAGATGTGTCGACGTTGTCGGGTCGGCACCTGCGCGAGCTGCGACGTGAGATTGGGTTCGTCTTCCAGTCGTTCAACATTGTTGGACGGTTGTCGTGTCTTGAGAACGTGCTGTCAGGTGCTCTCGGTCGCCTCCGGGGCCCTCGCTACGGTGTGATCAGCTATTCGAAGTCGCTTCGTCGTGAAGCGTTGGAACAACTCGATCGCGTCGGACTCGCCGATCGCGCTTTCCAGCGTACGGACACGCTGTCGGGCGGTCAGCAGCAGCGTGTCGCCATTGCGCGAACGTTGATGCAGAAACCCAGGATTGTCCTCGCCGATGAGCCCGTCGCCTCCCTTGATCCGGAAATTTCTGGCCAGGTGATGGATGTGCTGTTCCGCTTATGTGTGGAGGATCAAATCACTGCCATTTGCTCTCTGCATCAGGTCGATTTAGCGCTCGGATGGGCTAATCGGCTGGTTGGACTACGGGATGGTCGTGTCGTCCTAGACACCTTGGTCGACTCGGCACTTGATCATCGCGTTGTGATGGACGTGTATCAGCGGCTCGATCCCACCGGGGACAAGGTTCAGGAGTATCAGGACTCGACGGTGCTGCAATCGTGACCGTGCTCCGGAAGGGCGAACCACGGCGGTTGATCGGGTCGCCTCAATCGTCGACCCGCCTGTCGAGAGAATGGACCTCGGAGAGAATCGCCATGTGGGCGATCGCCATGTCGTTCACCGCAATCGCGGTGTACTCACTTATTAATATCGGTGTCAATCCTTTGACGCTCTTTTTCGAGCGGGACGACATCGGGAACTTGCTGGCCCGTATGTGGCCACCGACCATCACCGAGGCCGGTCCAATCTGGAACGCCGTCATCGACACCTTCTTCATGGCGTTCGTCGGAACCACACTCGCCATTTTCATCGCTATCCCTATCGGATTTCTCGCTGCCAGCAACATGGTGCGCAACCCAGCGATTCGTTCGATCGCCCGCGGCGTCATCGTGGCGACTCGAGCAATTCCCGACCTGATTTTTGCAATGATCTTCGTTCGGGTGTACTCGATCGGCGTGCTACCAGGTGTGCTGGCGATTGGACTTCACTCGGTGGGAATGCTCGGAAAGCTCTTTGCTGACTCCATCGAAGAGGTTGATCTAGGGCCGCGCGAGGGTGTCCAGGCAGCGGGCGCCAGCCGATCTCAGGAGATTTTCACCGGGGTGCTTCCCCAACTCATCCCGTCATTCATCGCGATTGCGTTGTACCGACTCGACATCAACTTCCGGTCGTCGACGCTCCTTGGTCTTGTTGGCGCAGGCGGAATTGGTCTACAGATCCGTGCGTATCAGGGAAGCCTCCGGTACCCGGAACTCCTCGGCGTCACCCTGCTCATCATTGTCTTGATCGTCGTTGTAGAGATCGTGTCAACGGGCGTGCGGTCGACAATTCTTGGACATCGCCGTTCCAAAGTCAGTCTCCTCGAACGGATCCGGGGAGGGCCCTCCATAGAGTCATTTACTGCAGAACACGAACGCAACACCGTGGGCTTCCGCTCGACCGGGCTCACACCGCCATGGACTCGAGAGCGGTTCACCATGTACGCGTTTGCAGCGGTGTCCGCGGTCTTGCTGGTGTTGTCGTTCACCGTCACCGACATGTCGGTGACCGAACTGCTCGCCGGCCTTCCGGAACTGCCAAAAATTTTCGTCAAGTTGATCCCGTCGTCGTTCGATTGGTGGCAATCGATGTTCGCCCGGCAGTTGCTCGAGACCGTGCTGATGGGCTTTGCAGCAACGTTGCTCGCGTTGTTTGCGGCAATCCCCACCGGATTCCTCGCTGCCCGCAACGTTGCTCCGGCTCGTTGGGTCTATGCGACAGCGCGTCTATTCATTCTCGGCATACGGGCGTTGCCGGATCTGATCGTAGCTGTCATTTTTGTTGCGGCACTTGGTCTCGGCCCCAAGCCAGGAGTTCTTGCTTTGGCGATCGGCCTCTACGGGTTTGCCACCAAACTCTTTGCGGATTCCATCGAGGAGGTGAAGGACGGCCCTCGTGACGGAATTCGTGCCACCGGTGCGAGTGGTCTTCAGGAGGCCTTCTCTGGCGTACTTCCGCAGGTGATGCCATCGCTCGTGAGTAACTCGCTGTACCTGCTCGATGTCTCGATACGGTCATCGACTGTTCTCGGAATCGTTGGTGGCGGAGGTATTGGCTTCGCCTTGTTGCAGGGCGCAAAATTGCTGAAGTGGGATCTCCTCGGAGGTCTATTGATCCTGATCTTCGTGATCGTCTATGGAATCGAACTGCTGTCCGGTTGGGTTCGTCGACGGATTATCTAGGGCCACCTATGTCCCAGCAGAATCAGCTCGCCGAGATGTTGTCTGAGGCGGCTCGCGCAGCGAGGCGCGCCTACCTGGAGGCGATCGACACAATGTCACTTGAGGAACGCCGACGAACTATTGGTCAGGGTGCTGATGGCACTGAGACGTTTCTTCTCGATGTGATTGTCGAGGAACCGGTGCTTGATGTCGTGGCCCGCCATGGTGCCAACGTGCTTTCCGAGGAGGTCGGATGGATCGATCGCGGTTCGGCGGTCACGGTTGTGGTCGACCCGCTCGATGGAACCGCCAACGCCGCTGCCGGCGTGCCCATTGCCGCCTTCGCCGCCGCTGCGGTCGTCGATGACGTTATCGAAGCAGCCCAGGTGACGTGGTTCGACACCGGTCGTGAGTGGGCGGTGTTGCGAGACGAGGTCCGGCCGGCAACGGTGTCCGGTCGCCGGTCGCTTGAGGGCTCTGCAGTCTCACTGCTGCGACCTCGTCCGTCAACCGTTGCCGCATGGGGTCGCGTTGCCGAGAGAGCGTCTCGTGTCCGTGTTCTTGGATCGTCGGTAATCGAAGCGTGTCTGGTCGCCGACGGGGCAATCGATCTGTTCTGTGACCCAGGCGGTGATGTGCATCGCATCGTCGATATCGCTGCAAGCAAACTCTTGGTGGAACAGGCCGGTGGATGTGTGGTGGACCTGAACTCCCGTCCGTTCACGTTCGAACCGGACCTCCGACTGCGATGGAGTGGCGTGTTCGCAGCGACGCCCGAACTAGCAGACGACGCAATCGCAACAATTCGTGGCTGACCGGCGTCTCCCCACTCGCCCTACCAGCCGAAAAATACGGCGTTTGACGATTCGTGACTACCCGGCATCGAAGTTGTGCAGTCAGGAGCAACCATTAGCTCAGGATTTCGAACGTCACGGTGCCAAAGCTGAGCAACGTTCAGAGGATGGTCTGAAATCTGCAGCCGAGAACACGACTGCCTCGACTTCGCCTTGCAGTCCGGCTGCGACCCTCGTCATGCCGACACCTCCCAATGAGAGAGGGATGAGGTGGTTACGAAGCTGGTTCTCCCAACTCACGCGAACATAGGCCGTACCCCGTACTGAGGTGCTCTCAATACGCAGATCAAACTGTCGTTCGCCGTCGGGGGCTGGTGACGCAGAGATGACGGTGATGGCGCATTCGAATGGATCGTCGGGAGAGGCCGTGTATGAACTGCCCGAGCCAGTGAACGATGTGGTCGGCGCCGAAACAGATGTTGTTGTCGTCGCAAGAGTCGAGGATGGTTGCTCCTGCGCTTGATCGAGGTCTTCGACGGTTGTTGTCGATGTATCGGTCGGCATTGATGTTGAGGTGAGTTGTTCAGCGACAGATGATGATGTTGTTGACGCTGGTGGCGGGGTGGCTGATGTTGACGTGACTGCCGGGGGAGTGGTTTCGGTCGGCAGATCTGGGCGTTCAACTGTTGCTGGAGCCGACGTCGTTGCTGGGTTGAGTTCAAGTGACTGCTCATTTGAACCACAAGATTGCAAGGCAAGTACCGAAACCAGCGTGACGGTGAGTAGACCAGCCCATTGCCTCGCCATTGCTTCAGCGTACCTGTTGAACGTGCGCAGGCTCAGTCGACGCGCTTGTGAAGCGCAGGTCGGGCTGTGTGAACAGAAGATGAACAATGAGCTCCAACGACACATTCGGCTCGCATCGGCCGATTGGGCGGATTATGGTGAAGGCAGGTTCTTTCACATATTTCGCAGTTGAAGGGGGTCCTCATGCGAAACGTTCAGTACTTCCGTCGATTTGTCACGCTGTCACTGGTGGCGGCGCTTGGCGTTGCCTCAGTCGCACAAGTCGCTCAAGCAAGTGACGATTCCGAGGCTGAAGCAAGTCCGACAGGTGAGCCAACTCAAACAGCGGCTCAGCCACAGAACGATCGGTCTCTCAGTGATGCCGAGGTTGATGCGCTGCAGAGAACTCGAGTGCCGTCGGCGCCATCGGTGACAACCTTCTCGGGTCGGGTGACCGACCAGTCTGGTGCTCTGGTTGCTGGGGTGTCGATCAATCTCTGGAACCAGATCGATGACTGCAATCAAGACTGGGGGGAACTGCAAATTCAGCCCCCGGACTATTGCTACCGAGATCTCTTCGCGGATGATGGAACGTTCTCAACAACCTTGCCCGACGGACAGTGGGGCGGTCGCTTGAATCCTCCGTCAGGCTCGTCGTACGTGAGCCGCGATATCGACGTTCTCATCAGTGGGGGTGTCGAGGCGATCTCTTCGAGTGGCCAGCCGCTCTGTGGTGCCGATGCCGATCAGGCATGTGCAACCACGATTGTGATCCCTCTTCTGAGCGCGAATTTCGAAGCGATCGTGGTTGACGGTTCGGGAACTCCAGTCGAGCGGGCATGGGTGAACGTCGATCAATGGAGTCCAGGTGGAAGTTCGGGAGGCTCTTACCCTTGGGCTTCCGTTGCTGGAGTTGAAACACAGACGAACGACCCCGAGTGGGGTGGAGATGAAACATCACTCCCTGGTCTTGTGGCGTTGCCGTTCTCTGAAGCGACGTACTACATGATCAATATCAACAAGCCGTGGGATGGTGACTATGACGTTGCTTCAACGCGCTACATCGTTCAAGTGACCGAGGTGCCTGGCAGCGGAAACATCACATCTGCGTTGCTCTGCACGTGGACTGACAACGGCTCAGAATCTGCCGAACCGGACTGCTCCGGAAGTCTGGCCTCATCAGGTGGCCGCTTCGTGCTGCCAATGGATACCCCTAACTTCAAGATGCAGGTATGTCTGCCGGGCTCGGGTGCTGGTTGCGCCCCTGTCGCGGCGTGGATCA
>CBFHYI010000029.1:0-17507 GCA_965660025.1 uncultured Ilumatobacteraceae bacterium | reverse complement strand
GGTGACGTCGCTCCCCGAGCGAGCGAGGCGCGCCGCTGCAGCGAGACCGTTTGGGCCACAGCCAACGACAATCGCTGTGCTCATTACGTCAGGTGTGCGTGAGCGAGATTCCCTCACCCTTGGTGTCTCTTCCACCATCGCCAGGGTAGGGGTCACCCGCCGGGGTGTAACCCTCGCGCCGCCACGTCACGACGTGCGGAACCAAACCGTCAGGAAGGAAAGGCTGCGTGTAGTAAGCGTCGTCGTTGTGGTACCAACCCTTCTCAACAACACCAAGCGCAGCATCGATCACTCTGTATTGAACCTTCTTTGAAAACATCGGCTGTGACTCTGTGAAGACGACACGGAGGTCGCCAGGCTCATAGTTACACCGCTCTTGAACTGCCTCAATGAGGCGCTCATCGTTGCAGTGCGCATCGCCAAAGTTCCAGCCGAGTAACACGTTGCCGAGGAACTCTCCTTCTCGAAGAACTCTCGTGTCCATATCGTCGTTATGCCGCATGTGCAAGGTGATGTGCATTCGACCCATCGGGTGCATCATTCTGAACGCAATCGCCTTCTGAATAAAGACCTCAGAGATTTCCTTACCGAAGATCGGAATGATCTGATCAATCTGGTTGTCTGCCGCCTTCACGATCCGCTCGTTGATGCGATCTTCTTTCTCTTTGTCGACAAATGCCCATGTCGTCGAGGCCCAGTTACCGGCGTACTGCTTCATGCCGACGAGGAACGACACATGCTGCGGCCAGAACGCTCCCAGCACAATGCCGAACAGGCCTACTACCAACACCGGAATGATCAAGAGCGGCTCAATATCGCCAACACCCCAGCCGTCGCCCGCAGGGAAATTGGCAAACAGAAAACCAGTGCAGAAGATAAAGAACACGTTCCATTCGAGCGGGACCGCAAGAGGAATTGTCGAAATGATGAAGGTGTGAAGCGCCCAGATCGAGAGAATTCCGATCCATGTCATCCATGGCCATGGCGAGAACAGCAATACGAGCGGCATCACGAGCTCGCAGGTGGTGCCACCAATATGTCCGATGAGGTGAGTTGCTTTCGACGGACGTAGATCATTCGGATAATCCTTTACCGTCGCCATGCGAAGCCTTCGAGACCCGTTCCACGGGGTGTTGTTGATCATCACCGAGACCGTCGAGGAGAAGCCATGGTTGAACTTCGAAATTCCGGCACCCATCCACACGATGACAATGAAAATCTTCGCAGCGACGACCATGTCAACCCACGAGGGGAAGAAGGCAAACGCCAACATGGTTGGCACATACTGCTCGGCGCGTGACGCTAAGAACACACACTTATCGCGCAGCCCCATCACGCAAATGAGGACGGCATAAACGACAAATGGCCAACGGGGCATGACCCCCGCAGTTCCTTCAGGCAACCCAGGAATCTGCTCGCCCGAGAGGAACAGCATCATCACCAACCAGAACACGATGAGTTTGTAAAGGCCGGTGTCCCACGGGGTGCGGCGGTTACCCTTTGTCAACGGAACATGATTTGGGTACGGCGGGATTCTCAGAGTGTCGTTCTGCCACCAGTAAAGGCTCTGGCCGATCGGCGGGTCGAAGTGGAATGCCATTGGGCCGCATGTTGCAGCAAGCCCGAGGATCTCCATCAAGACCGTCCAAATCATCAACTTCTGATAAAGGATGGGCTCATCCCACCAGCCCCCGATGTCGTTAAATTCAAGGCCGGCCGTGAACGAGGCTGCGACGATCAAGCCAAACAGCGCGTAGAAGAAAATCTTCCATACATAAAACATTGCCGTCTGTTTTGGCGTGCCGAAGCCTGCTTCCACCCAGTGCAACTGGAGGAGTTTCATGCGTGGCAAAAATGGGATCTTCGGAAATTCGTCGAGATCGACTGGCGGTAAATCAGCAGTGCGGTAACCCATGTCGTTTCTTTCTGTGTCCTGTTATCTGGTCAATTAGTACTTACGTCCGCGGCGGATGCGCATCTGCGAATCGCGCCGATGTTGTTCATCATCAAGAATCTCGTCGTCTTCTCCTGTGCGCCTGCGTGACACCTGAGTTCCACTCAGCCGGCGCAACTCGCGCTCTTTCACCCTCACACGACCCCACGCCTGTCGCACATCTTTTCGGCGACGCCGCTCAATATGGTCTTCTTCTGACTCAGACGTACCCGCAAGGTACGCCTCCTCAATCTCGTCGAGGCGTGAACGTGCTTCGTCAGATGTCATCTCCATCTGAATTCGTCCTCGCGACATCAAGTAAATGCGGTCGCTGTACTTCAATGCCTTTCGAGCATGTTGTTCAACGATCAGAGCTCCAATGCCCTGTTCGTCTGCTGCAGTTCGAACTGCGCTCAACAAACGGTCGACGATCATCGGTGCAAGCCCCAATGACAATTCGTCGGCGAGTAGCAATTGTGGGTCGCGGCTCAACGCTCGCCCAAGAGCGATCATCTGCTGTTCGCCACCTGAGAGCATCCCGCCTCGAATATCGAGACGAGCCTCAATCGATGGGAATAACTCAAGTACACGCTCAACGCTGCCGCCACCGATCTTGATGTTGTCACGGGCCGACATCTTGGTGAAGATAAGACGATCTTCGGTGACCAAGCCAATGCCGTTTCGAACCCGCTGATACATCGGCGTGAACGTTGGAACATTCGACAGCATGACAATGCCGTCAACCGGAGGTAACTGCCCAGCGATCGTAAGCAAAGTAGTTGACTTACCGGCACCATTGGGCCCCAACAGTGCAACAACTTCCCCGCGTTTTACTGTGATGTTCGCACCGGTCACCACTTCTCGGCCGAGGTAGCCGGCTTTGAGGTTGCGTGTCTCTAGCAGGTGAGGCGTTTGTGCCTGCACGTACTGACCGATACCCGGTACCTCTGCGATCATCTCTGAGAAGTTCATGGTCTCACTCATGGTTAACTCCCGTTCTCCACTGGCTGGCTGCTCTCGATCCCGAGATCATCATCAGACTGCTGACCGAGGTACGCCTCGATGACGGCGGGGTCGTTTCGTATTTCCTCCGGTGTTCCTTCGGCGATCTTGTTGCCAAAATCGATCACCACCACACTGTCACACACTCCCATGACAAAGTTCATGTCATGTTCGACGAGCAAGATTGCCATTCCCCACTCATCGGCGAGTCGTCGTACCACCCGGGCAAGTTCGGCGCTTTCAACCGAACTCAAGCCCGCCGCTGGCTCGTCGAGCAGGAGCACGCTCGGGTGCATCGCCACCGATCGGGCGATTGCCAAGAGTCGTCGCTTGCCATATGACAAGTCACTCACTTCACGGTGGAGATCTTCGTCAAGATTGAATTCTTGAACGGCGCGGACAACCTCTGGACCAAATTTCGGGATCACCGGCCACACCAGATCGCGCACGTACGCAGAAAGGTTCTGAGGGTCTGCGGCGACGCCGAGGTTTTCAAACACGGTCGTGTCTTCGAAAAGTTCAAGAGATTGGAACGACCTCGCCATTCCTGAATGCACTCGAGCGTTCGCATTTCCCATTGATATGTCGTTACCACCGACGGTGACCCGGCCCGAGGCCGCCGGGGTAAACCCGGTGAGTGCATCGATAAGCGAGGTCTTTCCTGCACCGTTTGGCCCGATGAGACCGACCACTTGGCCAGGCTCAATTGAAAAGCCAACACTGTTGACCGCAGTCACGGTTCCGTACTGCACCGTGAGATCTTCAACCTCCAAACGCTTCGCCGGTACTTTCTCGCCAGCTCGCTCTTCGACGCGTTCAGACACCTCGTCCAACTTGATGAAATACGACTCACCGAACTTCTTTGTTCGCTTGAAGATTCGGAAGCTCCGCGCCCACTCCGCAGCGACACCGTCCGGGTTGTAGAGCACCACCAACAAAATGGAGATGCCGCTGATCAACTGAACGAACTCGCCGACACCGTTCCACGTCGACTCCATCACTTCTTGGTTGAATCCAGCCGTCGCCATCATCGCCCCAACGAACGCGCCCAACACATGGCCGACACCACCCACGAGTGAGAGTCCTGCGTAAGTGATTGACGTGAAGTTGGTGAATGACTGATAGCTGACAGATGTCAACCGGAAAGCGAGAAGAATTCCGCCTAACGCAGCGAGCGCTGACGCGAATGCAAACGCAAACAACTTGGCGGCCGCAATGTTGATACCAAGCGAGGCAGCGGCGCGCTCGTTCGTTCTTACCGCAATCAGACGTCGACCACTGCGGCCACGTCTCACATTTGCAACCAACACAACTGCGAGAAGAGCCATTCCCAAGACAAAAATTCCGTATCGCTCCGGATACCTAATCGAACTGATCTCAAATCCGAACAGGCTCGGATCACCAACAGGCGTGCCGTAGATTCCGCCCGTGTAGTTGCGGTTATTGAACAACATCAACTCAAGGGTGGTTCCAAGCCCCAACGTCACAATCGCAAGGTTGATGCCACGGGTACGCACCGCCGGCAGAGCAAAAACCATTCCAAGTGGCACCGCGGCGAACACGCCGGCAAGCAAACCCACCAAGAACGGCAGTTGGTAGACCGCCACAAGTCGTCCTGCAACCCACGCACCGAAACCCGCCATTGCGTACTGAGCGAGCGAGAGCTGTCCTGCGTAGCCGGTGACAACGACAATCGACAGCAACACAATGGCGGCACACAGCGACACGGTGAGGGCGTCAACCCACTTCGTGTCTTTGGTCAACATGAGGAAGACGATGGTTCCGACAAGAAAGATCGTCCAATCCCATGACATTCGACCGTTGCCGATTGCGGGCAACCTCCTGAGGTAATGGTCTCGAGTCGGGATTGTTCGCCCTCTGAACACGAGCATGATGATGATGATCACGAAAGGCAACGACTGGCCGGCGCCTTGTTGATCCCAAAATCGGTTGATCAACGTCTGGCCCATTCCCAGTAGGTAGCCGGCCGCTGTTGCCAACGGGAACGATTTGAAGTCAGCGATGAGCGCCGCTGCGAGGGCGGCAAGCACAAGAGACGTCATCGACGTCACTTGCAGCGTCATCACCGGGACAACGAGAATTCCGCCGATGCAGGCGGCCGCAGAACCAAGACCCCAGTTAAGGACAGCGATTTTGTTGGGCGAGACTCCCACAGCCGCTGCAGAACGCTCGTTCTCTGAAACCGCCTCGGTTTCGATACCAAAATTTGATGATCGGTACAGCAACCAGAATAAGAACGCAGAAAAACTCCCGATCGCAAGCAAGATGAGGCGGTCGACGGTGATACTGACGTCTCCATACAAGGTGACACGGTCGACCGGAAGCTGACTTGGGACCTGCCGCGGCTTTGACCCGTACCGAATCACCACCCCCGCTTGCACGGTGACAAGTACGCCCAAGGTTGCGAGAAGCTGAATGAGGTTGCTCGCTCGTTTACGTTGCAACGGACGCATAATGACCCAGTGGGTGAGAACGCCGAGGGTGATGGAGAGCAACACACCAAAGAACGAGGCAACCCAAAAATTTTGTCCTCGCTCGTACTGCAATTCGTATTGGAGGAACACGCCGGCGATTCCTGTTGCGCCAAGCGAGAAGTTGAGCACTCCGGTGCCACGGAAGATCACGATGAGACCTTGGGACGCAAATGCGTAGAGCGCGCCGACACCCAAACCAAGCAAAGCAAACCGGATAATTTCGTTCACGCCTTCAACCCCCACTGTGACTGCGCCGTGGGACCGTACCGAGCGTGCTCGGTGGCCCAACATGAAAGCGTAGGGAAATCACCCCTCCAACACGAAGTCGGACACCTCTCAGTGTCTAAGGTTCGCCTAGGTAAGTCGCATAAGGCGACTCACTTGACCATTCACCAAAGGGGGGAGAATGAGTTTTCTGAACAAGAAATCTGGGGTCGTCCGCCGTGTTGCCGCAGTTGCGATACTCGGCATCGGACTCACTGCATGTGGCGGTGATGATGCCGCTGAGGAGCCTGCTGAGGAGGAAGCAGCAACTGAGGAAGTTGCTGAAGAGCCCGCAGCTGAGGAACCCGCAGCTGAGGAACCAGCAGCTGAGGAGCCAACAGGTGATCCCATCAAACTGATGACGGTTACCACGTTGAACGCCAACGGCCCAACGTACGAAAACATCAAGATCGCAGCGGAGATCGCGGTTGATCACATCAACTCAAATGGCGGCATTAACGGCCGGCCACTTGAAGTCATTGTCTGCGACGAACAATTCGACCCAGCAATTGCGGCAACGTGCGCACGCGACGCAGTCGCGGAAGGTGTCGTGTCAGTAGTTGGCTCGTTCACCTACTTTGCTGAGGCAATCGTGCCGGTGATCGCGGAATCAGACATCACCTGGTTCGGTGCGTGTTGTCCGATCTCACCATCGGAACTGACGTCACCTCACTCGTTCAACATCGGTAACCAGCCAATGTACGCAGTCGGAATGGTTCGCCAGGCCGTCGAAGATGGCTGTGAAGCAATTAACGCCGTCATCGTTGAAGGTGCCGACGCAATCTTCCAGGGCCCAATGGAAAACGCCATGGCTGCATACGGACGTGAGTTCAACGACGTGATGATTATTCCGAACGCTGCGCCTGACTACTCAGCTGAAGTTGCACAAGCAACCACCGGTGTTGACTGCATGGTGAT
Source organism: uncultured Ilumatobacteraceae bacterium (assembly GCA_965660025.1). Classification (GTDB taxonomy): domain Bacteria; phylum Actinomycetota; class Acidimicrobiia; order Acidimicrobiales; family Ilumatobacteraceae; genus Casp-actino5. The sequence goes on along the minus strand of CBFHYI010000029.1, from coordinate 10,895 downwards.
CGTTCTGTCAGAGGGCCCGTTCCTCACCTGGAACACCGCAATGCAGCAGTCAGGATCTGACGTGCAGCAGTACGGTCCTCAGGGCAACCTCAACAACATCTCTGCGGTGGGTGCCGAGGACGTCACCGATGGCAACATCATCTCGGGTATGTACCCAGACATCTCGACTGAGCCATGGGCCGACTACCGCGCCGCACTCGAGAAGAACAACATCGATCAAGAGGCAAACGACTTCAACAGCCTCGGTGGTCTTGGAACATGGGCCGCATACATCGGCTTCGCCCAGATTGCATCAGCCATCGAAGGCGAAGTGACTGCTGCTTCATTCTTCGAGGCTGCGAGCAACACGAGCAACCTCGACCTCAACGGAATGGTGCCGGTCATTGACTTCACTCAAGAGTGGACCGACGGACTGGATGGTTACTCCCGTCTGTTCAACCGGAGCGTCGTCTACAGCCAACTCTCCAACGGAGAAGTTGTGCCAATCGACAACGAATTCTTCGACGTCGGTGACCTCGCACAGGGAATCGCCCCGTAACACATCGGGCATTGCCCAATAACTGAAACCCGAGCCCGGCTCAGCGTCTTTTCGGAGGCACTGGGTCGGGCTCATTTCTTTCTCAGCGACCTAGTCGGAGCCGCCGGCCGACGCGGGTGAAGTTCACAAAATTTGAAAGAAAATGATGGCGGAAATCAGTCCTGCAGTGATCAGAGCAATCGCAAATGCGCCCGCTGCATCATTGCGTGACGAGCGGATGTCATCAGGATTCGGCTCTGGTGGAGTGACATCTTGATCTTTAATTTCGTACACCATGTGACTACCCCGCTACGTGTCTGACGCTGCGCTGAACAGACGTCGCCTTCTACGCAGAGCGTATTTCGATAACTGTTTCGCCTGCGAAGCGGGCGTTACCGCGCCCTGTTGGCGCCCGCTCGGTCGCAACCAACATGGTGCGAATATCGTCATAGTCGCATGTGGATCGTCGTCACCTTTCTCGCCACGATCTTCCAGACCCTACGAACTGCCGCCCAAGCACGACTTAGACCCGACCTGTCTGTCAATGCAGCCAGTTATGTCCGCTACGTCCTTGGTGCACCACTGTCGATTACAGCCTGCGCGCTTGCCGTCTGGTGGTCGGCAGACGGTATGCCAACAATCCCTGTGCGCTTTTGGTTCATCGTCACCGCCGCCGGCCTCGCGCAAATCGTCGGAACGATTGCGCTCCTCACGGCCTTCGACCGCCGTGACTTCGCTATCGGCACGGTGTACTCAAAAACCGAGGTCATTCAGGTCGCAGTGTTTTCGGCTGTCATCGTTGGCGAGCCACTTCAATTGTGGGGCTGGGTCTCAGTGATTGCGGTGTTAGTCGGCGTCGTCAAACTTGCGAACCCGTCTGACACGCCACTTCGTCAACTCATTGCTCATCGTGACCGCGCCGCTCAAGCAGGCGTTCTTGCTGGCGCCGGATTTGCGCTTGCGTCAGTTGGCATCAGGTGGGCGTCGACAAGTCTCGGCGAACACCCTGCCCTGGTTCGCGGGCTTATCACGCTTGCGGCGATGAACACCGCTCAAACCATCGTGAACGGAATTTGGATTCGCGTGAGAGAGCCCGAGTCGATCGGCATCATCTTTCGGCACTGGAGACGCACACTGCCCGTTGGGGCGATGTCGGTCGGTGGTTCAGCGGCGTGGGCAATTGCCATGAGCATGGAAACCGCTACGAAAGTGCGATCACTCGGCCAACTTGAATTACTGCTCACGTTCGTTGTCTCGCGGGTGTGGCTCCGACAGCAGCATCGCCGAAGCGAGTTTGTTGCGAGTGGGCTCGTGCTTATCGGAATTCTCGGCGTCACCGTGTTGGGGTGACGCGGTGGCGTCTACTCAGCTGCTGAAATATCGACGCCGAACAATTCCCCGAATCGTGCGGCATAGCCGGCGTCATCAGCAATCGCTCCGAGTTCTGCCCAATCGTTGGGCCCCATCTTTGCTTTGCCGTCGATGATTCCTTCTGCAGCCCAACTCACCGCATATCGCAACTTTGGCGAATCGGTGTGGATCGCATGATGAATGACCTCCGCAACCTCTTCTGCGGGGGTCGCCTGACGGATACCAGCTGCATAGAAGCCAAACATCCGGCCGTATTGCTGGTCGTAGGCTCCTGATGCATTCGGAGCCTCAGTGTTCTTTGAAAAGATCGCTGACTTCGTTACACCTGGTTCGATGATCGCTACTCGAATACCGAACGGAGCAACCTCAAGCGCAAGTTCTTCACTCACACCTTCAAGCGCCCACTTTGAGGCCACGTAGGGAGCTTGAGCAATAGCTCCAAAGCAACCAGCGACCGAGGTGATGTTGATGATGGAGCCCGAGCCTCGCTCGCGCATCTGCGGGAGGACCGCTTGCGAGCACCGCACGGCTCCGCACAGGTCAACATTCATCACATCGAGGAACTCTTTTGGTGATGTCTCTTCGACGACGCCGTTTCCCCCAACACCGGCATTATTCACGAGATTGTCGACACGTCCGGCTCGATTCATGATGTCGTCGAAACCCTGACGAACTGAATCGCCATCAGCCACATCGAGTTCGGCCAACTCAATCGTCACACCAGCATCAGCGGCCATCGCCTGCAGTTTGTCGGCCTTTGAAATTGAACGAACTGTGCCGTAGACCGTGTGGCCTTTCGCTGCGAGATGCACTGCGGTCGCGCGACCGATGCCTGAGTTTGCGCCGGTCACAACGGTGATTGGTGAAGTCATGTGACGAGTCTAAGAGGTATGCCGTCACCACGGCGTAGGAAACGTTGACCGTCAACTGTTGTTGAAGTTTTCGAAGTAACGGCTCGGCGTCGGGCCGCGTTGGCCTTGATACTTCGAACCACGGGCACCCTTGCCATACGGGTTTTCCGCCGGTGTCGTCATCTGCATAAATGACACCTGCCCGATCTTCATTCCTGGGTAGAGCGTGATCGGAAGTGAAGCGACATTCGCCAACTCGAGCGTGATGTGGCCATCAAACCCGGCATCGATAAATCCGGCAGTTGAGTGAATGAGCAACCCGAGACGACCCAGACTCGACTTACCTTCCACACGGCCGACGAGATCGTCAGGAACTCCGACACGCTCAAGGGTCGAGCCGAGCACAAACTCACCCGGATGCAACATGAACGGCTCCGAACCATCTTCGGGCATTTCGACAAGTTCGGTGAGGCCGGTCATATCGCTCTTCACATCGATGACACCGGCGGTGTGATTTCGGAATACTCGAAACAGATGAGAAATACGCACATCAATTGATGAGGGCTGCACCAGCGCGTCGTCATAAGGGTCGATCACGATGCGACCCCCGGCTACCTGTTCACGAATCGTCTGGTCAGACAAAATCACGAACTGAACCTTAGTGCTCCGGCAGTGTCTCTACGTGGGGTCACTTGATGATGAGCCGCTAATCTGAGCACTTCTGCGGATGTAGTTCAATGGCAGAACATCAGCTTCCCAAGCTGAGAACGCGGGTTCGATTCCCGTCATCCGCTCCAATAGACCTTCGGTCTCGGCCGCAGACTGCGGTGAGGTCCGAGAACCTCTCCGCAGTCTGGCCGAGCACGCTCACCTCAGGATGCGAGATTTGCGCTAATTACGGCGCGAGCTCCTGCATCGTCGAGAACCGGTGTAATGGTCAGAGCCTCTGCCATTCCGGCCCACATCATGAGTGATCCGTGCAGGGCCTCTGATGATTCCGCCTCAAAAATTGCGACGCCGCGACCGTTGACAGTGTCGTGCCAACGGCCAATCTGACGAATGCCATGGGCAGCTTCGATGGCGGCGTCATCATCAGGCGACATCGAAGCAAACGCGCCAAACGCATCCATTTTCTGGCTGTGATTGATTTGGTATTCGAGCATGAACAGCATTCCAAACCTCCTAAGGTTTTTGTAGATGAATGAGAACTCAAGAGAGAGCTCGTCACTCTGTCTACAAGTACTTCGTCGTTTCGACCGCGCTCAGAGTCGAGAGTTCACCTTGCCTTGGCGACATGTTCACGCGCACGTAACACACATCCAGGATTGAAGAGATTTGCCGCCATCCACTCGACGGTCTTGACCGGCGCTGTCGGAGACTATGCCCAACTGTCAGATCACGCGCATCAACGTCTCAGCAGGCAGGATGCAACGAAGAGCGGACATCTCCGGCGGAAACCGAGATCACCACAATGTCACCGGTACTCGTTGCGATCTCATCAGCATCATCAAACGGCTTACCTAACGATCGAACCTCTAGTCGCATATTCCGGTACGAGCCTGTCGAATACATTCCGCAGCCGAGGGGCTCAACATCCATATCGGTCGCAAAGGCTGACCAACGAGATCCGACACCAAGGCCTCTTTCAGTGACGAGCATCCCTGAGCTCTCACGTTGTGTCCACCCGGTGAAGACAACTCTGTCGTCGGTTTCACCGGCTCCTTCAATGCATAAACCGACGGAAAAGCACGTTTCGCGACCGAACACATCAACAAACTCATAATCGGCATTTCGATCAATGAACGCACCATCGTCGGTTTCACGAAAGCGACGCATGACGTCGGTCTGCGGTAACCCAAAGACATCGATCAGCGATGAAATGACGTCGCTCATGTCATCACCGAATCGCTGACTCCCTACACCGAAACGACTAAGGAATAGCGCATCGTCGCGTGCGACGGGCGCCGGAGGAACTGCCACCGTTGTCGTTGTCACCGCCTGCGAGCGGTCAGCGACTCGCTGAGAGGCATCATCGTCGTTGCCTTCAGATGTGGCCGGCAGCGTAACCGTTGGAGTTGTTGGTGAATTCTCACTTACTGACGCCAAGCTCGTCGTCGGCATCGACTCTTCAGCGATTGAGGATGACTCGGTCGACCCGCAAGCTGCAGTCAAACCCGACAGCATCACCATCGCAAGTGCGACATTGGATACTCGGGCAACGATCACCCCATCACTCTCGCAGACGCGCTAGCCAATCACACGACGCGATCCACAGCAATCACCGTGGGATCGATCCGTGTACCCAAACTGGAGAGCCCATCGGCATCAACTCCTCGTCCCAGATCCAATCCATCGCCGGGGTACTCACCCGCACACAACCATGCGACGCCGGATAATTCGGAATGGACTGCGAACCATGCACTGCGATCCCCCCGTTGAAATATTTTGGGCGATAGATCGAACCAAGATCGCCATCCCACCATCCTTCAGCACGTTCGCGATCAACCTTGAAGAAACCAGGATCGGTAATCGAGTCGCCCTCCTCGATCGTCTCCGGATCGTTTTGGTTCGGTTCTGAATATGGAATCTCCGAACCCGTCGACACGTTGAGCACCCACTCGGTCACACCATCGATTACGAAGAATGCAAGCTGTTTCGATTTGTCGATTTCGACCAATGTCCCTCGGTCCGCGCGAGCTTGGGGCCTCGCCGTCGCAGATGAGAGCGCCAAGGCGGTGTCGTCGTCAACCGATGACGTAGCGGGCACCCCAAAATATTTCTGAGCTGCCATCACCGCTTGACGGGTGGTCAACCCGAAATCGCCATCGACCGATTGCACCCAGAACCCAAGTTCGACAAGACGTTCTTGAAGGCGGACGGTCTCTTCACCGTCAGCCCTGCCAACCGCGCTAAGGGGTTGAGCCATCGCTGAGACGGCGACTGGTTCTTGCTCGAACGTCGGTAACACGGTGGTGGTCGACACTGTTGTCGTCGTCTGTCGAGCGACCGTCGTTGTCGGAAGATCGCGAGGTAGCAACAGCGTTGTTGTCGTCACCACATTCGAGGTTTGATCAGTCGACACGACATCTGACGCTGACGACGCAGTCGCACAACCCGAGATCAATGGCAACACAGCAACTGACATCAACCAAGTTACTTGTGTCCATCTGGTACGAGCCATTCACCTCAACAGTACTGAGGACGTCAAATCACGAAGCCGAATCATCTTCAACCTCAATCGACAGAGCGAAGCTCGCAAGCTCAACAGGATCTCGCGCGAGTCGATCGAGTGACCACTGTGCAGCCCACATTGTGAACGGATCTGGATGACTGCCCGCAGGCTGACACCCAATGCTCATGGCGATCGAGTCTCGTACCGCACTCACGCTCTCGCCACGTTCAACAAGTTCTTGAAGTGTGATCGCCCCATCTCGTTTTGCAAGACGGCTTCCCATGTCGCCAAGGACGAGTGGCACATGCGCGTACTCAGGTGTCGGAAGACCAAGAAGGCGTTGCAAATGCATTTGTCGTGGAGTCGATGACAGCAAATCGTCGCCACGCACCACCTGATCGATGCCCTGCACCGCATCGTCGACCACCACCGCCAAGTTGTAGGCCGGCACACCATCAGCACGAGCGAGAACGACATCGTCAATTCCGCCCTCGAACCGTCCGGCAACCATGTCATCAACCACGTAGGTCTCACCCGAAGTTCGCAAGCGAAGAGCAGGGCGCCGGCCCTCAGCTTCTCGCTCAGATCTCTGTGCAGTCGTCAAGTTCCGGCAGGTGCCCGGGTAGGCCCCATCAGGCAAGTTGCCGTTTGGCGCCTGTGCCGCCGCTTCAATCTCGGCACGAATTTCTCTACGACTGCAGTAACACGGGTACGCATCGCCGCTCTCGGTGAGACGGTCGATGGCATTTCGATACAACTCAAACCGCTCCGACTGCCGGACAATCTCGGCCGAGGTCACCACACCCACGGCGGCAAGATCGGCAATCTGGCGCTCTTCAAATTCGGGAGACGCAGTCACAAGGTCGAGGTCTTCCATCCGAATGATGAACTCGCGTTCGGTGGTGTGGGCAAGCAACGCCGCAACGAGAGCCGTGCGAAGGTTGCCGATGTGAAGATCTCCCGTCGGTGAAGGTGCGAAGCGGCCCGCCATTGCACCATTCTTGTCACATGGGCCGTTCGCAATCAGCGACAGATCACCATGGAGGTCGGCAACCGAACCGACGCGAACGGATGTCGATGATTTTGGAACGAGATGGCAACGACTGTGTGTGGTGTCGTCGCACCTTCGACAACCACCTCGTCGTACCGACAACGGAACATCTCGTACCTCGAATTAAGGGCGGCCCGAGTTGGGTCGAGAATGAAGTTGCCGCCTGCAAGCGATGCAACAACGAACGTGGCCATCGGACGCTTGGAGAGTTCGCCGATGAATGTGAGGGGCTTGCGCGCGAACCAGATGTCACTCGAATTATCCGATCACTTGAGCGCTTAACCGATGCCATCGCCATCCGCGGCGGCCAGCGCCGTGCTCGGCCATATGTCGCCACACAACTTCGACGCCTTCGCCGTCGATAACCGCCGATCTCATTACTCGCGACCTCAGGCGAACAATGTCGTATTCTCGGCCTATGCGCAGCACTTTCACGCCGCGTCGTGCCGAGCGGGAGCCAAACGTATCGAGATGATCTGCCCTGCCTGCGGCGCTGCTGCGCCTGACGACGCAAAGTTCTGCAATTCGTGCGGCGCAAGCCTCAGCGCTCAACCTGATGACACTCCTAACGCCCTCACCACAGAGTCACCTGTTGTTGGCGAACCCGTCGATGATGAGCAGACCGGTGAACTTCGGGTGCCTGTCGATTCAACAACTGACGAACTCGACGAACTCGCCCTCACCCGACTGCATGACTCAATCCAAACCGAAGAACTGAAACAAACCATCCAAATCACAACGACCGATGAACCAGCCTTCGCATCTCAGGTCGTCTGGGCAGATGACGAACGCCCCTTTGATGACACGATCGATGACATGCCAGCGAGTGGCATCCCTATCGATAGCGCCGCAGCGACCCAAGTAATTCCACTCGACCACGAGACGCCCACACCTTCTTCTGGCTCTGCCACTCTCGCCGCCGCAGTCGTCGACCATGAGCCGACTGGGAGCGTCTCCACACAACTTACGGTCACCTCCTTCATCGGTATCGTCGCAGCGGTGCTCACCGTCATTGCACTTACGGCTGACATTCTCAAGATCTCAACAACAGCGGGAGCAGAATTTGCCGACGTTGCATCAGCCGTCGGGTTGAAAACCGGGGTGTGGCACGTTGACAACCTTGGCTCCAACCTCATCGCAGTGGGCCTCCTTGGGGCGATCGGGCTCGCAGCCGGTTCGGTCGGGTCGATCCTCAATCGCCCCTGGGGGCCAGGCCTTGTCGGGGGAAGCGGACTCTCCGTTCTCGGCACCGCCGCACTCACGATCGGTCTTGTCGAGTTTCCGGTTGGAGCCGCTCGAAATTTTGCTGCGAGTGCGACTGGCGAGTTCACCATCGAGATCACGAGAGATCTTGGTTACTGGGCGTTGTTCGCGGCCGGAGGTGTTGGGCTCATCGCATTCTTCGCATCAATGAACGATCTCTTGATCGACCGCCGAGCGAGTCTTAACCCGTACGTGCATGCGCTCGGAGCGCTCATTGTCGTCATTGCCGCAATTGCTCCACTCGTACCAGTGGTTGGTTCTTCCTGGTCAGCGAATTGGCTTCTCAATAGCAACGAGGGTTGGCCGAACGAACTGATGATCGCACGATTGGTGCAGCTTGGAGCGCTCGCAATTGGGGGCCTCATCGGATTTCTTACTGTGAGACCGACCGGTCTTGCCCTTGCCTTCGGTGCCGTGTTCCCGGTGGTGATCGCAACGATGTCAACGTGGCTCGGGTTGGGAGTGCTGTCGCTCGCTCCGGGCTATCGAAACCCTGGTGGTACCGCCGGGTCAGCAACCAATCTGCTGGTCGGTGCGTCGATTGGATGCGTTCTCGTTCTCGCCGTTGCTATTGCGATGGCGTGGGACTCACATCAACGAAGTTGAGTCAGTCGAGTAACGCGTTGCGATACGAGTGCGTTCCGTCAAAACGCGACAGCAGGTAGGGGCCGGCCGTAAGAGGTTCGTGACGTGGCGGGTTCGAAGCGTCCTGGCAGGTGGGCAAGCATTCAACTCGGGCATGAAAACCTGGCTCAACGAAGAACGGGATCGAGTACCGATCGACATTTGGTGGACTCACCACTCGGTGAGGGTTCGATACGTAACGATCGTTCGACCAAATCGCCATGAGGTCGCCGAGATTCACGACGGCGTGACCTGGCGGAACTGAAATGTCGATCCACTCGCCGCTTCGTGTCTTCACCTGCAGTCCACCCTGTCCATCGTCGGTGAGGATGGTCACCGACCCGTAATCGGTGTGCGAGCCGCAACCGGGTTGGCCGGGGGCTGGTGTCACCCGACTCGTCGGCGGGTAATGCAGCATTCGCAAGTGGTACATGAACGCATCCCGTGACGGGTCTCCGAGGTCTTCAAACCACGTCGAGGCTAAGCCGAGAGCTACTGCCAGCCCTCGATGAGCTCGAAGGCTCGCTTCGGTTGCCTCATCGAAATAGCGCTGCCATGCCGCGCGGAACCGTGGTGACTCTGGAAGTTGGTTTGGGCCGTGAAGCGGCGTGCCGGCGAGCACCTCTGGGTGTTGCGGTCCATGCTCGGTTCCAGAATCGATGGTTTCTTTCAGATCCCCGAGTCGCGGAACGTCGAATTGATCATCATCGGCAAGTGCACCCTCGAGTGCTTCGGTTCCGATGCCGACGTAACCCCGATGACACGAACTGTTTGCGATGGAGATTCGTTCTTTGACGTCTTGGGGTTCCGCGAAAAACTCTCGCATGACGTCGAGCAGCTCTTCTTTCGTCGCCGATGCAATTCCGTGTCCGACAGCAAGCAAGAACCCGAGTTCTTGGCAGGTTGCATCAATGATTGCGGCCTGCTCACGTGCGGCAGCGCTCAGGTGATCTTCACCGGTTGCAAATGGTGCAAGGTCAACAACGGGAAGGCTCACATGAACGACTGTAGCCCGGTCAATTTTGCCGGGAGCAAAGAGAGCATGGACGTTCTCAGCCGACCGTTCGGTCGTTCAAGGACCGCCCAAACCATTACGTCGTATCAATTCTCAGGATTTCAAAAAATCTCGAGAAAATTGCAAGAAAAAGGGTGCGTCGTGCTCTTGCATGACATGAACGCACGCAAGTCACTCACCACCGCAGCAATCGCATCGGTTGCTTTCTTCTCGCTCTTCGGGGCTCAATCCGCCCACGCCGCCCCGGGAGGAAACGGCAATGGCAACGGACAAATTGTGTCAATCGGCATTGGTCCCGCTCCTGTCGACCTTCATAACGATGAGGCAGAAACAAAGAACGACTGCCCAAGCGATCATGCCTGGTGGCACTTTGTGCTTGCTCCCAACAACGGTCAGTACGCATTTACATCGATGAATCTCAACATCGGCGGGTCGGTAACTCTCATCAGCGGCGCTGACATCGTTGCTAACGGCGGTCAGACCGACAATGTGTTTGTTGCAGTTCCTGAGGGTGCAAGTCTGGATGATCTCAGCGCAGCAGGTTCAAGTGCGATGGTTGATCCGTACAGCACGAAGGTGAAGTTCGTTCTTTCTCACGTATGCGAGGGTGACGAAGTGATCGTGGAAGAACCAGTGGCTGAAGAGAAAGTCATTGAAGATGAAGTAACGGTTGCCGAAGAGCCCGCCGTTGAGGACGAGGCACCTGGGGACGACGAAATTACTGAGGAAGAGGACGTTGCAGATGATCCCATCGCTGAGATCGTCATCTCCGACCCCGACACCGACACCAACAACGACACCAACGACAACGAACAAGACGACCCCATCACCGACATCGTCACCCCAGACCCCGACACCGACAACCCCATCAACGACACCAACAACGACGACACCAACGACACCAACTACAACGAACAAGACGACCCCATCACCGACATCGTCACCCCAGACCCCGGGGAGCAAGACGTCGACGAGACCCCCAACGACGTCACCAACGACATTGAGGTCAACTCGAATGACAGCATCGTCGA
>CBFHYI010000028.1:0-17514 GCA_965660025.1 uncultured Ilumatobacteraceae bacterium | reverse complement strand
CAGCATCTAGCTCTGCGTCAGCAACGCCCGGAGCTTGGAAGTAAAGGATGTAGAAGAACTCGTCGCCGTGCGCCGCTTGCAAATTCTCGATTGGGTGAACCGGCCACGGCGTATAGGGGACACTCGCAGCGATGAGGGCTCGACAGCGGGATGGGTGACGCTGTCCGACATGCCACGTGACGATCGCTCCCCAGTCGTGACCGATGATGACTGCGTCATCGGCATCGATGTCGTTGAGCAGGGCGATCACATCGTCAGCGAGGATGTCGCCACGGTAGGCAGAAATCTCTGAAGGAGCACTTGAACTCGCATACCCCCGCTGATCTGGAACGAGCACCCGCCACCCAGCCGCAACAAGTGGTTGCACTTGGTGGCGCCACGAATGCGACGATTCAGGAAATCCGTGGAGCAACACCGCAACACCCTTTTCACCCGAACCCTCATCGATAACGTCGAGTTCAACGCCTGGGGCGACTTCGACACGCCTCATCGTCACAGGTCAACTCCGAGTCGGTTGGCTTCTTCGAGAAGAAGATCTACTTCACACGTAATCCGTCGGCACATCCGCTTCGTCGACGGGTCAACATCAGGGTCGGTGGCGTTCTCGAGTTCGGTGACTTCGGTGCGAAGTTCGTTGAGGTAGTCCTCAACGTGTGTTCGGTCACGTGGCACGATCGACGCACTGTCGTCGTGGGGAATAGACGGAAGCCGCGACTGCCACAGAGCGGTGATGTTGTCGAGGGCGTGTGTGGCGACGATTGCAAACCGCTGACGAGGCCCCGGCTCACTCGAACGCGCATCAGATGCACAGCGGTCGGACCACGATTGTGCTTCGGCACTACCTAGTAGGCATCGCCGATGGAGGTCAACAATGTCGATCACGAGAGTCGACGCCGCGTCGGGTCAGCAGCAAGTACCTCGGCGGGCAATTCTTCTCCGGTGACTTCGTCAGTCCAGTAGGTGCCGTCGCTGAGTCGTGTGAGGGCGGTCGCCACATTGTCGAGTTCGGCAGCAATCTGATGTATATCGAGATCGTTCGACGGGGTTCCGGTTTCATCGCTCACGAACTATGAGATTAGCCAGCATGATGCCGTTGAGCGCGGCGACGCCGTGCAATAACAACCCATGAGATGAAGATGGCCGACACGGCAATCCATGCCACGAGGATGTAGCCGAGAGCTGTCGAAATGCGACTTGTCAACGTGGTGGGGTTATCGGTGGTCTGACGAGTGGTCATCTCGAGACTCGCCGTTGAACCATCAAGGGGAGCACTCCACATCTCGATACGTTCGCCACCTTCGGCACTGGTTTCAGGCATCGCAATCGAAATATCGAACGTCATCACATCTGATGGGGAGCGTCCTTCGAGCACATCACCAAACGGTGTTCCGCCAAGGAGAGCGCTGAGGTCACTGTCTGAAAAGTCGTTAAACCCCTCGACGAGGCCGAGATTTGCTGACACCGAGTTTTCCGCAGCGATCACATTGTCGAGAGCATCACGGGTCACATCACGCCGAGCGGTCACATCAGAAAGAGGCGGCCCGATCGATCCGAGGATCAGCGCAAGTTCGTCTGCGTTCGAAAAGTTGTGAGTGAGCACCATCACCACCCCACCGTCATCGGTCGGGGAAGGGCCGTCGACGAGCCAACCGGCCTCGAGCAGATCATCAACGAGCACTTGAGACGCAATAGACGGTGCTGCCTCAACCAGAGCCTGATCAGCAACTGCGCGAACGCTCACCGAGCCCGAACCATTCGCAGACATCGACACAGCGATATCGACGTCGAGTTGGCACGCAGCGAGAACGAGCGTGAATGACGCAAGAAGCACAAGGCGGGCCGATTTCAAGAACTGCACTCATCACATCATGGCAGGCTGAAAACCCATGTTCCACGTCGGTCGTTTCTGGCAACATCAAAGAGATGAGTTGCGGTATCGACGGGCGCCTAGTTCTTGAGCACCACATTCGAGACGGGAAAGAAATCTTCATTCCTCTTGAAGCGCTCACCGTGCGACACCCCTCATTTGGTGCACGAGTCATCCCAACAGGCGAACATCGATTTGCATCAGACCTCGCGTCGGTGCCGTGGCCATTTGTATGGCTGATTGGTCGAACAGGGCAACATCTACGCGCCGCCATCGTGCACGACTGGCTCATACACGCTCTCGACTCAAGCAACCCGCCGGTTCACAACCGGATGGCGGCCGATGACGTCTTTCGTGATTTGATGCGAGCCGACCAGGTGTCGGCCGTTCGTCGATATCTCATCTACTTGGCCGTTCGATTCGCAACCATGTGGAAACGCAAATCGACGGTACGACGATCAATCAGCGTGCTAGTTCAGACGACAGCAGTCGGAGTGGTGCTCGCTCCTGCGACAGTGCTCGTCATGCTTACCGCCAGCCTGTTCAAACTTGTTGAACGAGTAAGCGAGCGGTAACTACTCGGCCGGAGGAGCGTCAGGCTGTGCGTCGTCATTTGACGCCGTTGCCGCCAACTCAACCGACGATGGCGGAACGAAACCCTCCACCGCATTAAACGAAAACGTCAACGAACCTTCGCGCTCTTCGTCTTCGACAGTGTCGATCACAATGATCTGCCCGGCGCTGAAGTGCTTGTAGAGAATCTTCTCTGAGAGCTCGTCTTCGATATGGCGCTGGATGGCTCGACGAAGCGGGCGAGCACCCAACTGTGGGTCATAGCCGAGATCTGCAAGGAGTTCTTTCGCAGACTGCGTCAGTTCGATGCCGATGCCCTGATCTTCAAGCTGCCCAGCAAGACGGGCAAGCATCAGATCGACCATCTGAACAACCTCTTCTTTGGCGAGTTCGTGGAACACGATGGTCTCGTCAATGCGATTGAGGAACTCAGGGCGGAAATGCTGCTTGAGAGCGTCGTTGACCGTTTCCTTCATGCGCTCATACGACATCGCTGAGTCGTTGAGAGTGAAGCCCACATTTGCTTTGCGCAGATCTTGCGTACCGAGGTTTGAGGTCATGATGAGCACCGTGTTGCGGAAGTCAACTGAGCGACCCTGCGAGTCGGTGAGGCGACCCTCTTCAAGAATCTGTAGCAACGTGTTGAAGACGTCGGGGTGAGCCTTCTCAATCTCGTCGAAGAGAACAACTGAGAACGGCTTACGACGCACCGCTTCGGTGAGCTGTCCGCCTTCTTCGTACCCGACGTATCCAGGGGGTGAGCCGACGAGTCGGCTCACCGTGTGCTTCTCCATGTACTCAGACATGTCGAGCGTGATCAACGCTGTGTCATCTCCGAACAAGAACTCGGCCAATGTCTTCGCCAATTCGGTCTTACCAACACCGGTTGGTCCAAGGAAGATGAATGATCCGCTCGGGCGCTTCGGATCTTTCAGACCCGCACGGGTACGACGAATCGACTGACTCACAGCAGAGACCGCATTGTGTTGGCCGATGATTCGCTTATGGAGTTCATCTTCCATGCGAAGCAACTTCTGCGTCTCTTCTTCGGTGAGTTTGTAGACCGGGATGCCAGTCCACATCGACAACACATCAGCAATCGCTTCCTCGTCGACCTCATCGAAGAGGTCAACGCCAGATGCCTTCACTTCAGATTCTTTTGCAGCCTTTTCTTCAAGGAGGGTCTTCTCTTGATCTCGGAGAGATCCCGCATCTTCGAAGCGCTGCTCTTCGACCGCGGTGCGCTTTTCGCGAAGCACTTCATCGAGCCGACGTTCGATGTCTCGAAGATCGGGGGGCGTCTGCATGCGCTTGATGCGCAACCGTGAGCCCGCTTCATCGATGAGGTCAATGGCCTTATCGGGAAGGTGACGGTCAGAGATGTAGCGATCAGCAAGATTCGCAGCTGCGACGATGGCCTGATCGGTGATAGTGACCCGGTGATGGGTTTCGTACTGATCGCGAACGCCTTTGAGAATTTCAATGGTGTGCGACAGCGTTGGCTCCTCAACTTTGACCGGCTGGAAACGGCGCTCAAGAGCAGCATCTTTCTCGATGTGTTTCCGATATTCATCAAGCGTTGTTGCACCAACGGTCTGGAGTTCTCCACGAGCGAGCATCGGCTTGAGAATCGACGCCGCATCGATAGCGCCTTCTGCGGCACCCGCACCGACGAGTGTGTGAATCTCATCGATGAACAAAATGATGTCGCCGCGAGTGTTGATCTCTTTCAATACCTTCTTTAAGCGCTCTTCAAAGTCGCCGCGGTACCTCGAACCGGCGACGAGTGAGCCGAGGTCAAGGGTGTAGAGCTGCTTATTTCGAAGCGTGTCAGGAACCTCATCGTTCACGATGCGCTGGGCGAGACCCTCAACAATGGCGGTTTTGCCAACTCCGGGTTCGCCGACGAGAACCGGGTTGTTCTTCGTGCGACGGGAAAGAATCTGCATTACCCGCTCGAGTTCAGTTGAACGTCCGATCATCGGATCGAGCGCACTTTCACGGGCCATTTGGGTGAGGTTGCGACCGAATTGATCGAGGATCTGACTGTTTTTGTCGTCTCCCTCTGATTTCGACGAGCCACCAACGCCAGCCGCCTGGCCACCAGGTTCAGACTGACCCGACTGACCGCCACCGCTCGAGCCCTGATAGCCGCTCAACAGTTGGATGACCTGTTGGCGCACACGAGAAAGGTCGGCACCCAATTTCACGAGTACTTGTGCAGCAACTCCTTCGCCTTCCCGAATGAGACCGAGGAGGATGTGCTCGGTGCCGATGTAGTTGTGGCCAAGCTGCAGTGCTTCACGGAGAGACAACTCGAGAACTTTCTTCGCCCGAGGAGTGAACGGAATGTGACCCGACGGAGATGAACCACCCTGACCAATGATCTCTTCGACCTGGTTTCGGACAGCTTCGAGAGAGATCGACATACTCTCGAGCGCCTTTGCGGCGACACCTTCGCCCTCGTGGATGAGTCCGAGCAGAATGTGCTCGGTGCCGATGTAGGCATGGTTAAGGAGGCGGGCCTCCTCTTGCGCGAGGACAACAACCCGCCTGGCTCGGTCAGTGAAGCGTTCGAACATGATGCGCCTTTCCGGTCCGTTTCGTTTCTTCATCCTACCGGTGGCTGGGGGCGTCTAGCCGAACGAAGCGACGATGATCGCGCAGGTGTTACCGAAGACACATATGAGGGCGTAACCTGCGGTCGTGGCCGAATCTGACTTCCCGCTGATCGAGGTGCTCGGCTCTGAGCGCCAGCGGATCGAGGATGAACTTCTTTCGGCTGTCCAGACCTCCGATGAGCATCTCACCGAGCTTGCGCAGCATCTCATCGTCGCCGGCGGCAAACGACTGCGTCCCGTATTGACCATGGTTGCAGGTGCTCTTGGCGACGGCACTATCTCGCAAGATGTTGTTCGAGGTGGGGTCTCATGTGAGCTTGTCCACCTCGGATCTCTGTACCACGACGACGTCATGGACGAATCCCCAACACGCCGGGGAGTCGAAACCGTCAACGCGAAGTGGGGAAACCTGCAAGCGATTCTCGCCGGGGACTTTTTGCTGGCTCGGGCGTCTGAGATCGCAGCATCTCTTGGCACCGAAGTCGCCGGACTTCTGGCGAAGACCATTGCATGGCTATGTGAAGGACAAATCGAAGAACTTCGAACCACATACGACCCGACGCGAACAAACGAGAGTTACTTCGCGTCGATCAGAGGCAAGACAGCCTCGCTGTACGGAACGTCAGCACGGGTCGGTGGGATTGTCGCTGGTCTTGACCGGCCGGTGATCGATGCTCTCACCGAGTATGGCGACTCGTTCGGAATGCTCTTTCAAATCATCGATGATGTGCTCGACATTGTGTCGACCGACGAGAAACTTGGGAAACAAGCTGGCCATGACATGCAGGTTGGGGTCTACACCCTTCCCGTGTTGTGCACCTTGGCGAACGGTGGCTCCGCAGCAGATCGACTGCGTGAACTCTTGGGTGAAACTCTTGATGAGAATCAGCGAGTAGAAGCACTCACGATTGTGCGAGGGTCTGGAGGGGTCGAGGCCGCCTGCACCATTGCGAAGACGTTCGTCGAGTCGGCAATGGCTGCCGCTGATCAGTTCCCAGACGGCCGTGCAACCGAAGCGTTACGAGCAGCGCCGGCAGCGCTTCTCGAGACCGTTCTTTCACCCACCGCCTGAGTCGTCGTTCACTTCGATGACGGGTTTGGCAGTGAGATGTCGAATGTGGATCGCAGCAGTAGGTCAGCGGCAGTGCGGGACTGGGCTGCGAAGGGGAGCAGGTAGCGCCCTGCAGGGTGACCGATTATGGGAAGTATGAATCTGGCGAGTCGTTGTCGCGGCCCAAGTGCGGCGTTGAGATCAGCGGAATAGCGCTGCAATGGGGCAGAGGCTCCTTCATCGACAGCGTTCGCAACAACGTCACCGGCGAGCATGCCTGACATGAGTGCGCCAGTTACCCCGATGCCACTGAGGGGGTCAGCGGTTGATGCGGCATCGCCGGCGACGACGAATGTCGGCCCGAGGACCGGGCCTACCGAACCGCCGACCGGAAGTCGACGCTCACGACCGAGTTCGAGTGGCGAGTCGGCATCAAGTCCCCACTGGTGCCCGACCGACGACACCATTTGCACCAACACCTGCTGCAAGTTGATCGATTCAACATCTCGCACGGTTGACGGCACGACCACACCTGCCGTAACCGCACCGTGCCCATCTGGGATCACCCATCCGTAGCCAGTCAATGGTCGGCCATCGGCGCGAACGAGACCAAGGTCGACACTGATGTTGGGTTCGTGTGCCGATGGGGAACTCCAGGCACCGTTCACGGCGACGAGATATGGAAGGTCACGGCGACGGTAGGTGCCGAGGGCTCGACCAAATGTGCTGTTCGCCCCATCTGCAATGACTGAATATTCAGCCAGCAGTTCACGGCCGTTATCGCATGCGGTGCCTCGCAGAAACCCTCTCTCGATGATCGGACTCGTCGCCCTGGTCTCCTCGTGGACGACGACACCAAGCTCCCGGCACCGTTGACGCAATGAGGAAAATAACTCGTCCTGTCGAATGACGATGGCGCTCCCAGATCGGAGAGGGCGTTCGGTCAGGCGTGTTCGGTGGGTAAACCGAACCGAATCAACAGCGTGACCATCAATAGCCACACCAGCGCTAAGGAGGTCGCGGTTTGCCTGGTGGTTCACCAGCCATGAACGCTGAGATGCAGCGGAAGGAGCACGTTGTTCGACGAGGACGACTGAATGACCTTGTGAGGCAATCGAAATTGCGGCAGATGCACCAGCGGGTCCGCCGCCGATGACGAGGACGTCGTGGTGCGAAGAGGGCGACGTTGCCGTCTTAGCCCTCCATCATCATCGGAGGTGACCCATCTGCGGGACCGTCACCGATTTCGATGATGCCTTCGTGACTTTCGTGGATCGATGCAAGAGCAGCACCGGCCTGCAACTCAACGAAGATTTCTGATTCTTCAGCACACCACTTTTCGAACTCTTCGGCGTAGTCGTCATCGGGGTCTGCACCACCTAGCGAGTAACGCTCGTAACAGACTGCCCCAAGTAGTTCGTAGTCGGTGATCGCCCCTGAGAATCCGGGCATGACGCCCCGCTCACCAGTGAGGTGCGGACCACCCTCGCGATCAGGGTTGCCGTAGTTCACGACACCAGCGATGTTGTATGCGCCGGTTCCATACAAGACGTAGCGGAGTTGGTCTTCGATATTTGGGAAGGTCTTCAGTACTTCACCCTCGGAGAACTGGTAGCCCACTCCACCCTGGCCATTTCCGCCGTGGCAGCCGGCGCATGTTGCGTACTGCTCTGCACCAATTGCAAGAGGCCCGGAGGCCTCCTCGGCTTGGGCGGTTACCGAACGGACGTACATGAACATCCAAATTGGAAGAAGAGCGAGCCCTGCCATTGCCCAACCCGGAACCTTCCTACGTGAGCGATACTTCGAGACGACGAAGGAATCTGGCTTCGGAGGAGGAGGCGTTGCGGCCTCCGGTGCGGCTGCTCGAGGCGCTGGACCAGATGGTGCAGCTGCCTCAGCAGGAACGGGAGCCGATGATGAATTGGTGGTCTCTGCGGGGGCGCTCGGGGATGCGTCGCCTCCACCGAGCGCAGCGCGACGTTCGCGACTGCGCTGAAGGAGATGCTCTGGAATCTCAGTCACGCCCATACGATAGACGGCGAATGGTCGAACGCGTGAATCTTCGACCCATGAGTTCAGATTCTTCGCAATGAACTTATGCACAACCTGACGTGAGTCGGGGTGAGTGGTGCCAGAATGTATAAAACCTCGCTGGTGACTGTGCTCCGGGAATAGGAGTTTCGGACGCCAGTGCGACTACAGTCTCTACGGGTAGTGCTTTCACAGAGCACGATCAACGGAAAGGCATAAGGAGCGAGATGATCGCCTTTAACTGGAACGTTTTTGAGTGGCCGGGAATGAACACGGCGTTCTTGGTGTCATTCATCGCGTCCAATATTTTGACCTTTGCAGTTATCCCGTATGGCCGCCGTCGTCCGGTTGGCACACCGACCTCATGGGGAGAAGCCATGGTGGGTTCGGTGTACGCATTCGGAGTGATGTTCCTCGCATTTGGCATCGTCCCACACCAGTGGATTGACCATGCCGACAAAGACCTCGGTTGGGACCGCAGTAAAATCATTTTTGGGCCAGGAGGCATCTTGAAGCCCCAAGCCTTTGACGGCTGGTTCCCATTCACCCTGCAATACGAAGCGATCCGCGACATCATCGTTGTGGTCTTGCACGCCTACTACTTCGGCGTATTGATCTTCATGTGGATCTGGTGGCAAAAGCGTGGCGAGTCGGCCGCGAAGGAACTCCCAACCAGCTCGTACGGTCGTCCTCTGGTGCAGAAGGCCTGAGGTAACGGAAATGGCTCGTACTGACGCAAACCCGCCGATGATGCCCTACACCGACGAGTACACGCTCGTCGAGGTTGACGCGGATTATCTCACTCGCGCAGTAAAGCCAAAGCAATTCATTCATATTGACCAGTCCGAATGCATCATGTGTGAGGGCTGTGTTGATATTTGTCCGTGGAAGTGCATTCACATGGTGCAGCCGGACTCCATCACCGAGGCGGAAGGAACTGAACGCCCCGGAGATGACCCGTCTGACAGTGTCGTGTTCATCATCGACGACGACATCTGCACCCGATGCGCTCTCTGCGTTGACCGCTGCCCAACCGGGGTCATCATTCTCGGTAAGGCAGGGCCAGCAACGTCTGCTGGTGAAAGTCATACCCGTACTAACAACCACGGCTACGCCTACGGCATGAGGTTCTGATCACGACATGGCAAAGATCATCGACGAAACCCCCCGCCCCACTGCGAAAGAGCGCGTGCAACAGACCGTTGATTCCGTTCAGGGATCACAGGTGTGGAGCAGCATCTTCCGTCCCGGGTCAATCTTCAGGAAGGGCTACACCGACAGCCCTCGAAACCGTTCATACGTAATTATGAACTCGGTGCTGTATCACCTTCACCCAGTGAAGGTGAAGCGCCATGCGGTCAAGGTCAGCTACACGCTGTGCCTCGGTGGCCTGAGTTTCTTCCTCTTTATTCTTCTCACCGTGACGGGCATCTTCTTGATGTTCTTCTACCGGCCAGAAGCAACTGCAGCGTGGGATGACATTTCCAATCTGCAGACCTCCGTGACATTCGGACTCTTGGTACGAAATATGCATAGATGGGGAGCGCACCTCATGGTGCTCGCCGTGTTCTTGCATATGTCTCGAGTCTTCTATCACGGTGCGTACAAACCGCCACGAGAGTTCAACTGGGTGATTGGCGTCATCTTGTTGACACTCACGTTGCTGTTGTCGTTTACCGGCTACCTATTGCCATGGGATCAGCTCGCCATGTGGGCTGTAGCGGTGGGTACCAACATGATGGGGTACACACCGGTATTTGGACAAGAGGTGAGATTCGTGTTGCTCGGCGGCGCGGAAATCGGGTCAGAAACCCTGCTCCGATGGTACGTGTTGCACGTGTTGTTCTTCCCGTTCATCATCGTCATTTTCATGGCGATCCACTTCTGGCGTGTCCGCAAGGACGGCGGCATCAGTGGACCGCTCTGATCGGAGGCTGACCCAATGACTGAGATTCCAGAACACCTACTGAAGCGAGCACAAGCTGCTCGTGAGAAGGCGGCTGAACCCGCCGCAGAAGCCGCGGCACCTGCCGAAGACGCAGGCGCAGCAGCTGGCGACTCGCGTATTCCAGCTCACCTGTTGGAGCGCTCGAAATCAGCGAAGTCACGCTCAGAAGGCGGGGCAGAAGCATCGGGCGGCGGTGTCGCAGTTGCCGACCGAGCTGCCGAGGCCGTTGCTGCTGCCCCCGTCGGTGGCGGGGTTCCAGTTGGCGCTGGTCCGGGAGGCCACACCCAACGCTTGTTGACCGTCGTGAAGTCAGGCTCGATTCAAGAGGTAAAGGCAACGCCCGTCGACAAGGTGCACACGTGGCCGCACTTGCTTGCGGCCGAGTTCGTGGCTGCCCTCGCCTGTCTGGCATTCACGTTCCTGTTCTCCATCTGGGTGAACGCTCCGTTGCTGCAGCACTCCAACCCGAACCAAACCCCGAACCCATCAAAAGCACCTTGGTACTTCTTGGGTCTTCAGGAGTTGCTCACCATGTTCCACCCAATGGTGGCTGGTGTGACCATCCCCGGAGTTGGCATCATCGTGCTGATTTTCGCCCCGTACATCGACCGGAACCCGTCGAACAAGCCGGAGGATCGCAAGTTTGCGACATCTCTCATGACCGTGCACCTCATGTTCTGGGCAGTGCTCGTCATGATTGGCTCGTTCTTCCGAGGTCCTGGCTTCAACTTCACGCTTCCATGGCGTGACGGACTGTTCTTCGAGTTGTGAGGTCGAAATGAGCGCAACTTCAGTCATCCTCATCGCAGTCATTGCGCTGGTCGTTCTCGCCGGAGCGTCGTTCGCGACCCTTGCCCGTCGCAGCGACGTCCGAGGCGCAGGAGCCCTCAGTGACGAAACCGTTGCCCGCGATCGTGCCGCCCGTAAAGCAGCAGGAGCCGAAGCAACAGCATTAACAGGCGCTGAGGTCGAAGCCGAAGCTGCTGCAGTTCGGGCGGGCACCGACCTCATGCCGGCGAAAGACCTCGCCCCAGAGCCATTCGTTCCTGCAGACCCCGATGCAATCGGCGTGAGCAGACGACAGTTCTTCAACCGGGCGACCATCTCACTTATGAGCGCCGGTATTGGCGCATTTGCCGCAGCATCGTTCGTCGGCTTCTTGTGGCCAACAAAGACCGGCGGTTTCGGCGGCAAGGTACCGATCGGCCGCTATGACGACATCATCTCCGGTATCCGTCAGGGCCAAGGGTTCTTCTATGCGCCAGAAGCCCGCTCGTGGATCACCGAATATCCGGTCGACGCAGTTGCGAAGGCCGAGGGCGCCTACAAAGAATCAGTTCTCGTCGGAATGCGCCGGGGCTTGATCGCTTCGTACCAGAAGTGCCCTCACCTCGGTTGTCGGGTTCCGCAGTGCACCTCAAGCCAATGGTTTGAATGCGGCTGTCATGGTTCACAGTACAACCGTGTTGGCGAGAAGAAGGGTGGCCCGGCTCCGCGAGGCATGGACCACTTCCCATTGGAGTTCTCGGCAGCAGGCGACGTCACCGTCGACACCGGAACGTTCGTTCAGGGAGTGCCAATCGGTGTGAACACCACCGGGCAAGAAGCTGAAGGACCTCACTGCGTGGGAGCAAGTGACCACTGATGATCGCTCTAACCACTACTTCGATCGCATGGGTGCTACTCATCGTCGTGACGGCGGGCTTCATCGTGTACGCCGTTCTCAATGGACGGTCAGCTCGAGAAGAACTCGGTTCTGAAATTGAGCTCGCACCCAACCGCAAGCAGTATGTCGACGACGAAGTACTCGAAGGTCGGCGTCTTGAAATGGTGCAGTTCGTCGGCGTCCTTTTGCTCATTGTGATCGTCATCGCACTTCCGCTTTACTGGGTGTTCGAACCGGCACGTCAAGCCGGTGCGGTCGAAGCTCAGGAAGAAATTTTTGTTGATTGGGGCGAACGCCTCTTCGCACCAACTGCCGAAGGTGGCTTCAACTGCGCTGGATGCCACGGCGGTTATGCCGGCGCCGGAGGGGAGGCCGCATGGAACGTGACCGACCCGGTAACCGGTGAGGTCGAAGCGGTCAACTGGAAGGCTCCAGCCGTCAACAACATCTTCTACCGATTCGATGAAGAAGAAGTGAAATTCATCCTCGTGTACGGTCGGCCCTTCTCGCCGATGAGCCCATGGGGTGTCGCTGGTGGCGGACCAATGAACGACCAGCAGATCGACACATTGATCTCGTACCTCCACTCAATTCAGATCCCTCGTGAAAACTGTGGAGTGGGTGAAGACGACCCACAGAGTTGCCCATCAGGCAACCTTCCAGCCGACATTCAAGGTGATATCGACACTCGCGCATGGCAGTTGGTCGATGATGGAACCTACGGCTCGTACGGCGAGGCGCTGTTTAACCTCGACCTCGGAAGCGGGGCTTACAGCTGCGCACGCTGTCACACACCAGGTTGGAGCTGGGGCGACCCAGGTGTGACCGGTCAAGGTGCCTTCGGTTGGAATCTCACCGGCGGCAAGGCTGCCTCCGCATTCCCAAATGAAGCTGACATGATCTCGTTCATCAAGAACGGCTCAAACTATGGAGCCAAGTACGGCATCCAGGGTCAGGGAAGTGGTCGCATGCCAGGATTCGGTGCGATGCTGACCGATGAACAGATCGAAGCAGTCGTCGATTATGTGAGGGGACTGTGATGTCTGCAGCGTTACTTGCAATCAGCTGGGAGCCCGAACTTCGCGGTGTACTCACCGTCATTCTCGGAACCGTTGCGTTCATGGGCTCGGTCTTTTTGATCCTTGGCACGAACGTCGGTGCTCGCCTTGGCTTCCTTGTCACTCTCTGTGGTTTGGCCGGCTGGATGGCGCTCATGGGTGGTATTTGGTGGATTTACGGCATCGGGTTGAAAGGCGCTGACCCTGCGTGGGTGCAAGTGCCGGGCCGCACCGTGATCCAAGATGCAGGTGACCTGTACCAAGCGGGAGTGCTCGAAAACCGTCTCCCGCTAGACGGTTTGGCGGTGCCAGCCAACATCAATGAAGTGGTATTCGACGGTTTCGTGAGTGAAGAGTGGCGAGTGCTCGCTGACTCAGAACCCGCTTTCGGACAGGCAGCGGCCTCCGCAACAGTCTTCCTAGAAGAAGAAGACGCATTTGAAGCCGGCTCGTTCAAGGTGACCAATGTGTTCGAAATTGGTGGTGAGGCCTACCCGAAGATTTTCGGCCAAGATGCTCTTGACCAGGTCGCGTTTTTCCATAAGCCGTACTACACGGTGGTAGAAGTCGCGCCGTATATTCCGTTGCGAACCGAACCCGGGCGTGCACCATCTGCACCGGAGGTCGATCCAACTCAGGAATCGCAATACGTCTACATGTTGCGTGATCTCGGGTCTCGCCGAGAGCCGGCAGCAATGATCACGATCGGATCAACAATTGTGTTCCTCGCGCTAGCGTGGATGCTGCATCGACGTGATCGCATCGTTGCTGAAAACCTTGCCCGCAAAGCTGAACTTCCTGCTGGATAGTCGGTAGGGCCGACCTACACCCTTCCTATGGCTCAATATCTCCCCATCGTCGTTCTTATGGTGCTGGCGCTCCTGTTTGGAGTGTTGAGCCTTGTCGCATCTCGACTGCTCGCACCAAATCGACCATCGATTGCGAAGGAAGCGCCGTACGAATGCGGAATTATCCCCAGCCGTGAACCGCCAGAGCGCTTTCCGGTCTCATTCTTTGTCGTTGCGATGCTGTTCATCATGTTCGACATCGAAATCATCTTTTTGTATCCGTATGCCGTCGAGCGTGGGGCGCTTGGCATGTACGGGCTGTGGGCCATCATCGGCTTTTCGGTGGTGTTCTTTTTGACATTTGTGTACGAAGTGGCCCGAGGAGGACTCGACTGGGGTCCTCTTCAGCGCTACCGAGATCTCTCATTCGACGCATCGATGGTGTCTCCTGATCGCTCAGCATCGACAACGGTTCGCCGTGTAGGCCTTGAGGCCCGCGATGCAGCCGACGACTCCACCGAAGCAGCATAAGGCGAGCAACCATGGCGATTGACGACGTAATCAATGATGGGTTAGGCGGAATTAGCCACAACGTCATCACCGGTCGACTCGAAGACCTAGTGAACTGGTCTCGCTCTCGCTCATCATGGCCGGCAACCTTTGGACTTGCGTGCTGCGCAATCGAGATGATGGCGTCTGGCGCTGCGCACTACGACATCGCCCGGTTTGGCATGGAAGTCTTCCGCGCCTCACCCCGCCAGGCCGACATCATGATCGTCGCGGGACGTGTCAGCCAGAAAATGGCTCCCGTTCTTCGCCAGGTCTACGACCAAATGATGGAGCCAAAGTGGGTTATATCGATGGGTGTATGTGCATCGAGTGGCGGCATGTTTAACAACTACGCAATCGTCCAGGGCGTCGACCAGATCGTGCCCGTCGATGTCTACGCCCCTGGGTGCCCTCCAACCCCAGAAACGCTCATTCACGCAATCGAGACATTGCACACGAAGATCGAACAAGGCGAAATTTTGCGCCGCCGTGAGCAGAACGGCGGAGGCGCACACATCCATGTCGAAGAGATCCCCGCTGGCTCCATACCGGTGTTGCTCGGAAGACAGGCAGATGGCTGATAGTCCCGATGAGACCATTGAGGAGTCAAGCGAAGTAGCTGAGGTTCCTGAGCCCGAGATGTTCGGTTGCCCGATGACCGACAGTCGTGGGCAACTTGTCTTGCACGTCGATCGTGACCGCTATCTCGATGTGGCGAAGCAATTGGCTGACGAGGGATACGCAATGTGTGTCGATCTCACCGCAGTCGATTACTCCGAACACATGGAGCGAGCCCTTCCATCGAGCGTGACCGCCGAGCGTTTTGAAGTGGTGGTCAACTTGCTCGACATCACCCACCGTCGTCGAATTCGGCTGCGGGTTCAGGTGCCCGAAGGCGACGCGAAGGTTGCGACTCTCTTCGACCTACACCCAGGAACCGAAGCGATGGAGCGAGAAGTGTTCGACATGTTCGGGATCGAGTTTGACGGTCACCCGGACCCATCACGAATCTTGATGCCTGAAGATTGGAACGGCTATCCGCTTCGCAAAGATTTTCAAGTTGGAACGATTCCCGTTCAGTTTAAAGGCGCAGCCTCATGACGTTGATATCTGACGAAGGCGCACAGGAACTCCGGCCCCGTTCTGAGCTGACCGCCAGCGAACTCCTTCGTGAGGTCGCTTCAGTTCTCAGGCTGTCAGAGGCTGAAGCCGCAAAACTTGGCGACCTTCCAGAAGATCCCGATGAGGACCAGACGATGGTCATCAACATGGGACCATCGCACCCATCAACCCACGGCGTGCTCCGGCTCATGCTTGAACTGCAGGGCGAAACGGTTCTCCGCTGCAAGCCCATCATCGGCTACCTGCACACCGGCATGGAAAAGACCGGTGAGCAACTCACCTTCATGCAGGGTGGCACCAACGTCACTCGCATGGATTACGCAAGCCCTCTCAACAACGAGCTCGTGTTTTCGATGGCGACCGAGAAGTTGCTCGGCATCGATGGCGACATTCCCGAGCGGGCGCAGTGGATGCGCATGTTGTTGTCTGAACTCAATCGGATGAGCAGCCACTTGCTGTTTATGGCGACCAACGGCATGGACCTCGGCGCAGTGTCAATGATGATCTACGGCTGGCGCGAACGAGAAGAGGTCCTTCGGTTCTTCCAGAAGGTCACTGGTCTTCGCATGAACCATAACTTTGTGCGCCCCGGTGGTCTTGCTGCCGATCTTCCTCCAGGGTGGCGCGACGATGTGTTGCGAATTCTCGACATGCTGCCAGAGCGGCTCGAGGAGTACGACACGTTGATGACGGGACAACCGATCTGGCGTGAACGTCTCCAGGGTGTTGGTGTGATTACCCCGAGCGAAGCGTTGGCGCTTGGAGCTACCGGGCCGATTCTGCGCTCAACCGGTGTCGAGTGGGATCTTCGCCGTCACGATCCGTACCTTCGATATGACGAGGTTGAGTTCGACCTCATCGTCGGCAGTTATGGCGACGCGTTTGACCGGTACGCAATCCGCCTCAACGAAATCCGTGAATCAATGCGGATCGTTCGACAGATCCTCGATCTGATGCCCGAAGGTGATTACCGAATTCAAGACAAGAAGGTCACCCCTCCACCGAGGGCCCGAATCGACGAGTCGATGGAAGCTCTCATTCACCACTTCAAGATCTTCACCGAAGGATTCAAAGTGCCCGAAGGCGAGGTGTACGTCGCGATCGAGAGTCCGCGCGGCGAAATTGGTTGTTACATCGCAAGCGATGGTTCACCGACGCCGTACCGCATGCACGTGCGGGCTCCTTCGTTTGTCAACATTCAATGTCTCCCACATATGATGCGCGGCGGCCTCGTTGCTGACGCCGTCGCCGTCATCTCATCGGTTGATCCGGTGCTCGGAGAAGTGGACCGCTAGAGGACAACACGATGGCCCGACTTACTGACGAAAATGTCACCCTTGCCAAGGAGATTATTGATCGCTACCCGCGAGCAAAATCTGCGCTCATCCCGCTGCTGCACATCGCACAGGAACAAGATGGTTGGGTCACAGATGAAGCAATGCGTCAGATCGCAGAACTCATCGGGGTCACGCCCGCTGAAGTGCTCGGCACCGGGACGTTCTACGAGATGTTCAAATTTGAACCCGTCGGCAAGTATCTCATCAACGTATGCGGAACAATGTCGTGCGCGCTGTTGGGTGCAGATGATCTGATGCACGCTGCAGAAGAAGAACTCGGCATCCACGAAGGTGGCACCACCGACGACGGCATGTTCACCCTGCATCGAGCCGAATGCCAGGCTGCATGCACCGAAGCTCCTTGCCTGCAGGTCAACTATCGATACAGGTTCCGGACAACGCCGGTAGAAGTTCGTCAACTCATCTCCGACCTACGGAATGGTCGTCTTGACGACGAAATTCCACCGCATGGCACCCTCGCTCGCGTTCGCCAACACATTCCGGCCGACAAGGGCGTGGGGGCAGTCGACCCATCTCAGGTCACGAGTCCACCCGAATGGATCACAGCATCAGCGGAAGGCGGTGCATCATGACGTCATTCCCCTGGGCACCAGGATTTATCGACGGTGACAGACCAAAGATCGTCACCTCACGATTCCAGTACGAAGACTCTCACACCCTCGAGCGTTACCTCGCCACCGGTGGGTACGAAGGCCTTCGCTCGGTGCTGGCTCGAAGCCCGCACGACATGCATGAAGAAGTTCGCTCATCAACTCTTCTTGGGCGCGGTGGAGCAGGGTTCCCAGCAGGCGTGAAATGGGGGCTCACCCCCGACGGAGTATTCCCTCGATACCTCGTGGTGAACGGCGACGAGTCAGAACCGGGAACCTACAAAGACCG
>CBFHYI010000027.1:0-18673 GCA_965660025.1 uncultured Ilumatobacteraceae bacterium | reverse complement strand
GGACGTGCAGTTCAGCCACATGTGGGGCGGGGCCATCGACACCTCAAGTCGTTTCACCGTCTTTTGGGGCCGTGCGATGGGCGGGCGTGTTGGCTACGCACTTGGTTATACCGGCCTCGGCGTCGCCGCAGCACGGTTCGGAGCCGCCACCATGCTCGATCTGCTGTATGGCCGTCGCTCACTTGCCGCACAAACATCCCTGGCAAAAGAAAAGCCGTGGCCGTTCCCACCCGAGCCATTTAGGTTCATGGGTATTCAGGCAACTCGTTGGTCGCTCGAACGAGAAGATAAAACCGGTCGGCGCAACCTGTGGCTGAAAGCACTCGACAAGGTTGGCCTCGGATTCGACTCATGACCCCACAAGATGCTGTCGAGCAATCACTCAACTAGCCTGACATCGTGTCTGCTGACGACGTTCGAAACGCACTCTCCTCGGTCGGTTACCTCGCCGATGACGGGCTGTCGACGGCTGTCTTTCTTTCGATGGAACTCCATCGACCCCTCATGCTTGAAGGTGATGCCGGCGTCGGGAAGACCGAATTAGCAAAAGCCCTTGCCACATGGACGGGCGGTGAACTCATTCGCTTGCAGTGTTACGAAGGCATCGATGCTGCTCAGGCGGTTTATGACTGGGATTACGCACGGCAATTACTGCACCTACGAGCCGCTGAGGCGACTGGGGAATCATCACGCCAAACATCCGAAGCGTTAGAAGCCGAACTGTACGATGAGCGATTCCTCATACGGCGACCACTACTCCAGGCAATCGCTACCACTAGCGGGGTTCCTCCCGTCCTCTTGATTGATGAAATCGACCGAGCAGATGATGAATTTGAGGCGTACCTCCTCGAAATCCTCTCCGACTATCAGATCACTGTTCCTGAAATTGGCACATTTCGTGCAGAGCAACCCCCGCTTGTGATTCTCACATCCAACCGCACCCGAGACGTGCACGATGCCCTGAAGCGTCGTTGTCTCTACCACTGGGTTGAGCATCCAGAAGTCGACCGTGAGGTTGAGATTGTGCGGCTACGGGTACCAGACATTGCGCCGAGCCTCGCTACAGAAGTGGCGCAAGCGGTGGAGTTCATTCGGAGCCTTGACCTCTACAAGCCTCCTGGCATCGCTGAAACCATTGACTGGGCGACCGCCCTTCAACGGTTAGGGGCCATCAATCTCACTACCGAATCAATCTCGTCAACACTCGGCACTGTCGTGAAATATCGTGAGGACGCTGAGCGCATCAACTCGACGGGCCTTGATCAGGTGGTCGAACACGCAAGCCGCACCTAAATGACGACAACCCAACCAGTACGCCTTTCCGCAGGGCTCACAGTTGCATTCGTCGACGCATTGCGAGCAGAGGGAATTGCGATTCCCACGAGCAGCACCATCGGTTATGTCGACGCTCTTACCGCTGTCGGTATCGAGAGTGAATCTGGTGTCTACTGGAGTGGCCGGGCGTGTCTCATCACTCGCCCTGAAGACATCGACACCTATGACGCTGTCTTTGAACGGTTCTGGTTCGCAACCGGAGCGGGTGAACTCACTTCGTCGCTCACCGAAGAATTCACCCTCGCAATGGATTCAGATGATGGTGACGACGGCGCAGACGGCGAGCACGACGACACCCAACTTGATGCCCCGCCACCGATTGAACTTCGATTCTCCTCTGCGGAAATTCTTCGACAAAAAGACTTTGCCGAGTGGACTGACGCCGAACTCGCAGAATCACAGCGACTCATGCGCCAGTTGCGCTTTGTTGGCTCTCCGCGACGATCACTTCGTCTCACCCCAGCACCTCGCTCTGGCTCACGACTCGACCTTCGCCGAACCGTGCGATCGGCTCTTGCAGCCGATGGAGAACCGATCCGTCAGCATTTTCGCCGCAGGTCGTCGCGACCTCGTCGACTCGTCTTGCTGCTCGATGTGAGCGGGTCGATGGAGCCGTACGCACGAGCGCTGATCAGATTTGCTCATGCTGCGGTTGCGGGCCGACAACGGGTCGAGGTGTTCGCTGTCGGTACTCGGTTGACTCGAATCACCCGGGAGCTCGCCCGCAGAGACGTCGATGAGGCCATCGATCGTGCGGCAGATGCGGTCACCGACTGGAGTGGAGGCACGCGGCTCGGCGAAGGGTTACGACGTTTCAACCGAGATTGGGGCCAGCGCGGAATGGCCCGAGGGGCGATCGTTGTCGTTCTGTCTGATGGTTGGGATCGCGGTGACCCCGAAGCGCTTGGCGAGCAAATGCAACGACTGCAGCGGCTCACCCACCGATTGGTGTGGGTGAACCCGCTCAAAGTGACACCTGGCTATGCCCCGCTCGCAAGGGGCATGGCAGCGGCTCTCCCGTTCGTTGATGAATTCGTTGAAGGTCACAGCTTGAACGCCCTCGAAGAGCTCGCGAACATCATCGGTGGTGCACAAGATCGAAGAATCGGTAACACTGTGTTGTCACAACGCCCTCAAGAGGAAAGGACGCCATGAAAGAATTGCTCGACGATCTTGACCGCTGGCGCACAGCCGGCACCCGTGTCGCTCTTGCCCGCGTCGTTGATGTGGAGGGCTCGGGACCACGCGGCCCGGGAGCGGCAATGGCGGTGAGCCTAGAAGGCGAAGTCGTGGGCAGCGTGAGTGGTGGCTGCGTTGAAGGTGCAGTCGTGACCGAAGCGCTTTCACTACTTCATGGCGAGCGAGAGCCCGGCATTGTCACCTTTGGCTACAGCGATGATGAAGCGTTTGCTGTTGGCCTGACGTGCGGCGGCACGATTCGCTTGTTCATTGAGGAGTTCAACTGGTGACGCTCTCCAACCGCCTCTCAGAACGCGTGCGATCTGGTGATCCGGTTGCTCTTGCAACGGTGATTGAAGGCGAAGGTGTAGGCAACCACCTCCTCATCATTCCTGGTAAAGACTCCGACGGTTCCCTTGGTCATCCTGACCTTGATCGAGTCGTGCATCGAGATGGCCTTGCCGAACTCGAGGCAGGCCGATCTGGCATCCGCACCTACGGCCCGGAGGGACAAACCACCCCCGAAGATCTTGAGGGAACCCCCACCGTCAGGGTGTTCGTCGAGAGCTGGGCGCCACCACCCCAAATGTGGATTTTTGGGGCTGTTGATTTCACCGCTGCTCTGGCTCGGGTTGCAAAGATTCTTGGCTATCGAGTTCTTGTCTGTGATGCTCGGGAGATCTTTGCGACGGGCCGTCGCTTTCCAATGGCTGACGAGGTTCGGGTGACCTGGCCGAGTCCGGTATTCGATGAGCGTGGCGAGACCCTCGGGCCGAGAGATGCGGTCTGCATTCTTACCCACGATCCTAAATTTGATGTCCCGGCGGTGCAGGGTGCACTTGCTACCCGTGTTGGTTACATCGGAGTCATGGGCAGTCGCACCACTCATGAACGTCGGCTTGAACGACTTGCTGAGGCTGGGGTCACATCGAATGATGAGCTTGAGCGGCTGATGTCGCCAATTGGGCTTGATCTCGGAGCTCGAACACCAGAAGAGACCGCTATTTCGATTTGTGCGGAGATTATTGCGAATCGCACCGGCCGAACTGCTTCTCGCCTGCGCAGCGGATCAGGTCCGATTCACCCCTGAGATATCTCTGTTGTGAGTGGGTCAGCGAAGCGCACCCACCCTGCACGATCTTCAGACAATGTGCCGTACTCGACGGTTCGACCTCTTGCTGGGCTGTGAACAACAAGACTGTCCACCCCGAGGTACAACATGATGTGGCCGGGGTACCACGCAAGGTCGCCAACTCGTGCGTGTTCCGGGTCGACTCGATCGGCTGACCGGTACTGGAATCGACTCGATCGTGGGAGGTCAACTCCCGCCCGACCCCACGCAGAGCCGGTGAGCCCCGAGCAGTCGAATGACACCCCTTCTTCTTCGGTGGACCGTTGATATGGAACTCCGACTTGAGTAAGGGCGGCAAGCGCTGCACGTTGGCCACCGAGGTCACCCTCGGCCCATGCGTTCTGAACCTCTTCAGGCGACATTCCTGTGCTGATGGCTACCTGAGCCGCGGTTTCGCTTCTCGCTTCGACATACTCGAGGTAGGCAACGGTGTCGCCGTTATGTTGCCAGCGTTCGAAGGCGCTGAGCGCGCGCTCTGCGTGAGCGGCTACCACCGGGTCGTTGCCGATGTACTCACCAGCCGAGACCGACGCAGAGTGCCACTGCATCGTGACCAAAGATGTCAGGGCAGCCATCGCAATACGAAGGACAACTTTCGTTCGGGGGGATTTCATCATGGTGTCTGCACAACAACGACTCTGTTTGATGTCGTTTCGACATACTACCTTCATCATTTCGTAATATTTTCTCGCAGCTGTGCCTCCCGGCGACAAACAATCTCAAAACCCGCAAGAATGGGGGCGTGACGTTCGAAGGTACGACCGTTGGCATCCTGCTCGCTGCAGGAGCAGGCACACGATTCACCGCCGATGAACACAAACTCCACGCCACGATCGGAGGGGTAGCGGTCTGGAAACACTCTCTCCAACAGTTGCTTGCCGCTCACATCGGGCCCACCATCGTCGTTACGGGAGCCACCCCACTCGAACTCCACCCCTACGATGTCCTCGAAGTGCACAACCCTGACTGGGCGCACGGGCAAGCCACCTCACTGCTCGCAGGCATCACCTTCGCTCAGCACCATCAAGCTGCGGCCGCCGTCATCGGACTTGCTGATCAGCCCGGAATTTCCCCTGAAGCATGGCAACGAGTTGCAAGTACAGATGCCATCATCGCCACCGCCTCATATGAAAATGAGCCAGGTCACCCCGTGAGAATTGATGCGTCACTATGGCCGCAATTACCCAAAACTGGAGATTTTGGAGCAAGAGCCTTGCTCCGTAAGTATGAGCATCTCGTTGAGCGGATACCCTGCTCAGGGTCTCCTTTCGACATCGACACAACCAAGGACTTAGACCAATGGCTGAAACAATCACCAACGAGTTCACCGTAAATCGCCCCATCGACGAGGCATGGGCAGTGCTCTGCGACGTCGAGCGAATTGCGCCCTGCCTGCCAGGCGCCCAACTCCAAGAAATCGAAGACGAAACGTTCCGGGGAGTCGTAAAAATCAAACTCGGCGCAGTGAACGCGAACTTCAAAGGTGAAGCGAAGTTTGTCGAGCGCGACGACGCCAACTACAAAGCAGTTCTTGCAGCGTCAGGGCGAGACACCGGCGGACGAGGAAGTGCAAACGCGGACGTCACCGCCGAAGCCACGGCCCTCTCCCCCACCAGCACTCAGTGCACCGTTACCGCTGAACTCCACATCAGTGGCAAAGTTGCCCAGTTCGGGCGCGGCATCATGGGTGATGTCTCGAAGAAATTGATGGATCAATTCTCCGCCAACCTCAACACGATGCTTGATGAGCAACCAGCGACAGACACCGACTCTCCCGCAGAGTCTGAGTCGACCGATACCGAAGAAGCAGCCACCGAACCGGCAACCACACCTGATAGCGATGACACCGGTAAAGCCGACCGTCCTCGAGTTCGCAAAATCGAAGGACCTGCCGCTGAGCCAATCGACGTTGCAGGCCTCGCCGGGCCCGCAGTTCTCAAGCGTTTCCTTCCGGCTGCCATCGGCATCGTCGTCGTCATCTTGCTCATTCGCGCCCGGCGGTGACCTACTCGCACCCAAATGATCGTGAGCGGGTCACCGAGCTCCTCGGCCGCCCACCAATGGGACCGTTCTCGGTCGTGCATCGGAATGGTCAGGGTGACCCGGTCGTCATCGAAAATGCACCCTTTCTCGATGACGGAACCCCAATGCCAACGCGTTACTGGCTCGTCGGTACTGACGAGACCTATGCAGTAGCTGTTCTTGAAGCAAATGGCGGAGTCCGCCAGGCCGAACGCGAAATCGATGAAGATCTCATCACCGCCGCTCACGATCGACACCAAGTTTCTCGAGAGGCGCGAATTCCCGAAGACCATGAAGGTCCGGTGCCATCTGGAGGCATCGGGGGCACGCGACGAGGAGTCAAATGTCTGCACGCCCACTACGCATGTTTTCTCGCAGGCGAAGATGACCCGGTCGGCAAGTGGGTGCATCATCAACTTGGATTCGGGGTGTGCAGGCTTGAACTGAACGACCCTGAAACCACCGTTGTGATTGAGGGAACGACATTCACCATTCCTACCCAAATGAACGGCATCAATGAGCGGCTCACTCATGGCTCATATGCCGACCCTGCCGAACTCACCAACATCATCGGCGAGATCACCGATGCATTCGATGATGCACTACGAATTCATAATGTTGGCCGTCCACACGACATTGAACTTGTCATCACCGGGCCACATGGACAGGGGCTCGCACGTTTAGAAAGTGGATCTGAAACCTGCGAGCACGCGTCAATCGATCGAGATACCGCAGAAGAACTGTTCCGCCTGCTCGCAACCGATAACGCCACCGACCGCGTCGACCACCCCGGACTTCTCGAAACCGATGGCGATCTTCTCGGAGCGGTGTGCGTCATGGTCGCCCTCGGGCGGCTCCTTAACCCAACACAGATCGATCTCGGCTCGGCGCCCTCGTCATGATTCGATCCCGACACCATCGTTGGAATCCTCCGACCCTGTCGGGAAAACGCCTTCAACTGCGGCCACTAAACGATGACGACTTCTCCTCTTGGAGCGAAGTTCGTCTGCGTAATGGTGACTGGCTGTTGCGCTGGGAGCCACTTCGACCCGAATATGCGCCTGACCCGGCCGTCGAGCGGTCTGCCTTCGTTAATCGGTGTCGAGCTCGCGAACGTGAAACAGCAGCCGACCAGGCCTACCCGTTTGGCATCTTTGTGAACGGACAGCTCATCGGAGAGATCAATCTCAACAATGTCGTGCGTGGGGCGCTCCAATCGGGGACGCTCGGATACTGGATCGACCAAGCGCACGCAGGCAACTCGTACATGTCAGAAGCAGTCGTGGTCATGCTGAGTTTCGCCTTCGATCGACTCGACCTCCATCGGGTCGAGATCTGCATCGTTCCTCGTAATTCGAATAGTGTGCGAGTTGTTGAGAAAATCGGGCTCCGCTTTGAAGGAACAGCCGAACGGTACCTACAGATCGCTGGCGTCTGGGAAGACCACCTTCGGTATGCCATCACATCTGAAGAATGGAAAGAGCGCGCGGACGACCTGCTCAATGGGTGGGCTCGCAACTCGACAAATGACGTTGCACCACCTACCTGAGCGCGGATAACTCGTTAGGCGAGTCGTTCGATTGCAGCGATGCGCTTCTGGCGCAAGACGGTGCGACGCTTCCACATCTTCGTCTTCCAGTGGCGCCTATTTCGCTTCGCCTTAGCGAGTTTCGTCTTCGCGCGCTCTGCATCTCGGTGCCGCATTGGCTTCCACGCCTCGCCAGGCTCGTGGACGTCGACAGGATCAGTCCCCGAACTCAGCTCATGGGCAAGCTGATCGAGTTGCACATGAATCCTGTGGCGCTCACCATGGGCATGCGCACGCAATTCCTGTTTCGGCGGCAATTGGAATTCTGAATTCTTATGACGCTGACTCATCGGATACCTCCTTTTGAAGTGGTGGTAATCCTCCCCCTGCGTGAGAATGTACATCATTTTGCTAGGCCGAAATTCACGTTTTCGGTCGTTGGGAACTGCGTCAGGATTTCGACGAAATTTTTGCCTTCAGCGCAGCGATGCGCTCCTCAAACCACGGCTGTTTCGCCGTCCAGACCTGGGGGTCAAGTTCGCGAGTGACCGCTTCGCTATGAGCGTCAATATCAGCCATATCGCGAATGGTCTGCTTGGTGATCATCACCAATTCGCGAGGCGCAGACGCCGCTCCAGCAGCAAGCGCACGAGCGGCATTCATCAACTCGTCATCTTCAACGCACCGATACACAAGACCGATGCGCTCCGCCTCGCTTCCATCAACCACCTCAGAAAAAATCACCGTTGCGAACGCTGCTTGCGCGCCAACGATCTGCCGCTGCATCCACGTGTGACCACCGCCTGGATGCAATCCGATCTGCAAGAACCGTGTATCGAATCTTGCTCGACGGGCAGCGATTCGAAGGTCACATCCAAGCGCAAGATTCATGCCGGCACCCACTGCCGCGCCATTCACAGCCGCAATTGTTGGCAGCGTCGATCGAGCAATCCGCAAGAAGCCCTCGTATATGGTTCCGAGGCTCTCCGCCGTTGCAGTCTGAAGATTTCCGAGGTCGGCACCTGCGCAAAACGCCGAGCCAGCACCTGTCACAATCACCGCTGAGCACCCCTCATCTGCTTCGAACTCATCCATTGCAACGCAGATTTCCTCCACCATTGGCATCGTCATCGTGTTGCGAGCCTCCGGCGCATTTAGTGTCAGCGTGCCGATTCCATCTGAGATATCTGTCAAGAGATTGGACATGACGAAAGTCTCGCATGATTGTCATCGACTTCAGCAATGGAAGCCTCCAGAAACCGAGTAGTGTCTGGGTGTTCACGTGAACAAGTTCTGAGAAGTTTTGCTTCACAGGGCATCAACCCACTACATCCCGACACAAGGGGGAGAAATGATCAAGTCAAAGCGCATTGCGGTCGCTGCCATGGCAGCCGTGCTTGCTCTCGCCGGTGCTGCTTGCGGAAGTGACGATCCCGTCGCTGACGAGCCAGCCGCCGAAGAGCCCGCCGCTGAAGAAGAAGCAGCCGAAGAGCCAGCCGCTGAAGAAGAGCCAGCCGCTGAAGAAGAAGCAGCCGAAGAGCCCGCCGAAGAGGCAGGCCCATTCCTCGGTCTCGCGTTCGATACCGGTGGCCGTGGTGACGGTACCTTCAACGACATGGCAGGCCAAGGGGCGGACAACGCCGAGGCCAACCTTAGCATCGCGGTTCAAGAGCTCGAAGCGACGAGCGATCAAGACCGCCAACCAAACCTCGAGGCTCTTGCAGCCGCAGGCAACAAGCTCGTTGTCGCGGTCGGCTTCGCATTTGGTGACGCACTCGGTCCGATCGCCGAGGCTAACCCGGATGTGTACTTTGGCTGGATCGACGGCTATTACGACGGCGCAAACATCATCACCACAGCATTTTCTGAACAAGAAGGTTCATTCCTTGTTGGTGCGGCTGCCGCTCTGAAGAGCCAGACGGGCAAGATCGGCTTTATCGGTGGCCAGGAGATCGATCTCATTAAGAGGTTCGAGGCCGGCTACATCGCAGGGGCAAAGGCCGTCAACCCTGACATCGTCGTAGAGTCGGCTTACCTTGGCGCCGCAGGCGACAACGCTGCTTGGGGCTCACCAGACAAGGCTAAAGAAATTGCCGGAGCGTGGTACGCAGACGGCGCAGACGTCGTATACACCGCCGCTGGTGGCTCTGGTCGCGGAATGATCGAGGCCGCTGTTGAAGCTGGTGAAGGCAAGTGGGCAATCGGCGTTGATAACGACGAATGCAGCTTCGATACCGAAGAGCAGAAGGCACACCGCTTGACCTCAATGCTGAAGCGAGTTGATACGGCCGTCGAAGAAATGGCGAAGAATGTCCAAGACGGAACCGCCGAAGGCGGCTTCTACACCTTCAACCTGGCGAATGATGGTGTCGGCTACGCAACAACTTGTGGCAACGTCGACGACATTGTCGACCAGCTCGA
This sequence comes from uncultured Ilumatobacteraceae bacterium, assembly GCA_965660025.1. Taxonomy (GTDB): domain Bacteria; phylum Actinomycetota; class Acidimicrobiia; order Acidimicrobiales; family Ilumatobacteraceae; genus Casp-actino5. Next base: position 9,056 of record CBFHYI010000027.1, on the reverse strand, counting down.
GGATTTCAAGGCTCAGATCATCGCCGGAGACATTGTCGTTCCGACTTCACCTGAAGGTCTCTGACCGATAGGTGATTCCCGCTTTCGAGCGGGATAACTACGAACAATTTGTAGAGAGCCCGGGTGATTCACCCGGGCTCTCTTCTTTGTCTCGCCGAAGCACTACTCTTCTACGAGTGCTTCAACACTTTGCGGGGTCGCAGACCCAGACCATTAATGCAACGAGGGAGGGGCGATGAGCAGCACGCCTGCTGTCGAACTCCGTGGAATCGGAAAACGATTTCCCGGGGTGATCGCGAATTACGACGTTGACCTCAACGTTAGAGCCGGAACTATTCACGCCATCGTCGGTGAAAACGGTGCCGGTAAATCGACCTTGATGAAAACGCTCTACGGAATGCAAGAGCCCGACTCTGGAACGATTTCTGTTGAAGGAGCCGAGCGCCGTTTCAAATCACCGAGTGATGCAATTACTGCTGGCATTGGCATGGTGCATCAGCACTTCATGCTCGCCGACAACCTCACCGTTCTTGAGAACATCATTCTCGGAAGCGAACCAGGCCGCCGAGGCATTATCGACATCAAACAAGCCCGTACACGCATTGAAGACATCATGTCGTCCATCAGTACCGAGCTTGATCTCGATATGCCAGTCAGCGAACTCGGCGTCGGCGAGCGTCAACGCGTTGAGATCATCAAAGTGCTGTTTCGGGGTGCCCGAATTCTCATCCTCGATGAACCGACGGCAGTTCTTGTCCCTGAAGAGGTCGACGAATTGTTCGTCACGCTCAGCAGTCTCGTCAACGACGGGGCAACCGTAATCTTCATTTCTCACAAACTTGATGAGGTCCTTCAGGTCTCGAATGACATCACCGTCATGCGTCAGGGCACCACCGTTGCGGAAACCACGCCCGGAAACATCGATCGATCAGGGCTCGCAGAATTGATGGTCGGGTCAGAACTCCCCTCACCGGCAGGAAGAACCTCTGACATCAAAGACGATGTTCGCCTCAACATCGAAAACCTCACCGTCATAGGCATCGAAGGGCGCCCTGCGGTTGACAGCGCATCGATCACCATTCGATCAGGCGAAATTGTTGGAATCGCTGGGGTTGAGGGGAATGGTCAGTATGAACTGTGCGCAGCGCTCCTTGGCCTGATGCCGTCAACCGGCACGGTCACTGTCGACGGCGCTGACCTCACGAAAGCAACCACCCGGCAGCGACATGATGCGGGCCTTGCCTACATCCCGTTTGACCGTCACCGAGAGGGGCTCATGCTGAACGCTCCGCTCTGGGAAAACACATTGCTGGGGCGAGAAGACGAAGATCAGTTTGGAAAAGGACCGCTCGTCGACGCGGCATCGATCCAGGCGTACACCGTCGACATCATCAAGCGCTTCGGGGTGCTTACTCCAAATGAGACAACGCCAGCGTTTGCACTTTCGGGTGGCAACCAACAAAAACTCATCGTTGGTCGCACACTGACGACGAACCCTGGCGTTCTCGTCGCCGCTCACCCGACTCGCGGCATTGACGTTGGTGCGCAAGCGGCGGTGTGGGACGAAATTCGGCGAGCCCGTGACAATGGCATGGCCGTTCTTCTCGTCTCTGCCGATCTTGAAGAGCTGTTGGGGCTTTCCGACTCAATCGCGGTGATGTTTGACGGAAGTATCACCGCAACACTGAACCCAGATGACGTCACGGCAAGCGAGTTGGGTAGCTACATGACAGGCGCACACGAAGAGGTCGCATCATGACCGAGACAGCAACAGCCCCGTCAGGCCCATCAGGCCCGTTGGCCAAGATCTTGACCCCCTCTCGGGCATCGGGGTTACGCACCTCTGGAACGACGCTCGCAAGTTCGCTCCTTGCCGTCATCATCGCTCTCGGGATTTCAGCGGTCATGCTGTTCATCACCGGGAAAGACCCGGTGACAGCGTTTACCACCATCATCGACACCGCCCAGAACACCGACAAGTTGTTGGAGATGATGCGACGGGCAACACCACTCATCTTCTCTGCAACCGCTGTGGCCATCGGCTTCAAAATGAACATCTTCAATATCGGTGTCGAAGGGCAGTATCTCTTTGCTGCGCTGATGGCAGCTGAGGCAGGAAGCCATCTGAGTCTTCCGGGGCCACTGCACGTCGCTGCAATTCTCGCAGTTGCGTTGATCTCCGGCGCTGCGTGGGCTGGTATCTCCGCATTCCTCAAAGTCCGCAAGAACATCCACGAAGTCATTTCGACCATCATGTTGAACTACATAGCGCTCTCATTTATCCAGTGGCTTTTCAACAGCTTCTTCCGCGATGACTCTGTGGAAGGACTCAACATCAAGACAACGATCATCGAAGAATCTGGTCGGCTTCCCGACCTCGTTGAGGGACGGCTCAACTCGATGTTCATTATCGCTCTCGTCGTCGTAGCCATTTTCTGGGTGGTGGTGTACCGGAGCACATTTGGTTTCAAACTTCGTGCCTCGGGCTATAACCCAACCGCCGCCTCAACCGCGGGAATCAGCGCAACGAAGATGACCGTCATCGCATTGTTACTCTCAGGTGCCGTCGCCGGCCTTGTCGCGATGCAAAGCGTTCTCGGTGAAACCCACGCCTACGGCCCGAGTGCTACCCCAATCCAGCTCGGGTTCGCAGGCATTACCGTTGCACTTCTCGGCAGAAATCATCCGGTTGGCATCGTGATCGCTGCTCTGCTCTTCGGCTTTCTCGATTCCACATCTGCCCAACTTCAGCTTGCGGATGTGCCGAACTCGATCGTCAAGGTGATGCAGGCCATCATCGTGCTGACCGTCGTCATCGTCAATGAAGCCGCAGTCCGAAGGACGAACATCAAGACCGCTGAACGAGCGCGAGCCGAACTCGCAGCAGGGAGTGGAGCATGAGCACCACATCAATCTCTACGCCACCCAACAGCATCGCTCTCTCGCCGCGGATGCGTCTCCTCTCTATCGGGCTGTCTCTCGTTGCGATCATGTCGGTGACTCGGCTGTGGACTGGGTTCGACAACCTCACCTCGTCAGGAACCATCGGAGCCGCGCTACGTCTCACCGTGCCGATCATGCTCGCCGGACTCGCAGGACTCTGGGCTGAGCGTGTTGGCATTCTTAATATTGGTATCGAAGGAATGATGATCCTCGGTACGTGGTTTGGTGCGTTTGGTGCCTGGAAATATGGACCATGGATCGGCTTTCTTTTTGCGATCTTTGGCGGTGCGCTCGGTGGCCTCATCCACGCTGTCGCCACAATTCGGTTCAATATCGACCAAGTGATCTCAGGTGTCGTCATGAACTTGCTTGCGTTCTTCGGCGTGAGGTACCTCAGCGAATTGGTCTTTGTCGGACAGCCTCAAGGCGGTATCAGCCAGTCACCTCCACAATCTTCAGCGATACCAAAAGTCGATGTTCCATTCCTCGCAGGTGGGCCCGTTGGTTCGTCATCGACACCTGACGCTCTCGGGTGGCTTGAAGAACGAGGATGGTTCCTTATTGCCGACCTTGCAGGCATGACGCGCGGACTCATGTCGGGATTGTCGCTTGCCTCACTCATCGCGCTACTCCTCATCCCCTTTTCTGCGTGGGTCTTGTGGCGCACCAGTTTTGGGTTGCGACTACGGTCCTCGGGAGAGGCACCTGAGGCCGCAGAGTCTCTCGGTGTGAACGTCATTCGAGTTCGCTACATCGGGCTCCTCATCAGCGGAGGATTTGCTGGACTTGGCGGAGGGTTCCTCTCGATCATCTCCTCGTCGTATTACCGGCAAGGCCAGACCGCGGGCCGAGGCTTTATCGGACTTGCAACGATGATCTTTGGTAACTGGCGACCCAGCGGGATTCTCGGTGGAGCTGCCGTATTTGGCTACTCGGAGGGCATCAAGCTCGTCGCTGGTGGATCAATCACCGGGCTGTTCCTCTTCGTCTTCTTTGTGAGTGCAATCGTCGGTCTCATCTCACTGTTGCGACGACAAATGCGGCGAGGAACAACCGGCATCGGAGTATCGGTGATCGCGCTTATTGCGTATCTGACCGTCGACGAAGTTCCCGAGTCGCTCACTCAGTCTCTGCCCTACGTGATCACGCTTATCGTGCTGGCCACCGCCAGTCAACGTTTGCGACCGCCAGCGAAAGCGGGTGTGCCCTATCGGCCCGGCGGGGCTCACTAATGGCGGTCGACGTCACGTCAGACGCCATTGTCACCGCGCCAAAAGCACTGCTCCACGACCATCTCGATGGCGGCTTACGAATCGAAACCATCCTTGAACTATCCGAGGGCATTGGCTGGACACCTCAACTACCGACAACCGACCCCGCCGATCTTCAAGCGTGGTTCACCGCTGGAGCTGCCGCAAAAGATCTCCTGAAGTATCTGGCAACATTCGAACACACATTGGCGGTCATGCAAGACCCTGCCCATATCGAACGAGTGGCATTTGAAGCCGTCGAAGACCTCGCCAACGACGGGGTCGTCTACGCCGAAATTCGTTTCGCTCCGGAATTGCACGACATGCCATTCGAAGCTTCGGTCGAGGCGATCTGCGCCGGCTTTCGACGAGCAGAAACCTCAGCCCATGAAAAGGGCCTCTCGATCTCGGCAAACCTCATTGTCTGTGCGATGCGTACCGAACGTCGATCTGTCGAGGTGGTCGAATTCGTTGACCGTTACCGCTCCACAGACAGCAAGGTCGTTGCCTTCGATCTCGCCGGTGCCGAAACCGGTTGGCCTCCGTCGCTACACGCAGACGCTCTCGCCATCGCCCGCCAACGTCATATCAATGTGACGATTCATGCAAGTGAGCCACCTGACCTCGAGTTGATTTCTGACGCACTTGCCCACGGCGCTCACCGCATCGGACACGGAGTTCGACTCGACAGAGACACCCAACTCGACAACGGTGAACTCGTCTTGGGCCCACTCGCATCGTTTATCCGTGACCGGCAAATACACCTCGAAATGGCCCCGACATGCAACACCCAAATTGGTGCCGTTAACTCTGTGGCTGAACATCCAGTCATTCCATTCATGCGCGCTGGCTTTAACGTCGGCGTGAACACCGACAACCGTTTGATGAGCGACGTGAGCCCGTCGAGTGAGCTCGTTGCACTGCATGACGCCCACCAACTTTCGTGGCCAGACATCGAGCGACTCGTGACAAACGCTATTTCATCTGGGTTTGCCCCACTCACCGAGCGTCAACACATCATTGACAACATTGTCACTCCGGCGTATTCATCACTTACCAACGGCTGATCTCGTCAAGCCCTCGTGACCGGCGTACGCTCAGGGTATGTCTGCTTTGCTCACCGATGAACAAATTGCATCGTTTGAACACGATGGCTTCCTTGCTGTGCCCGACTTCATGGGTTCGCAGACCCGAGAGTCAATCCGTGAGCGGGCAATTGACCTCGTCGACAACTGGGAGCCATCTGGCGAAAACACTGTGTTCACCACCGAAGAGCAAGAGCGAGTCTCCAACCATGAGTTCTTGTCGTCAGGCGGTCGTATTTGGTGTTTCTTCGAAGAAGAAGCATTCGATGAACGCGGTGAACTACGGCAGGCAAAAGAACTCAGCATCAACAAGATCGGTCACGCGCAGCACGATCTCGATGATGTGTTTGAGCAGGCGACCTACACCTCAGATCTTGCCCAGATAGCAGCCGATATCGGAATGGCCGACGCTCTTGCATTACAGAGCATGTACATCTTTAAGCAGCCGGGCATCGGCGGCGAAGTGAGCTGCCACCAAGACGGCACCTTCCTGTACACCGACCCGCTAACGGTCACCGGATTCTGGTTCGCGGTCGAAGATGCCACCATTGACAACGGTTGCCTCTGGGCCGCCCCCGGCGGCCACAGGCCTCCTTTGCGGAAAGTCTTCCGCCGCCTGGGATCTGACGATGAAGGCACCATCTTCGAAGATCTCGATGAGACACCGCTTCCAGATCCGGCAAAAGACCTCGTACCGCTGGAGGTCCCCGCAGGAACCATGGTGATTCTCAATGGGAAACTCCCCCATTGGAGCGACGTCAACAGGTCACCGGTGAGCCGTCATGCGTACACCTTGCATTGCATCTCTGCTTCAGCGACATATCCAGATTGGAACTGGTTGCAACGACCGGCAGACATGCCATTGCGCCGACTCGATCGCAGTGATCGTCAATGAGTTCCCTTTCCCCTGACATTGCGGTTCGCGCACCGAAGGTGCTGCTCCATGACCACCTCGACGGTGGGCTCCGCACCGAAACGGTCATCGAACTTGCTGAAGAGTTTGGCTACGAGGGACTGCCGACCCATGACCCCTCTGATCTCGCAACGTGGTTCAACCGTGGTGCAAAGCGGAACGACCTCGTGCTGTACCTGGAGACCTTTGCCCACACCGTTGGCGTTATGCAACACCGTGACGCACTCGAGCGCGTCGCATACGAATGCGGCATCGACCTCGCCGACGACGGCGTTGTCTATGCCGAGGTTCGCTACGCCCCAGAGTTGAACGTAGAGGCAGGGCTTTCACTCGATGAGGTCGTTGCTGCGACGATCGATGGTTTCCAACGAGCAGAGAAAGAGACCGGCATCGTTATCAAGGTCATCCTCTGCGCAATGAGAACCGCAGCTCACAGCCTCGATATTGCCCACCTCGCAGTGAAATGGCGTGACGCTGGGGTCGTCGGCTTCGATATCGCCGGCGCCGAGGCAGGCCACCCACCATCACGCCACCTTGATGCATTCCAGTACGTGATGCGCGAGAACTTTCACTCGACAATTCACGCCGGTGAAGCGTTCGGGCTGCCAAGCATTTGGGAAGCACTTCAATATTGTGGTGCTGCCCGCCTTGGCCATGGCGTTCGTATCGTCGATGACATTACGAAAACTGGTGACGGCTGGGAACTCGGCCGCCTCGCCGAGTTCGTTCGTGACCGCCGAATTCCCCTTGAACTTTGTCCCACGTCAAATGTCAACACGGGTGTCTGTGCTGACATCTCCTCGCACCCAATTGGGCTCTTACGAGATCTGCGCTTCAGAGTGACGGTGAACACCGACAATCGTCTCATGTCGAACACCTCGATGAGTCATGAATTTGTCCAACTTTCAGAGGCCTTTGGAACCGATCTTGCCGATATGCAGTGGCTCACGATTAACGCAATGAAGAGCGCGTTCGCCGGCTTCCCTGAGCGGCTGCACATCATCAACAACATCATCAAGCCGGGCTACGCGAATCTCCTCGCTGAGCAGGCTGGCGGATCGACATGACCGTCACCGTCACTGAGGTTGACCACCCGATCGTCAATGATGCACTTGCTCGTATGCGTTCGGTTGAGACGTCGAACGCAAACTTCAGAGCTCACCTTGACCGACTTGGCATCATCTTGCTTGCAGAGGCCACAAAAGACCTGCCGACACGTTCGCAGATGATCACTACCCCACTCACCGAAACTCAACAGCAGGTCCTCGCTGAGGTACCGCTGGTCGTTCCAATTCTTCGTGCTGGACTCGGATTTGTGACGTCGGTACACCACGTACTCGATGATGCAGATCTCGGGTTTGTCGGGGTGACGAGAAACGAAACAACCTTCGAACCAGAGCTGTATACCGACAAACTGCCGGCGGACATTGGCGATCGCCCCGTGATCATCGTCGACCCGATGCTTGCGACTGGTGGCTCGCTGAATCACGTCATCGATCTCATCGCCAATCGCCAAGTGACGGGCACAATTACTGTCGTTTGTGCAATCGCCGCCCCAGAAGGTATCGAGGCGGTGCAAGCCCACGTCAATGACCGCTGGAACGTTCACATCGTGACGGGCGCCATCGATTCGCACCTCAACGAGCAGGCGTACATCGTTCCGGGGCTTGGTGATGCAGGTGATCGCCTGTTCGGCGAACCTCGCAACTAGCTACGCAACGTACGGCGCTGCGATCTCAGCGAGCACTTTTGCAAGCTGGTCGAGACCTTCGGCCGGATCACCATCGACCGCCTCGCCGTAGAGCTTGATCTTCGGCTCGGTGCCGCTGGGTCGAACCTGAAGACGCGTGCCATCGACAAGTTCGAGGCGAAGCAGCCCAGCCTCGGGGAATTCGGTCACTGTGTGCACGGCAACTCCACCGATGTCGGTCGGTGGTTCGGCCTGTAAACGTTGCACCACCTTGCTGCTCAGCGCAGGATCCATCTTGATTGAACGCTCACCGATGACGTATCGCCCGTATCGCTCTGCGAGAGATTCCAGGCGCCCTTCGATCGACGTTCCATCTGATGCTGCGCATGCAGCTACCTCAGCCATCACGACCGCAGCGGTGATTCCATCTTTATCGAGCGGACGTTGCGCAACGAGGTAGCCGAGAGCCTGCTCGTAGCCGAACATAAATCGTCGGTCTGGGTGTTCAAGAACGGTACGGCCGATCCATTTGAAACCGGTGAACGTCTCCTCGGCGTGCACGCCGTAATCGGCGGCCATCACCGATAACAGCGACGACGAGACGAGAGTGGTGACGACCATCCGCTCATCGCCTTCAGTGTTCGACAGAATATGGTCGGCGAGCAACCAGCCGATCTCGTCACCACTCAGCCGACGCCAACCCGAGGCGGTGGGAATTGCAACCCCTAGTCGGTCAGCGTCAGGGTCGTGAGCAAGTGCGAGATCACAGTGCGCTCGTTGTGCAAGCGCGATCACCGCATCCATCGCTCCGGGTTCTTCTGGATTTGGAAACGGCACCGTCGGGAATGAGCCGTCAGGTTCGAACTGTTCTTCGACGATCTCTGGAATGCCAAGCCCACAGCGCGCAAAGGCCTCAACCAGCGTTGCACCACCCACCCCATGCAACGGTGTGTACGCGACTCGTATCGGCTCGGTATCTGAGACATGAAGAACGTTCCCGACTGCGCTGAGGTAGCGCTGCCGAAGTTCATCATCAAGCATCGTCATCAATGCTGAATCAGGTTCAGCAAGTTCAACCAACAGCGGATCAATATCTGCGATGCACGTCGCAATCTCTTCGTCGATCGGGTTCACGATCTGCGCGCCTGAATCGAGATACACCTTGTACCCATTGT
>CBFHYI010000026.1:0-18936 GCA_965660025.1 uncultured Ilumatobacteraceae bacterium | reverse complement strand
TGGGTGGTGTTCAATTGATGACAGCCTTCACTGGCGTGCGCCGAAGCGCAATGGCGCTCGCATTCGGGCTCCTTCTGCTCGTCGGGTTGGGTTCGGGGGCTTCGGTCTCTGCTCAAGAGTCCGGCGGAGAGGTGAAAGGAAGCCTCGTTCAGAAAGATGATGACGGTGAGCGAGTAGGCGTTCCAGGGGTGACCTTTCGAGCGTTTGATGAATCGGGCGCCGAGGTGTCGTCAACGACGACCGCTGAAGATGGCTCGTGGTCAATGATCGTGCCGGAGGGCACGTATGACATTCTTCTCGACGTCGAGACGCTGCCAGATGGTGTTTCGCTACGAAATCCCGATAAGAACCCGGCGTCTGTGACGCTGATCGATGGTTCGTCGAAGTCGACGTTGTTCCCGCTTGGTGAAGCCGAGGCGAATTCGGCGGGTGGCAACACTGTTATTCAGTTGATGGTTGATGGGTTGAAACTTGGCCTCATTATCGCGATGTGTGCCATCGGTCTTTCTCTCATTTACGGAACGACTGGCCTCACAAACTTTGCCCACGGTGAATCGGTGACCTTTGGCGCTGTGATGGCATACCTTTTGAACAATGCTGGGGTGTTTGGGGTTCGGCTTCACTTGATTCCGGCGACGGTCATCGTCGTACTCATTTGCGGAAGTGCGGGTGGGCTGTTCAACCGCACGGTCTGGCGGCCAATGCGTCGTCGAGGCGCAAGTTTGGTTGCAGCCCTCGTGGTTTCGATCGGGTTCTCGATCTTCTTCAGATACGTCATTTTGTTCATCTTCAGTGGCCGCGCGAAACGTCTGCGTGATTACCAGATTCAAGAACAGTGGGATCTGGGCTTGTTCCGACTTGCACCGAAAGACCTCGTATTGATGATTATTTCGGTGTCGGTGCTGGTTGGAGTCGCATCAGCATTGCAATTCACACGTATGGGCAAAGCAATGCGTGCCGTGTCAGATAACCGTGACCTCGCTGAATCGACCGGTATTGACGTCGAGCGAGTGATTTCGTTGGTGTGGATATTCGGTAGTGCGCTCGCAGGGCTCGGAGGAGTCTTGTTTGGTCTTACCGAATCAATCAACTGGGAAATGGGCTTCCGAATCTTGCTGTTGATGTTCGCCGGCGTGACGCTTGGCGGGCTTGGAACTGCATACGGCGCTCTATTCGGCAGCATCATTGTTGGCCTGTTCATTCAGTTGTCAACGCTTGTCATTCCAACCGACATGAAGAACGTCGGAGCACTTCTCATGTTGATTGTCATCTTGCTGATTCGGCCACAAGGTCTCTTTGGCCGACGAGAGCGGATCGGATAGGAGGAGCGTAAATGGATTGGGGAGCAATCATCCAGAACCTGTTCCGGGGGTTCATTGGCGAGCCGTTTATCTACTTTTCGCTCGCTGCCATGGGGCTCAACATGCACTACGGCTATACCGGACTGCTGAACTTCGGTCAGGCCGTGTTCATGGCCGCTGGCGCCTATGGCCTGTCGATGGCAGTGGTCACACTTGGGCTCAACTTCTGGTGGGGTCTGTTGCTTGGCATCGTTGTATTCCCGTTGCTGCTTGCGCTCATTATGGGTGTGCCAACGCTTCGGTTGCGTGCCGACTATCTCGCCATCGTCACTATTGCGGCGAGCGAGATGTTCCGCATTATCGCTCGTTCACCTTCTCTCGACCGCTGGACTGGCTCATCTGATGGGTTGACGGCATTTGCAAACAGGTTTTACGACTTCAACCCGTTTGACAAACAAAAACGCTATTTCTTTGGGCTATTCATCGGTAACCAAATGTGGGTGGTGCTCATCGGATGGATCGTGCTATCAACAGTGGCGCTCATCGTCTGGATGACAATGCGCAGTCCATGGGGTCGGGTGTTGCGTGCAATTCGAGAAGACGAAGATGCAGCTCGAAGCCTCGGTAAGAACGCGTACTGGTTCAAGATGCAGGCTCTGATGATTGGCGGAATGTTCGGTGCGCTTGGCGGAATGTTCCGAGCGATCGGAACCCAGTCAGCTCAGCCGCAGAACTTCATTACCGATGTCACGTTCTTTGCGTGGGTGGCGCTTATTTTGGGTGGTGCTGCAAAGGTTGGTGGACCGATCGCTGGCGCAGCGATCTTGTACGGCATTTTGAACTTCACCGACGTGTTTCTGCGTCAACTCGTTGAGAACGGCTACATGCCAGAAGTCATCATGGATGGCACTCAGGTCGGTCAAGTTCGGTTCATGATGATCGGTCTTGGTCTCATTTTGTTGGCGATTTACCGACCTCAAGGAATTTTTGGAACCAAAGAGGAGATGGCGCTCGATGAACGCTGAACCGTCCGCCGCTCAAGAGCTCTTCGATGGCGTCCCTTACGAACCAGGTGCTGCGAAGAATGACCCAATTCTCGTCGCCGACAATGTCCGGCGTGCGTTTGGTGGTCTTGTCGCTGTTGATGTCGAGCACCTTGAGGTGCAGCGCGGAGCGATCACCGCGCTCATCGGACCGAACGGCGCCGGCAAGACCACGTTCTTCAATCTGTTGACCAATTTTGATGAGCCCGATACGGGAGATCGACTTTTCGAGGGAAATGACCTCTCGGGGGTGTCGGCGTACAAGGTTGCAAACCTTGGCATGGTGCGCACCTTCCAGTTGACGAAATCGCTGTCGAAGATGACGGTGATTGACAACATGCGTCTTGGTGGAACCGAACAGGCTGGAGAATCGTTCTTTAGAGCGCTGTTGCCATTCTTGTGGCGCCGCCAAGAAGCTGAGATCACCGAGCGCGCCGACGCATTGCTTGAACGATTCAAACTCAGCCATATGCGTGATGAGTTCGCCGGCACGCTCTCGGGTGGCCAGCGGAAGCTGCTTGAAATGGCAAGAGCTCTGATGGTGCGGCCAAATATAGTGATGCTCGATGAGCCAATGGCCGGCGTGAACCCCGCTCTAAAACAGTCGCTTCTCGATCACGTGAAAGGCCTTCGCGACGAAGGAATGACCGTGTTATTTGTCGAGCACGACATGGACATGGTGCAAGAAATCAGCGACTGGGTCGTCGTGATGGCTGAGGGCAGAATTATTGCGGAAGGACCACCGGAGTCGATCTCATCTAACCAAGCGGTGGTCGACGCCTATCTCGGTTCGCACCATGACTCTGCTCTTGATTTGGAGGCTGACTGATGACTGAGAAGACCCCGCTCCTTGTTGCTAACGGACTCGATGCAGGCTATTTGCCCGGAATCAACATTCTGAATGACTGCTCCCTCGAGCTCTTCGAGGGAGAATTGGTGGGAATTGTTGGTCCAAACGGTGCGGGAAAGTCGACTCTTGTGAAGGCCATTTTCGGTCTTGTCAACATTCGTGAGGGCAGTGTGCAGTTGCGTGGTGAAGAGATCACGAATATGAAGGCCCACTCTTTGGTGAGCCGCGGTATCGGTTATGTGCCGCAGACAAATAATGTGTTTCCCTCGTTGACGATTGAAGAAAACCTTGAAATGGGCACCTTCATCGACCCTTCGCGTTTCGCCGAACGCCTCGAAGTCGTCGGGGAGATGTTTCCGAAACTGATCGATCGCCGTGATCAGCGCGCCGGTTCTCTCTCAGGTGGCGAACGCCAGATGCTTGCAATGGGCCGTGCGCTCATGCTCGACCCATCGGTGTTGCTGCTCGATGAGCCCTCGGCTGGTCTATCGCCGGCGCTGCAAGACGAAGTGTTTGTTCGCTGTCACAAGATCAATCGTGCAGGAGTTTCGATCGTGATGGTTGAGCAGAATGCTTCACGCTGTCTCCAGATTTGTCATCGCGGCTATGTTCTCGACCAAGGAACCAACGCCTACACAGGGACCGGCCGAGATCTTCTCACCGACCCGAAGGTGATCGAGTTGTACCTCGGCACGTTGGTGAAGTCACACCAAGACTGATTCCGAAGGCTCAACCGTCATGGTCGTGGCTCGGGGTGAGAGCCGCCCTCAACCGCAGCTCCTCATGAATTACATGTGTCTAGTGGGTTCTGTACAACTGCCTTCTGCGTCGCATTGCTTAAAGTGAACCGTTCGATTTCTTCAGCATTCAAGACGCTTGGTGAAGGCGCTACATCCTCCTTCGATATTGGCGGGCTTGGGTCATCTCATCAGGTTGTGGTGAAACTGGTCTCGCTACGCGAATGAGCCCCGGGTTTCCCCGGGGCTCATCACAATGTTGTTCAGTTATGACTGATCAGTTGATCAGATCTTGCCGAAGATGATGTCGACAACGTCGAGCGTACCTTCTGAGTTGAATTCCTTGATGAGGATTGATGCTTCTGAAGGCTCACCTGCGTCGATGAATTCCAGAGGACCGGAAACACCGTCGTAGTCGATGTCGCCACCGTCAGCGAGGATTGCTGCGCAACCAGCGAAGGTTGTGCACTTGTCGCCGCCACGAGTGACGTCGTTGATCTGGGCGCCAACTGCGACACCGTCATCGTCGCCAGCTGCGATTGCTGCGAGAGCGATCACCATGGCTGCGTCGTATGACTCACCTGAGTAGGCGAAGTCTTGAAGTTCAGGGTCAACCTCGAGGAGGCGAGCGATGAACTCTTCATTGACTTCGATGTCAACACCAGGAACGGTTCCGCGCATGCCTGCAACGACACCTGGGTCGTCGAATGCCTGGGCGAGAGCGTTACCCATGTTGCCGTCTGATCCGTACAGCATCTTGTCGGCTGGGCCTGCGCCTGCCTCGATGAGTCCGGTGAGGATCTTTGAGGTCTCATCGAAACCGATGATGACGATTGCGTCTGGGTCGGCTTCGACTGCAGCTGAAACTTCAGCGTCAAAGTTCTCTGCCTGTGGGTCGTAAATGACCTCGTAGACGATTTCGCCACCAGCATCGGTGTATGGAGCTGAGGTGTACTCAAAAAGGCCGGTGCCGTATGAGTCGTTCATGACGATGAATGCTGCGGTAAGCGCACCATCACCGATCATGAGGTCAGCAAGTGCTGCACCCTGAACGACGTCGGACGGAGCCGAACGGAAGTAGAGGCCATTGTCTGCATAGTCAGTGAATGCAGGCGAAGTGTTGGCCGGTGAGAACTGGATCTTGCCAGCGTTGGTGATCTTGTCGATGACGGTCAGCGACACACCTGAAGATGCGGCACCGATGAATGCGTCAACGTCCTCTGCGAGCAGACGATCAACGGTTGCGTTTGCAACGTCGCCGTTGTCACCTGAGTCACCTGGGAGCCACTCGACGTCTGCGCCATTGACGCCTCCGCCAGCGTTGATCTCTGCAACAGCAAGCTCGACACCAGCGAACTCGGGTGGTCCGAGGAACGCAAGGTTGCCGGTCTCAGGCAGGAGGCCGCCGAGGCGGAGCACTCCGTCGCCAGCTGCCTCTGCAGCAGGCTCTTCAGCAGCTTCTTCTGCGGCTGGCTCTTCAGCTGGCTCTTCGGCTGCATCGTCGCTGTCGCCACATGCGCCAGCTACGAGAGCGAGACCAACGACGAGCGCACCGAAATTACGTGCACGTGTCTTAATCATTGGGTTATTTCCTCCCCCTATCGGACTAGGGCGGGATTGCCCTAGTTGTTAGGTGAAGGGAATGCTACGGCGTCTGGGGCGGGGAGACAATCCTTTGAAAGAATCTCGAGGATTCGAATTGAGCGCCTCTTCACACCGTTGAGAGGTTCATCGACCAAGGCCTATGAAGTGGAGACCCACCCCAAGACGTCGACGATGACATGTGCAGACGCTTGGTCATCCCATGGCATTTCAACAGCAATACTGAATTCCCCCTCTGAATTCAGTGGAATGAGCGCCATATTGGGGTTGATATCTCCTGAGCGCCAGTTCACGTTCGAGACATTCGGAGCAGTCCCACCGGAGGGATAGACCGTAAGAAACCCGTCACCTGTCGGCTCAACGACGGTGACATTGGCCCATATGGCCGTTGCCGAGGAGGGTATCCGCCCGTTTCCTGCTGCTACGAATGATCTCGATTCACCAACACCAAACGGCGCCTCGCTGCCTCCGACACCTGAGCGGGTGTCAATAATCCGAAACGGCTCTGTCGTGCTGGTCAACGCACCGCCATCGTCGGAGAAGTAACCGAATACGTCAACGATGAGGTCAACGGTTGCATCAGGGCCATAGAGGTACGGCCGCAAACTGATCGATCCACTCTGACCCAATCGGACCACGGCGAGATTTGATCGGTTTTCACCCGGCCGAAGGTTGAGATTCGATGCGTTCGGCACGGTGCTGCCAGCCGGGAAGACGGTGACAAATCCGGCACTTGTGGGATTTACCGCGGTGACGTTGACAACGACCGATGTTGCGTGTGTTGGAATTCCGGCTCGCCCAGTGATCTTCACATCGGTTCGAGCATTTGAGACAAACGAGCTTTCCGAGGGCTGACGGCTATCGAACAGGCGCGTCGGCGCAACGCTCGAAAAGCCGGCCCCCTCATTTCCGTAGGTGAAGTAGCCGGCAAGGTCAGCAATGAGATGGGTGGTAGCCCCGTGGACGTGAAAGCGGATGCGCCCACCCGCTCCAACTCTGACGAGAACAAGATTTGGAACCGTCTGACCTTCAGAGAAATTGAGATTGGAGGCATTGGGCCACTCACCGAAGGAGTTTTGATCGTTGAATACATCGCCCTCACCCTGCGGGCGTGGACCAACTGTGACGAATCCGTCATTTGTGGGGTCTACCGCAGTGATGTTGAGCAACACGGCGGCAACCCCGTGGTCGGGAACACCAGCACGTCCGGTAACGACAAGCTCGTGGTTGAGTTCCTCTTCGGCGCGAAAGTCGTCATTTGAGGTGTCAATTGACCCATCACCTGGCCGGACGGGACCATTGCGAATGCCCAACCCACTTCGGGTGTCGAGAATTCGGGTTGGAGACAGCGGCTGAAACGTACCGCTCGAGGCGGGCGGAGACCCGTCGCCGGTCACAGTGACACATTCCTTGAATCCGAAACATGGGGCATTGAGATCGATAGTTGGCACCGACCCGCGTTCGATATCGGTGATGGCCTGGATCTTTTCACCACTCTCATCATCGGAGATGTACAGCGTGTAACGACCAGGCCAGGCGACGCTCATGAACCACTCGTCGCCGCGACTCGGGCCGGACGAAAATGCGCCGTATGGCAGGTCGCCGGTTGATCGAGGTCGTGCGGGACACACCTCGGTTATCCAGCATTCGATTTGGAACGCGTCGACATGCACCCGCCCATCAGTCACAGGAGTTGCGGCGACGATCTTTCCTGTTGCAACGAAACCGCCATACGCATCGTCAACGGTCGGTAGCGAGATCGTTCCGATTTGAGGCCAGAAGCCATCGTCGGTTCGAACGACATCCATATGGAATCCGCCATGATGCGAATTCTCGACGGAGTAATTCTCCCAGTAGCACGCCGCCTGCCAATCCTCTCCTGTGCAATCGGTGGTATTTCTCGGATACGCCTCAAGTCGAACTGTGGTGGCTGTTGATGGAACAGGAAGTCCGTCAACGTCGTACTTCGGTTTGAGATATGTGGGCCCAACTTCGTGGTCAACTTTCATGAGTGAACCGTCGGACCGCCACGTCACTGAATCGCTATAGCCGCCGTAGGTGTCGACAGCCGGAGCGTCATAGCCAATACCCACTCCGCCGATCGAGCCCTTCGTATCAATGGTCGCTGAGAGGTACTCGATGCTTTGCACCGAAATTGCGTCGGTTGCGCTCACCGATGTTGTGCCGGCCGCAATAGTCCCAGCAGCGCCCGTTATCAGTGCGAGCGCGAAGAGGGGAAAACATCTCATCTCCTAAGTGATCGTAAGGAGTTGAGTGATTGTTACAGGTGTTTTTGACATTCGGGCGAGTATTTCAGACCCTATGAATGCCGTGCGGGCGAATTACTCGCCGTTTACTTCAAACAGCACTTTCGCCGTCGCACTTCGATCGTCAAGCGACCTGAATGCCTCAACGGCATCGTCGAATGAGAAGATCTTGCCAATGGGTGGAGCGACCGCACCCGACGTCACGAGCGGCACAAGCCGAGCATGAATATCTCGTGCGAGTGCAGGGTCTGCGGCGATGGCTTCACCCCAAGCTGCGCCAACAATGCTGACGTTTCGAAGGAGGAGTCGGTTGACTTTGATCGTTGGAATGTCACCGGCTGCGAACCCAACAACGACAAGACGCCCTGATCGTGCGAGCGCTCGAACGCCGTCGAGGAAGCGATCGCCACCGACTGGGTCATAGGTCATATCGACCCCTCGTCCGCCGGTGAGCTCGAGAACCTCGTCTTTCCACGTATCGCTGACGAGCACCGTGTGATCGGCACCGGCGGCGGCAGCAACCTCGGCTTTTTCTGGGGTGGAGACAAGACCGATTACTGGTCCGGCTCCGAGTCCTTTTGCGACCTGAATGGCAGAAGTACCAACACCTCCGGCGGCACCGAGCACGAGAACAGATTCTCCAGCCTTGAGGCCACCACGATCGACAAGACAGAACATTGCCGTCTGATAGTTGAGTACGAATGCGGCTCCCTCGGCGAGTGACATTTCGTCGGGCAGCTTGAACACCTGGTCGGGGTGCCCAGCAACAACCTGTGCATGACAGGTACTGCCCCACACGGCAACACGATCGCCCGGAGAGACGCCCGAATCTGCAGGAGCTGATCGTACGACGCCAGATGCCTCAACACCTGGAATGAACGGTGGTTCAGGCCGAATTTGATACATACCTTTCGTCTGCAACAGGTCGGGGAATGACACCCCGGCGTATGCAACGTCGATGATGACCGAACGGCCGTCATCTTGAGGCTCAGGTCGTTCGACGATGGCGAGCCCGTCGGGGCCGGTGAGGGATTGAACTTCAAGTGCGCGCATGAATTCCTCTCAATTAGTTGGTTGCGTAGCGATTGGTCGAAGGAGCGGTTTGTGACGTGGTGAAGGTCATCACCCCATCGTCAACACTGTTTTTCAACAGCGCTTTTTTATCTGGTGCGAGTCGTTGCGGATTAGTCCATGGTTCTCGATCGCCCTGTTTTGGCAGCATCGGCATCATGCGTTGCATGTAGCCCGATGAGAAGTCGTCAATCCATGGGCGCCGAGACATGTTGGCCTCATCGGCTCGAAGTCGAGGCGTTGCCTGATTCGTCCCCGTCTTCTTCATGTGATTAAGGAGACGGCAAACATATGCGCTCGTAAGGTCAGCTCGCAGAGTCCATGACGCATTGATGTAGCCAAAGGTCGACACGAGATTGGGAACATCAGAATACGCGACCCCTCGGTAGGTGAAGGTGTCAGCGAAATCAACGGTTGCGCCATCGACCACGAAGTCCATGTCGCCGAGCGTCACGAGCTCGAGTCCTGTCGCGGTGACAATAATGTCGGCGTCGAGATGCTCGCCGGATGTCAGCGAGATTCCGGTTTCAGTGAATGACTCGATGCTGTCGGTGACCACAGATGCTGACCCACTTCGAACCGCTGCGAAAAGATCACCATTTGGCACGAGGCAGAGCCGTTGATCCCATGGGTTGTAGGTCGGTGTGAAGTGTTTCTCGACATCAACGTCAGGGCCAACGAGAGCACGGACCCCTTGCAGCAACTTGCCCTTCACTGTCTCAGGGTCGGTGCGGGTCTTCTTGTAGAAGAACTGTTGGAAGAAGGTGTTTTTGGCCCTGATCAGCGGGTGGGCAAGTCGTTGAGGAAGGAATCGCTTAATCTTTGCTGCAACCGGGTCGACGTCGGGCCGTGCGACCATCCAGGTCGGGGAGCGCTGCAGCATCGTGACGTGTTCAGAATCACCGGCAATCGCAGGAACGATTGTGACTGCGGTCGCTCCCGAACCGATGACGACCACACGTTTGCCTGAATAGTCGAGATCTTCTGGCCATTGCTGTGGATGAATGATGTCACCGTTGAAGCGTTCACGACCGGGAAATTCGGGGTCGTAACCGCCCCGGTAGCTGTAGTAGCCCGAACACATGAAGAGGAAATTGCAGGTGAGGACGACGACTTCTGACTCGTTGATGAGGGCGTGAACAGTCCAAGTCGCTGAAGTCGAATCCCATTCAGCGCGTACCACCTTGTGGTGGAATCGGATTGCTGGCTCAATGTCATATTCGGCCACGGTCTCACGTAGATAGTCCATGATTGATGGGCCATCAGCGATGGACTTCTCTGCCGTCCACGGCTTGAACGAGTAGCCCAGGGTGTGCATGTCGCTATCGGAGCGAATTCCTGGGTAACGGAAAAGATCCCACGTGCCACCGATGTCGCCGCGTCCTTCGAGAATGGTGAAGGTTCGGTCGGGGCAGAACTTTTTGAGGTGGTACGCGGCGCCGATGCCAGAAATACCGGCCCCTACGACGATGACGTCATGGTGCTGAGCCTGCACTGAAGATGCCGTCCGAGAGGTTGAATCGTCCATTTCTTGAGCGTAGTGGGCATCGTTTTTGCCTCCCGAGGTGGCCGACCTCGTCGCTGGTCGCATGTTCCTGAAATGATCTCTTCTATGGAGTATCAACGCCTTGGAAACACCGGACTCGAAGTCTCACGGATCTGCCTTGGATGCATGAGCTACGGCCAATCAAACCTCGGTACGCACGAGTGGAGCTTGGACGAGGAAACGAGTCGCCCATTTTTCAGACAAGCCCTCGATCTCGGCATCAACTTTTTCGACACGGCGAACGTGTACTCATTGGGGACCAGCGAAGAGTATTTAGGCCGAGCCTTACGCGACCTCGACGTGCCTCGATCAGACGTGGTGATCGCAACGAAGGTCAATGGCCGCATGCGGAAAGCGGCGAACGGCGCTGGCCTCTCACGTAAAGCGATCATGACCGAAGTCGAGGACAGTCTTCGCCGGCTAGGAACCGACTACATCGACCTCTATCAAATCCACCGCTGGGACCCGAAAACGCCGATTGAAGAGACAATGGAAACATTGAATGACCTTGTTCGGTCAGGAAAGGTGCGCTACCTCGGGGCATCGTCGATGTGGGCATGGCAATTCGCAACCGCCCAGCATGTTGCCGAACGTAACGGCTGGACTCAGTTCGTGAGCATGCAAAACCACTACAACCTGCTGATGCGAGAAGAAGAACGCGAGATGCTGCCCTATTGCGAGGCGACTGGCGTTGGTGTGATCCCGTGGAGTCCGTTGGCTCGCGGGCGCCTTGCCCGGACATGGGAAACGTCAACCGGTCGCAGTGAAACCGATGTATTCGGTAATGGTCTCTACGGCCGTGACGTCACCGAGCAGTCCGACCGCGATGTTGTCTCCGCTGTCGCTGAGATCGCAGCAAATCGCGGAACATCCATGGCCCGGATCGCTCTCGCATGGGTGCTGTCGAATCCGACCGTGACCGCCCCGATTGTCGGAGCAACACGGGCATCACATCTCGATGATGCAGTTGCTGCGCTTGATATCGAATTGTCAGCGGATGAACTCGAACGTCTGACGAGCCCTTACATCCCGCATCAACCTGCGGGCTTCTGAGCAGGAGATCCTTCGCACCTGACGGTGCCAGAGGGGTGAGGCTGGTCTAGCCTCTACGAATTATGGCTTCAGAATCATCGTCAAGTCGGCGCGGACAACTCATCTTCATTCTTGGCTCTGTGGTGCTCGTTGCGGTCGTCGCAGTGGTCATCGTGCTTGCGACAGGCGGCGGCTCTGATTCAACTGTTGAGCGTTCTGAGAATGGCCCGATCACCGTGACCGGCGATCTCCTTCCCGCATTTGAAGGGGATACCGCAACCGACACGGGGGCCGGTCTTACGGCTCCGATTCTTGAAGGCGAGTCATTTGACGGCACCGCAGTTGTCGTCGAGCCGGGTTCACCAACCCTGTTGGTGTTCTTGGCGCACTGGTGCCCACACTGTCAGGCTGAAGTTCCTGATCTTGTCGAGTGGGCAGAAAGTCTCTCCGTTCCGCAGGGTCTAAACGTTGTCGGGGTGGCGACGGCTTCGGCTGCCGACCGCCCGAATTACCCACCTTCTGAGTGGCTGTTGCGTGAGCGTTGGCCATTCCGGGTCATTGCCGACGATGAGGCGGCGACGGCAGCGCAGGCCTTCGGCACGACCGGATATCCGTACCTCGTGATGCTCGATGAAGCAGGCATCGTTCAGTGGCGACACAGCGGCCAGTTGGCGGAAGGTCAACTCGAGCAGTACCTCGACGTTGCGCTAAATCAATAGCGGCCGACACTCCTCGACCTTGGCGTCGTCAGGTGGCGAACACCTGATCGTCATGTGCAAAGGCCTTGAACTCGAGAGCATTGCCCGACGGATCGAGCAAAAACATCGTCCACTGCTCGCCAGGCTCACCCTCAAACCGGACATACGGCTCTATGACAAAGGTGCATGATGCGTCTCGCAGCGTCTGGGCCAGCGTGTGAAATGTCGGCGGGTCGAGAATGACACCAAAGTGTGGGACCGGCACGTCATGTCCGTCGACAGGATTAGACACGTCGACTCCTGACCCCTCGTGAAGGTGGGTCACCACTTGGTGACCGAAGACGTTCCAGTCGATCCAGGTATCTGCACTTCGACCGCGTGGGCAGCCGAGAATCCCACCGTAAAACCCAGCTGCCTCATCGAGATCATGTACAGGAATTGCGAGATGGAAGCGTGGATGACTCATCGGTTCCTTTCCTAGTCGATGTGCTCGTAGATCGAGCAGTCATGGAGGCCGCGGTGACGAAGTAAGTGGGGTGTTTGAGCCGACCTGAGGAAAGAGACACCGTCTCTGTCGGTTGAGCGGCCAAACTAACGACGTGCCTTCAACGCGCTCACATTCGGTCAAATGGCGGGTCGCATCGATTGCGACGAGTTTGGCGGTGATCGTGAGCACACGGGCATTTTGGTGGCCCGCAAACCACGTCGTGAGTTACGACGGCGCAACGTATTCGGGCCCGAACACCGAGGTGTCAATGGCGGCGCTTCGGCAGTGGCGCATCCCTTTCCTTAACGAGTTCATATTCGGGACCGTCCCTCACCTTGGAAACCATGCTGTCGGGGTGCTGTACCCGCCACGGTTGATCGCTCTGCTGTTCGGTTCATCGCTGGGGCATGGGCTCATCGTTGTTGGACATATGTTGATGCTCGGGCTCGGAATGGTGGCCTTGGCGCGACGGCTTGGACTTTCCTCCCTCGGTGGGGCGATTGCCGGGGTGGTCGTGGTGTTGATCGGTTCGACCCAGACCAAGACGGTGCAGTTCGAACAGATACAGCCCCTGGCTTGGCTTCCGCTGCTGCTGTTGGCATTGCACGGTTGTGTCACCGCACGAAGAGGTTGGCGTGAGGTCGGTGTGCTGGCGATTGTGGCAACTGGCACGCTGTTAAGCGGTCACCCACAACTCATTCTCGAAGTCGTCTTCGTCGCTGCGCTGTTCACGATCGGGCTCATCGTGCGCTACCGCACCGGGCTCGTACGCCTCGGAGTCGCTGCCGGACTTTCGGTGGCGATGGCGCTTCCTCAGCTGTTAGCAACGCTCGATGCTCGCTCAATGGCATCGCTCGATGAGGGGCGTTCGTTTGCCGATCTGTCAAACGGCATGTACATCTTGCAAGTCCGTAAAGCCGCGCAAGCCCTGTTCGGAACCATTACCGGCGGAGACCCCGCAGCATTTTCAGGCGCATTTGAGGCGATTGGGTGGTTCGGTGTTGCCGGCGTCATCACTGGAGCCATCGGCATAGTCGCGGCCCTGAAAAGTTCGTCTGATCGATGGTGGTCGCTGCCGCTCGCTGCAACGATCGTTCTCGGACTGATCTGGTCGCTCGGGCCTCGCACTCCGGTGTTTACGATCGCCTACCGGCTCATTCCTGGTTTTGATCTCGGTCGAGTCTCGGTGAGATGGCTTGCGGTTGTCGGTATTGCCCTTGCACTCTTTGTCGGTGTCGGTGTCGACGCTGCAAGATCGCTGTTGTCTCGTCGGATTTCACGAACACTCGCCTCAGCAATCATGCTCGCAGCCATCGGCATCGGGTTAGGCCCGATCACTTCGGGCTCCCGGCTCGCAGGGGTGATCTGGCTGCTCACCGCAGTGCTCGTTCTTATCGTTCCGGTCGTCGTTCAACCTCGCCACCTCGGCCGAGTACTCGGGTTCGTGGTTGTTGTCGAACTCGCCGTGATGTCGGTTTCGGCGATACCAAACCGAATCACAATGGACTCCGCAGTTGGCGAGACTGCATCGCCAGCAATCTCAGAACTCATGTCGGTGGCAAAAAGCGGAGGTTCTGTGATTGCGCTCACCCCTGACGCCGGCCCACATGACGAGTTGGTTCGAGGTCTTCGCCCAAATGCCAACACATGGTTCGATTTGCATTCTCTCGACGGGTACGACGGAGGAGTACAGGTCACCCAACCGTGGACGGAAATGCTGCGGGCATTTTCGGCAAACCCAGCGATCGATTTACCGCTGCGAAGTTCGTTATCGGCGCCAGTTCCATCCCAACAGCTCGGTCGCTTTGGGGTGAGGTGGATGGTGCTCGATAACGATCGGTCGCCGAGTGAATGGGTTCCCGATTGGAACGGGCCAATTGCTGAAGATGCCCGTTACAGCGTCTGGGAAAACCCTTTCTGGAACGGCGATAGTGCCGCCTGGTTTGCCGCTCGGCCACCGGTTGCCGGGTTAGCTGACATCTTGCGCACCGAGTATTCATCGGTTTCGGCAACCGCATTCGCTGACGTCGATCTGAACTGCACCGAAAATTGTCAACCGAAGCGACTCGATAGCACGCGGATCACCGCCGAACATCTTGTGATCACCGCTGAAGTAGACCGCCCAGCGCTGGTTGTAGCGAACGTTCAGGCTTTCAAGGGGTGGGAAGCAACGGTGAACGGCTTCCCAGCAGATGCGCTCGTGGTCGACGGCATCTTCATCGGTGTCGCAGTCGATGCCGGAAACCACATCATTGAATTGAGATATCAGCCCGCCTGGTGGTGGCCAGCGGTCATCGTTGCCATCTCAGCGCTCGTGATCGCAATGGTGATGGTGTTTCGCCAACGAGTTACATCGTGAAGCGCAGATTGCGAGCGGCTCGCTCACCTAACTCTTCGTCGCCACTCCATGTGATGTGACCAGAGTCGATGCGGGATTGCGGATCAACCCGTCCGCAGGCGAGTAGCGCAAATGTCGTTGAATCAGCAGTGATTGAGGCCGTGGTCTCGTCCGTGTCATCGACAAGGCCTGCACGCCCATCGACCCGCACGGTGATATCCCCGGCCACAGGTCCGGTGAGATGCACCCGAAGTGAACCGCCATCTGGAACCCCAACTCGTTTACCCGCGATATACGGCATCGACATTCTGATTTCATCTATTGACCGCTCTGCAGCAGGGCCGCCCTCATGGCCTGGCAGCTCGAGCGGTGTTCGAATGTCTTGCTCGTGAACCCAGAAATCGAATACTCGGACATCCATAAAACGTCCATACGTTCCAGGGCCGACCGGGGTCATGACTGGCGTCGCGAAGTCATCTTCAGACATCGCAGAGAGTTGCGCTCGGCGCGCAGCGGTCACCGACGCAAACTTCTCGGTGAGTTGAGCACCCGAGAGCGACGACATTGCTTCGGTGAGGCCCGCAATTTCCTCAAAGGGGAGGCGCTCAGCGAATTCAAGTGGTTGCCGGTCAAGCAACATCTCTTCAACAGAAATGAGGTGCATGACAACGCCAGCAACATCCCAATCAGGGCACAGCGATTGAGTCGACCATTGTTCGTCTGAAAGTTCGCTCAGTAGGCCGTGTAGCGACGACCAGCAAAGATCGAAACCGTGAAGCGAAGGGTGCGTCATGATGCCGCCTCCTCCGGGTTTGGTGAGCCGATGGGCACCACTTTCCCACGGTTGATCGACACCCAATCTCGGGCCTCGAGATACGGACGGAATGTCGACGCAATAGAACGCTCATCGACCTCGGTTTTAGGATGCTGCAGTTCGTAGAGGTGAGGAAATTCGGCCCACAGCGACACCGCTTCCCAAAGTCGAACAGCAGCCGCCCCGCTTGGAGGATCGAGAAGCACAGGGCCAAATAGGCAGTGGCCATCGAGATAGAGCGTTGGCACGCCGTACCCGCCTGAGGCAATAACCCGATCGTGGTCGTTTCGAACTTCATCGTGAGTTGACTCGTCGGCAATGGCCGCACCAACGATCGACGGGTCGAGGCCAATTTCTTCTAAGAGGTGACGAGCGACATCTGGCTCGTGGGGTTTATGGCCATCGACATGAAGCGCCCTACCGGCCCGCGCATACCAACGGTCAAGATCATCCATCGACGTCCGGCGAAGATAGGCGCCGATCCGCATCATTGACCACCCGTATGACCACTCGCGTTCCCACGGGTGCTTCTTGCCTTCACGACGGTTGACGTCTTCAAGACTGAAGAATTTCCAGTTGATCGTGAGACCAGTTTCTTCTCTTACTGAGCGAATCCACAATGAGGTTTGGTACGCCCACGGGCACATGACATCGAAATGAAAGTCAACGCTGTTTTCTGTCGCCATTGTTCCAACCTAAAACAAAAGGTGATGGGATTCGGCATCAGGACGTTGTCGATCGCGAATCAGATGTTTAAGTGATGTTCACGGAAAGGACAGCTCTTTGTAAGCCGACGTTGGTCTGCGGGAAGGATGATCCTTTCGGTCGCAATACCGAAAGGAAATCATGAAACGTACTCCCTTGAAAGTCACTTCAGGGCTGGTCGCCGGGCTCTCATCCCTGTTGCTTCCAGCGATTGCAATGGCCGACGCCCCTGAACCATCCGGTTCGGTGACGCTGACGGCTCTTGGAACTTACGATGGAGGCGGTCTCGCACGAGCCGAAGTCGTGGCATTTGATGCGAGCTCGGCGCGAATGGCGGTGTCGAACGACGATCTCAATCGGGTCGATATCGTCGACATCTCCGATCCCGCATCTCCGACTCTCGTGACCTCTGTCGACATGTCCGAGCACGGCAACGGAGTGAACGGGGTCGCAGCCCACAATGGTGTCTTTGTTGCCGGGGTGGAACGAGACCCCTCTTACGACGAAGCGACGGGCGTTGCGACTGCGGACTCTGGTGTCGCTGTCTTCTTTGATGCTGATGGTGAAATCAGTGATGTCATTGGTGTCGGCGTGTTGCCTGATTCGGTCGGGTTCAGCCCCGATGGGAGAAAGGTTGTTGTCGCTGGAGAAGGTGAACCCTTGTGCGCAACTGATGATCTAGGCGGGGGAGAAGAAGAAGATATCGCCCTTGCTACTGACCCGGCTGGAACAATTGCAGTGATTTCGTTGAACGAGGACGGTGTTCCTCACGGCGTCGCAGATATTCTCGGATTTGATACGTTCGATACCGAGGCATTGAGGGCGTCGGGTGTTCGTATCTTCTGGCCAGGCTCGGACGCTTCAAACGACCTTGAGCCCGAGTACGTAACCGTGAGTTCAGACTCATCAACGGCGTATGTCACGTTGCAGGAGGCGAACGCCATTGCAGTCGTAAACCTCGATACGCCTGAGATCATTGATGTTTGGGCGCTTGGAACAAAGGATTTCTCCAACCTTTTGATGGACGCATCGAATCGCGATGACGAAATCAATCTTGAAAATTGGGATGTCCGAGGTATTTACATGCCTGACGCGGTCGACAACTACACCGTCAACGGAACGACGTATCTCGTGACTGCCAACGAGGGAGATTCGAGAGATTACGACTGCTATAGCGAAGAGGAACGGATGGCGGATCTTGACTACACAGGCTCAACCCTTTCGGCTGAGATCCTGGCTGCGACAGCCGACGACGCCCTGCTCGGCCGTCTGAACTCAACAACTGCAATGCCGACGAGCGATCCGATCGATCAGCTGTACATGTGGGGCGCACGGTCATTCACTATTTGGACAACCGACGGTGAGGTTGCTTACGACCCGGGTTCAGAGTTCGAGGAGTACATCGCTGAGAATTATCCCGGCTATTTCAATGCCAACGCAGACGATGAACTCCCAACTGCTGAGGAGATGATCGCCTCAATGGCAGATGAGGTCGATGCCCGTTCAGACGACAAAGGTGGCGAGCCTGAAGGTCTTGCAGTGGGCCGCATTGGTAGCCGCCATTACGCCTTCGTGGCATTGGAGCGCCAAGGTGGGATCATGGTGTACGACATCACAAACCCAACCAGCGGCGAATTTGAGGCCTATGTCAACTTGGCGCTCGATGAGCATGCGGCCGGCGGTGACCATTCAGCTCCGGGCACGAAAGATGTGTCACCGGAAGGGGTCAAGTTCGTGAACGCGAGTGACAGTCCGATATCGAAGCCTCTTGTGCTTGTTTCCAATGAACTGTCAGGGACGACGACCATTTACGAGGTGACAGGAAGCGAGATTGATGCCGCACTGACTGCGGCCTCGGCGACCCTTCCGGCGACAGGTGGCAGCCCACATCTGCTCGTGATCGCCACCGGTTTCCTTGCCCTTGGAATAGCCGGATTGATCGCACGACGCCGAGCCGTGTAATCGGAAACTTCTCCTCCCAAGGAAGACGATGCCCACCTCAACTGAGGTGGGCCTCGTCTCCGAAGCGCGTCTGAGCAACTTCACGGGTTGTACAATTTGTTAAGCGGCATTCAAGGGGGACTAATGGGTGCATCACAACAGCTAGAACTCGCAGACCGACTTACCAATCTCGGCACAGAGACCGCGTTTGCGGTCTCAAAAGCAGCAGCCGAATGGGCCGCTGCCGGAAACGAAGTGTTCCCGTTTCATCTCGGAGATATCGACCTCGCAACACCGCGCAACATCATTGAGGCAATGCGCGATGCAATCGACGCAGGGCACACCGGGTACTGCGCTGGTGCCGGCATTGAGCCGCTACGCGCCGCTCTTGCCGACGACATCGGCACGGCACGAGGGCTTCAATTTGGCCCGGAACATATTGCTGTTCAACCCGGCGGAAAACCCGTCATCACCAAGTTCATCCAGACGCTGATGAACAGCGGA
>CBFHYI010000025.1:0-19169 GCA_965660025.1 uncultured Ilumatobacteraceae bacterium | reverse complement strand
AATTTCAAATCCCTTACCTTCGCCCCACAGCATGTTTGACGCAGGAACGCGAACATTGTTGAAACGAATGTGCATGTGACCATGCGGAGCGTCGTCTTCACCGAATACGTGCATCGCACCGCGAATCTCAACACCTGGGGTGTCTCGAGGAACGAGGATCTGTGATTGACGACGGTGAACCGGGCCGTCGGGGTCGGTCTGCACCATGACGATCATGATCTTGCATCGTGGGTCGCCAGCACCAGATGACCAGTACTTCTCTCCGGTGATCACATACTCATCACCGTCGCGGATTGCACGGCAGGCGAGCTGCTTCGCGTCTGATGACGGCATGTCGGGCTCGGTCATGATGTATGCCGAACGAATTTCACCATTGAGAAGTGGATTCAACCACTGCTCTTTTTGCTCTGGGGTGCCCACACGCTCAAGCACTTCCATGTTGCCGGTGTCAGGCGCCGAGCAGTTCAAGCATTCAGAAGCGATCGGATTCTTGCCGAGTTCGACAGCGATGTAGGCGTAATCAAGGTTTGAAAGACCTTCACCGGTCTCTGCATCTGGAAGGAAGAAGTTCCAGAGGCCCACCTCTTTTGCCTTTGCCTTGATCGAGTCGAGAAGCTCGAGCTGGCCTTCGCCGTAGCCCCAGTGGTCTTCACGCCCCTCTCCAAGGCGGAAGAATTCAGCTGTTTTTGGCTCGATTTCTTCGGCGATGAATGCCTTTACTTTCTCGTACAACGGACGAGCTGCTTCCGACATCCGAAGGTCATACATGTCTGGAGTTGATGGTAAAGCGGTCATAGGGAAAATAATAATCGCGTTTCGCCAATTACTCCCCATCGGGGTCGTCGTCGAGTGGCTCCCGACCACCTTTTCGCCGGTCAGTAATTCGCTCCCGACGCGCCTGTTCCTCTTCGAGCGCAGCTTCTTCGGCGACGAGACGCCGGAGACTTGCAAACCGTAATGGGTCAAGTTCGCCGGCACTGATTGCTGCTTGCACTGCGCAACCGGGCTCCTGATCGTGCTTGCAATCCCTGAACCGGCAGTCATCCATAAGGTCAAAGACGTCGACAAATGCCCGCTCAATGCCACGGCCTGACAACCAAAGACTCACCGCCCTAAACCCGGGGGTATCGATCAGCCAGCCACCGTCAGCAAGCGGGAGCAGTTGTGTCGCCACCGTTGTGTGTCGACCACGCTGATCGTGCTCGCGTACCTCTGAGGTTGCCATCGCTTGGCGTCCAATCAACGAGTTCACAAGCGTCGACTTGCCAACTCCAGACGCACCGAAGAACGCAAGTGTGCGACCCCCTTCGGCGGCCGCGCGGATGGGCTCAAGACCGACACCGGTGATTCCACTCGCAATGTGCACCGGCACGCCAGCTGCAACAGCTCGAAGTTCGTCAACAGTTGCCTCAATGTCGTCGGCGACGTCTGACTTCGTGAGCACGATCTGCGGTTGCGCCCCTGAATCAAACGCAAGCACGAGCTCTCGCTCGAGTCGTCGCTGATTAGGGGGTGCCGTGAGCGCATGTACGAGAAATACCACATCAATATTTGCTGCCAACACGTCGGCCTCTGCTCGGTCGCCCTCATGAGACGCGCGACGGACAAACGCCGACCGGCGACCGATGACGTGCGCAACACGTTCGACGGCCTCATCGACAACAACCCAATCTCCGACCGCGAGGTCTGCACCGATATTTCTCACCCGCAACGGTTCGACATCGGTGGCGTGTCGCAAGATGGTGCTCCAGCCTCGATCGATGCGGCTTACACGACCCGGGGTGCCATGCGCGCCAGGTTCACCTAACTCCTGCCAAGCGGCATCAAGGTGCTCGTCCCAGCCGAGCAACACATCAGGCATCACCGCGAACGGTATCGCTATTAGATGGTTCCTGCGATCAACCGGCCCCGCACCTCAACCGCTCGTTCGCGAACCTCCTCGATATCAGAGAGACGATCAAGGTTTGCGTAGACGCGAGCCATTCGATGGTTCGAACGAAGGGCATCACGATTGCGATCAAGGAAATCCCAGTAGAGCGTGGTGAACGGACACGCCTTGTCACCGGTGCGTGCTTTACGATCAAAGCTGCAGTCACCACAGAAATCCGTCATCTTTGAGATGTAGTTGCCACCTGACACATACGGCTTCGTGCTCATCCGGCCACCATCGGCGTACATGCCCATCCCGATCACGTTCGGTGCCATCACCCACTCGGCGCCATCGATAAACGACGCCCACATCCACCGCATCATTTTTGAAGGATCAATTCCCGCCAGCGTTGCGAGGTTGGCGAGCACCATGAGTCGAGGAATGTGATGGGTCCACGCATCTTGCTCAACCCATTTGGCTACGTGCGCAACACAGTTCATCTCGGTGTGATCCCCACTAAACGACGGAGGCACGGGGGCATCGTCATTGAAGTGGTTTTCATTGACGTAGTCGGGCCCAAACCACCAGTAGAGGCCGTGGACGTATTCGCGCCAGCCAATGATCTGACGAATGAACCCCTCAATGGAATTCAGTGCGATGTCGTCACCGAGTTCTTTCAGCGCTGCGATGACCTCTGCGGGGTGCAACAACCCAATGTTGAGATACGGACTCAGCAGTGAGTGGTTGAGGTATGGCTCATCACCCACGATCGCATCTTCGTAAGGCCCAAACTCGTCGATCGCGTGGCGCAAAAAGTGCTGTAGTTGCTGCAGTGCTCCGTCGTGATCTGTTGCCCACAGCCCATTTGGCGGTTCACCTTTCATGACCAACCCATCAACGGAGGCCAAGAAGTCGGTCACCCAGGCGTCGACGCCATCAAGTTCTCGCCGAATCACCGCCGGCCATTCGTGTTCACCCTTTGGGGGCGAAAGTCGATTTTCGTCGTCGTAGTTCCATCGCCCACCCACGGGCTCACCATCGGGGTCGATGAGGATGTCGAGACGGCGGCGCTGCCACCGGTAGAAGTCTTCCATGAGGAGAGACCCGTCTTTGCGGGTGTTTGCGCTCGCCCATTCAGCGAACTCTTCTCTCGAGCACAAAAACTGATCCGAGGGCGTCACCGTGATCGGCATGGTTGCTGACAGCGAATCGACAAGGCGCTGACCCGCGCGATTCATTGGCTGCATGACAGAAATGTCCTCGGGTGAAAATTCTTCGAGGTGGGCGCTTACGCCTTGTCGCATCGTTTCTGCGACTCTCCAGTCGACCGAAAACCCCTCATCTGTGAGTTCATTTGCGAGTCGGCGCATCGCCGTCAAGATGAAATGTAGGCGCTGTTGGTGCCAAGGGGCGCTGCGTAATTTGTCGAGCGAAATAACAAAGAGCACCCGAGTATCAGATGGACGCGCGGTGCGAAGATGTGCCAAATTCCGGTTCAATTGGTCTCCAAGAACCCAGACAGTCCGCGCTATACGAGACGACATGGCCCCACACTAGGTACCGTTCCGGTTGCCTGCATCGCTGTGTTGAGGCACACTCACCGAACAAATGGCTACAAAACAATCATCCTCCAGCGCCGAAAACGGTCGCCCACTCGTCATCGTCGAGTCGCCTGCAAAGGCGAAGACGATCTCGAAATTTCTGGGCTCCGAGTTCGATGTCCGCGCCTCAGTTGGCCATGTTGCCGACCTTCCTTCAAAAGGTCTCGCAGTTGATGTCGACAACGGGTTCAAACCGACCTACGAGCTCACCGACCGCGGCCGACAGGTCGTCAAAGAGTTGCGAGCAGCCCTCAAAGAAGCGTCAGAGCTGTATCTCGCAACCGACGAAGACCGCGAGGGTGAAGCCATTTCGTGGCACCTACTCCAACACCTGAAGCCGAAGGTGCCGGTGAAACGAATGGTGTTCCACGAGATCACTCGAGGCGCCATCGATCACGCCGTCGAAAACCCTCGCGAGATCGACGATGGGCTTGTCGATGCTGCAGAAACCCGCCGCATTCTCGACCGCCTCTATGGCTACGAGGTCTCCCCGATTCTCTGGCGCAAGGTCAATAGAGGGCTGTCAGCAGGTCGTGTGCAAAGCCCTTCGATCCGTCTCATCGTTGAGCGAGAGCGCGAACGCATCGCGTTCATCTCCGCCGGCTACTGGTCGATCGATCTCGACGCCGCAACCACGCCTGCGTTCACTGCTCGTCTCGTTGTTGTCGATGGCACGAAAGTTGCCACCGGCAAAGATTTCGGTGCTGACGGCAAACCGAGCGACAAGGTGGTTGCCATCGATGAGGCTCGTGCCCACTCGTTGGCCGAAGGCCTCCGTGACGCAACCGTGTCGGTGCGCAGTGTTGACACCAAGCCCTATCGGTCGTCTCCAAAGGCACCATTTATGACGTCAACCCTGCAACAAGAGGGCGGACGTCGTCTCCGTTTGTCGTCGTCGCAGGTGATGCGTATTGCCCAGGGGCTGTATGAGCGAGGCTTCATTACCTACATGCGTACCGACAACGTGATTCTTTCTGATGACGCTCTTTCAGAGACCCGCAGCATCATCGGAACCACATACGGCGATGCCTTCTTGTCTGAGCAACCACGTCGACATACCTCGAAGTCAAAGAACGCTCAAGAAGCGCACGAGGCGATTAGACCAACCACTCCAATGCGGAGCCCCCGAGAGATCGCAAACGAACTCGATCGCCAGGAGCTTGCGCTCTACACCCTCATCTGGCAACGCACCTTGGCCTCGCAGATGGCAGACGCCCGTGGAACGACGCTCAGCCTTCGCCTCGGTGCCATCTCCTCTTTCGAGAACACCGATTGTGAGTTCACGGCAAGTGGCACGACCATCGAGTTTGAAGGTCACCGAGCGGTGCTCAGCGACGTCGATAGTGATTCAGAAAACGAGACCGAGAAAGAAGAGCTGTTGCCAGCTCTCGCAGTCGGTGATGTTGTTCCGGTGCAGGCCTGCACTCCAGAGGGTCACAACACCTCACCTCCTGCCCGTTTCACTGAAGCCAGCCTCGTCAAGCGGCTTGAAGAACTCGGCATTGGTCGACCGTCGACATGGGCTTCAATTATTCAGACGATTCAAGATCGCGGATATGTCTGGAAGAAGGGTCAAGCGCTCGTCCCCACATGGACGGCGTTCGCTGTCGTTGGTCTTCTTGAAGATCACTTTGATGACCTCGTCGATTACGAACTCACCGCAAAAATTGAAGAAGACCTCGACGACATCGCCGGTGGTCGACGCGAGAAATCAGACTGGTTGACGCGCTTTTACTTCGGTGGTGACACGTTGCCTGGTTTAAAGCATCTCGTCGAAGAAAACCTCGACCAAATCGACGCTGCGAGCATCAACTCGTTCCCCATCGGGAATGATCCTGACGGAAACGAAATCATTGCGAAGCCGGGTAAATACGGCCCGTACATCAAGCGTGGAGACGATACGGCCAGCATCCCTGACGATCTCGCCCCTGATGAACTCACCCTCGACGAAGCCCTCCGACTGCTTTCTCTTCCGAAGAGTGATGACCCGATTGGCACCCTCGACGACCTCCCGGTCTACGCAAAGAATGGCCGCTACGGCCCCTACGTGCAGTGGGGCGATCCTGACAACCTGCCTCCGGGTCTCGCCAAACCGAAAATGTCAAGCCTGTTCTCAACGATGAGCCTCGAGCACATCACACTGGAAGATGCAAAGCAGTTGTTGCAGTTGCCACGCGAACTTGGTGTCGACCCTGCCGACGGCGAAGTCATCTCCGCTGCAAACGGACGATACGGCCCCTATGTCGTCAAAGGCAAAGACTTCCGGTCAATCGACTCTGAAGAACAACTATTGACGATCACTCTCGACGAGGCGATCAAAATTTACGAACTTCCGAAGGTGTTCCGTCGAGGTGGTGCGCGCAACATGGCAGCCGCAGGGCCGCTGCGCGAGTTCGGTGACGACCCGACGTCGGGTCGCAAAGTGGTCGCCAAAGACGGTCGCTTCGGTATCTATGTGACCGACGGTGAAACGAATGCGTCGATTGGTAAAGGCGACCGCATTGAAGAGATCACTCCTGAGCGGGCATTTGAGTTGCTCACAATCCGCCGCGAGCAGGGGCCGTCTAAGAAGCGCCCTGCGAAGAAGTCTGCTGCAAAGAAATCAACCGCAAAGAAGACCGCTGCGAAGAAGACAACCGCAAAGAAGTCAACTGCGAAGAAAGCCGCACCAAAAGCCACATGACCCAGCCGGTATACATCGCATTCGAGGGGCCGGAAGCCTGCGGAAAAAGCACGCAAGCGCAGCGTCTCGCCGAATCGATTGGGGCGGTGCTCACCCGTGAAACCGGTGGCACTGACATCGGTGCACAACTGCGGTCAATTCTTCACAATGTCGACACCGTCGGCCTCAATGACCATGCAGAGACGCTCATCGTTGCTGCTGATCGGGCCCAGCATCTCGCTGAAGTTGTTCGACCAGCGCTTGAACGTGGCGAGCATGTGGTGAGTGACCGGTCGGTGTATTCAAGCCTCGCCTATCAGGGCTATGGGCGGGGCCTGCCAGTTGACGACGTGCGCCGCATCAACGAGTGGGCGATCGGTTCAACATGGCCAGACCTCGTCATCTTGCTCGAGACCGATGACGCCACGCTCGAACGGCGCATGAATGAACGAGAGCTCGACCGCATCGAGCAAGCCGGTTCACATTTCCATCGACGTGTTCGTGAAGGCTTTGCCGCTATGGCGGCGGCTGACCCCTCCCGTTGGTACGTCGTCGATGCATCAACCCCTGCCGATGAGACGGCGTCCACGATTCGCAAGGTTGTGAGCGAGCGTCTGGGCATCTGATGGCATCTGTGTGGGACGCGGTCATCGGGCAGGATTCCACGATTTCGCTTCTGCGCACCTCACTGCAAGATCCGGTTCACGCCTATCTCTTCGTTGGGCCTCACGGCTCGACGAAAGAGCAGGCGGCTCGGGCTGCTGCTGCGGTGATGATCTCCGGCGACGACGACCCCGATGACCGACACGCACGTCTCGTCATGGCCGGCGAGCACCCCGATTGCCGCGAGGTAGAACGCGAGGGTGCTGGCATCAGCGTCGACCAAGCGCAGTGGATTGTCGAACAGTCATGGCTCAGCCCCACTGAAGGCGACCTCACCGTGCTCATCTTGCATGACTTCCATCTCGTTGCCGATGCGGCTGCGGCGAAGTTGTTAAAGACAATTGAGGAGCCGCCGGCGAGCACACGTTTTGTCATTGTCGCCGAAAGTTTGCCGACCAATCTCGTCACTATTGCCTCTCGCTGTGTTCGTCTTGATTTTCATGCGATTGCCGATGAGGTCATCGCCGAACGGCTCATCGCCGAGGGCGTCGCCCCAGATGCTGCTCAACTTGCTTCGACCGGTGCGTTTGGTGACCTCGATCGCGCACGACTGGTCGCAACCGACCCAGCCCTTGCAGAGCGTCGACACACCTTTGCTCGGGCCATCGACGTTCTCGATGGTTCAGGGTTCGCGGCATTACAACTGGTGAAACGCATCGAGACGCTCATCGACGAAGCAGCTGAGCCACTTAACGCTCGACATCTCGAAGAAGCAGACGCTCTTCAAGAACGCATCGAGGCCTACGGAAGCCGCGGAAGCGGGAAGAAGCAGCTTGAAGATCGTCACAAACGTGAACATCGGCGATTCGTCACCGATGAGTTGCGGGCTGGCCTCGCCGTGCTGAGCGCAAGTTACCGAGATGCAATGGTGGCTGGGCGTCTCAGCGCTGACGATGCTGCCCGGGCGGTCAATGCCATCAACGAGACGGCGTCAGCGCTTAGTCGAAACGCGAATTCGTCGCTCGCTCTTGAGCGACTGATGTGGTCGCTTCCGTTGCCACACTGAACAACGAAGCGCCACTAATTCTTGACGTTCGGTCAGTCACCGGTGGTTGACACCGTCACGGCTCGCTAGGCTCCCGCCCGTTGCCTGGGTAGCTCAGTCGGTAGAGCAACGCACTCGTAATGCGTAGGTCGTGAGTTCGATTCTCATCCCAGGCTCTCGGTGAGCGAAGCAATGGGCTCTTTGCTCCTATCCTTCTCAGAAGCCCTATGCAGACCTCATCAGGCACTGAGCCCAACGAGCCGATTGATCGGCGTAGCCCGATCTATGTTGCTGGCCATCGAGGCCTCGTCGGTGCTGCGGTCGTTCGACATCTGGAGCGGGAGGGCTTTACGAACATCCTCACCGCAACCCGCGACGAGCTTGACCTGCGAGACCAGAGTGATGTCAGCGAGTGGTTCAACATCAATCGACCGCGTTACGTCCTGCTGGTCGCCGGCACCGTCGGCGGAATTCTTGCGAACAGCACACGGCCCGCCGAATTCATTTACGACAACATGATGATTCACGGCACCGTCGTGCATTCTGCCTACGAGACGGGAGTCGAAAAGCTTCTCTACCTCGGATCATCGTGTATCTATCCGCGAGACGCCACGCAGCCGATCACCGAAGAAGAGTTGCTCACCGGACCACTCGAGGAAACAAACGAGTGGTACGCGATCGCGAAGATCGCTGGCATCAAGTTATGTCAGGCATATCGCCGCCAATACGGGTGCAATTTCATCTCTGCAATGCCAACCAATCTCTATGGCCCTGGCGACAATTTCGACCTCACGTCGAGCCACGTCATTCCCGCATTGATGAGGAAGTTTCATGATTCCCGCAACTCCGCTGACCGAAGTGTTGAGGTGTGGGGCACCGGTTCTGCGATGCGCG
The DNA here is from genome assembly GCA_965660025.1 of uncultured Ilumatobacteraceae bacterium. Taxonomy (GTDB): domain Bacteria; phylum Actinomycetota; class Acidimicrobiia; order Acidimicrobiales; family Ilumatobacteraceae; genus Casp-actino5. Next base: position 10,494 of record CBFHYI010000025.1, on the reverse strand, counting down.
AGTTCTTGCACGTCGATGATCTCGCAAGCGCATGCCTGTTCTTATTAGAGAACTACAGCGGTGATTCCCATATCAATGTGGGCACCGGAATTGATCTCTCGATCAAAGAGTTGGCAGAGACGATTCAGTCGATCGTTCACCCTGATGCCGTTATCAACTGGGATACGTCAAAACCCGACGGCACCCCACGCAAACTGCTCGACATCTCTCGTCTACGAGCGCTTGGCTGGGAACCATCGGTCTCGTTAACTGAGGGTTTGGCAAGCACCTACGAGTGGTTCCTCTCGTCGGCATCGGCTGGCGAAGGATTGCGCGGCATCGACTCGGTCTAACTACATTCCTACTCGTGGCAGATCGTTCGATGTTCGCCGAGCGGGCAATGGAATACGCACCTCAGCTGTATTCGACCGCGCTCCGAATGACGCGAAATGCCGCCGATGCAGAAGATCTCGTGCAAGAGACGATGATGCGGGGTTACCGAAGTTTCGACACATTTGCCGAGGGCACCAATCTCAGGGCCTGGCTGTATCGCATCCTCACGAATGCGTTTATCAATCGCTATCGCTCAAAACAGCGGCGGCCAATGGAGACAGATCTTGCTGATGTCGAAGATCTCTACCTCTATAAACGTGTTTCAACGATGGAGAACTCTGCCAGTTCACTTTCAGCGGAAGACCAATTTCTCGACCTTTTCACCGATGAAGAGGTGAAAAGTGCGGTTGAAGGCCTCCCCGACACCTTCAAATTGCCCGTGATTCTCGCCGATGTTGAGGGATTCGCGTACAAAGAAATCGCAGAAATGCTGGATATTCCGGTGGGAACGGTGATGTCGCGGCTGCATCGGGGAAGAAAAGCGATGCAAAAAGAGTTATATGAATATGCGAAAGCCCGCGGGCTTGTCGACACCGATGGGGATTCCGACTAATGGCTGATTGTAAAGAGACGCTGAACGAACTTGAGCCGTATATCGACGGCGAGTTATCTGCTGACGCCAAAGAGCACATTCATGGCCATCTCGATGGCTGCGTTGATTGCCAGCAAGCCTTCGAATTTCATCTTGAACTCAAGGTAGCAATTCGACGCAAGGTCAATAACGACGAGCTGCCTAGCGGGCTTCTCATGCGCCTCGAATCGTGCTTAAAAGAAGACTTTGACGGCGACGGCAATGTCGGCAACCCCTCTGATCGCTAGAATGAAATCATGATTGCAGCGAACATTTGGCACTGGTGGATCGGGGTCGTTCTCACAGGAGTGGGAATCCTCACCGCGGTTGGTCTCGTTGCTGGGTACCTCAAGTCGGTGACTGCGCTCAAGCATCCTCTTGGCCGTCGCCAAGGCGATTCTGAACTCTGACTCTCGTCTCTGATCTTCTTTCGCGCTGCACGTTCCCGCCATCGGGTTCTTCCGTTCACTGCGCATTCTCAGGGGGGCCTGACTCTTCGGCCCTGTTGATTCTGGCTCGAGCGGCTGGGCTCTCGGTGACGGCTCACCACGTCGATCATGGGTTGCGACCCTCATCGGCAGATGAGGCCGTTATCGCAGTCGACATCGCTCAATCACTAGATATCGACTGCGTTGTGCATCGTGTTGAAGTCGATGCCTCACACAATCTTGAAGCGCATGCTCGTGCTGCTCGACAGGCCGTGCTTCCTTCAGATGCGCTCACTGGCCATACCCTTGATGATCAGGCTGAGACATTGCTTATCCGTCTCCTTCGAGGTGCCGGGTCTGATGGCTTATCGGCCATTACTCCCGGGCCTCAACATCCAATTCTCGGCCTCCGTCGCCACGACACCGTTGCGCTCTGCGATGACGCAGGCATTACGCCTGTCGTCGACCCGACGAATGACGATCCGTCAATGTGGAGGAACCGTATTCGTCATGAGGTGCTTCCGTTACTCAACGACATCGCCGAGCGCGATCTTGTACCGATCTTGTCTCGCACCGCCGATGTGTTACGCCACGACGCAGAGTTCTTGAATGATCTCGCCGCCGAGATTGACCCGACTGACGCAAATGCGCTGTGTGACGCAGATCCGGTGCTTGCGACGAGGGCTCTTCGACGGTGGTTGACCCGTGATGGCTACCCTCCAAACGCCGCGGCGATTCAACGGGTGCTGGGGGTGGCTCGGGGGGCCGCGATCGCCTGCGAAATCGATGGAGGAATCCGAATTGCACGAAAACATCGTCGGTTGAGGATTATTACACCGGATACCTTTGGAGAGTAGGATGGCCTCTGTTATGTACGCCGATGGAGTTTCCTTATGATGCCGCCAAAGTTACGTGGCAAATGGGCTTTAGGTATCCAGCCGCGTAATTTCACCTGGATTTTGAAGGACAAAATGGCGGTGTGCGAGCGTCCGGGCGGGTTTGGCTCGAGCCACCGACGTGTTCGCCGTCAAGAAGAAATCATCTGGATTCGCGAAAACGGCTTCAATTACGTCGTTTCGTTGATTCAGGCGCCTCACAATCTTCACAATTATGAAGAGCTTGGTCAGCCGTATCGGCACCGGCCGATGCGCACCGACAACATTGATGTCTGGTTGACCGCCCTCTACCGCGAGCTCGACGATCTCATCCGTGCGGGTCAACGTGTGCTTGTTCATGGGGAAGAGCTCGGTGATCGTATTGTTGGTGTGATGGGTGGCTACATCCGTTGGGCCGGCCTGATCGAAGATGCCACTGAGGCGATCACTGTCACTGAGCAGTTGACGGGTCGCAAACTTGACCCATTTGCGCGAGAAGTCATTCTTCGCGCTCACGAACTTCGCTGACATGGCCGACGTCGACTGCGTCATTGTTGGCGCCGGTATCTCTGGTCTCATCGCCGCCAGACGTCTCGTCGATGCAGGCGTATCAACCATGGTGTTCGACAAAGGACGGTCAGTTGGCGGGCGTCTCGCAACTCGCCGTATCGGCGAGGCCCGACTTGATCATGGTGCGCAGTTCATGACGGCTCGCTCAGAGTCGTTTGCTGCACAGCTCGAAGACTGGCAGCGGCGGGGTCTCGCGGACATTTGGTGTCACGGGTTTGAAAGCGATGATGGCCACCCACGGTGGATTGGTGTCAACGGAATGAATTCGTTGGCGAAAGATCTCGCCGAAGGCATTGATGTCAGAGTTGATCACCGAGTGTTCTCAACAACGTGGGAACACAGTGAATGGTCAGTGACCTGCGATGATGCCCAAACGGTCACTGCGTCAACGCTCGTGCTCACCGCTCCGATCCCTCAGTCGTTTTCATTTGTCTTTGAAACTGTTGAGACATTGCCGCGTGAACTGTGGTCGGCCGACCACGATCGCACCATTGCACTGTTGGCAGCCCTCGACGGGCCCTCGGCTCTCACCGGATCGGGAGCTCGGCATGAGCCCTCTGATGACATCGCATTCGTTGTCGATCACGCCGTGAAGGGGATTTCACCGGTTCCCGCAATCACCATGAACACGTCGCCAGAGTGGAGCGAACGATTTTGGGATGCCCCGACCGATGAGATTGAGGCAGCACTCAGTGAACTCATTGCACCATTTCTCGGCTCTGCTCATGTTGTTGAGCAGCAGGTGAAGAAGTGGCGATTCGCGACTCCTCGGGCGACCTGGTCAGAGCCGTGCTGGTCAGATGACGACTTCCAGCTTGTCGTCGCAGGCGACGCATTCGGTGGCCCACGGGTCGAGGGGGCATTTCTTTCTGGTGTTGCTGCCGCAGAGACAATTACTGGGTGGTGCACACAACGTCGGTGAGCTCGCGTTCATCGAACGACCACCAACTCACGAAATTGGTACCGACGTCGGTTCTCATCTCGGTAAATGACGCGTATTCCGCGGGACATCGTCGAATAAATGCGGGGGCGTGTGAGAGGCGCATACCGTTTTCAAGAACGGCGAGGCCACGTTCGAATCCGGTGACGGCCGGCAACACCACATGGTCGTTGTCGACGATCGGCTGTAACGAAAACCAGATCACGGCCTCTCCGAGCAGATCAGCAAAGATTGCGCAATTTCCTTGGGCAAGATTTGGAATCGTGCAGTCGTTCACCCCTGTGGTGCCTTCGACGATGGTCACTGCACGTTGCTCTTCGATGGTGAACGTCACAGTCGATGTCGCGAGCCCCTCAGGATTGACAGAAAACCGCTCGGTTGAACGGTCGAGTCGCTCGGCGAGGTTGATCACTCGAGGCACTGGGTTATTTGAGGTATCGGCTACGACTTGGTCAACTTCGTCGCCCGCGGTCACCGATCGCACAATGAACAGCAACACGAAGATGCCGGCCACTGCGGCAACAAATCGAAACGAGAGCAGCGCTCTCACTTCGCGGTCCAACCTCCGTCAACGATGACCGACTGCCCAGTCATGAATGTTCCGGCTGACGATGCGAGCAGTAACAGTGCTCCGTCAAGTTCATGGGGTTCGCCCATCCGAGGAATCGGTGTGTTTCGTCGAACAAAATCTTGGCTTCGCTCTTCCTGCATGGGTTCGGTCATCTCCGAAGGGAACCAGCCCGGGCACAACGCGTTGACTCGGATGCTTTTGCGAGCCCATTGCAAGGCGAGTTCTCGCGTCATGTTGACGACTGCACCTTTCGAGGCGCAGTAGTTCGCCTGCTTGACAGGCGTTGCTCCAACGTGACCGAGCATCGATGCAACGTTGATGATCGAGCCGCCCCCACGTTCGATCATCGATGGTGCACTGAGTTTGGAGAGATGCCACACCGCAGTGGTGTTGATTTCGAGGACTCGTCGAAACAGTTCGAGAGATTCCTCTTCGATACCGACGACCTCGGTGATGCCAGCGTTATTGACGAGCACGTCAACACGCCCATGGGTCTCAATCGTTTCTGCAATGAGTCGTTCGCGATCGTCTTCATTCGCCATATCGGCTGCGATTGGGGTTACCCGGTCTCTACCTAGTTCGTCAGCAAGCGCTTCAAGGCGCTCTTGGCGTCGAGCTGAAATGACAACGGTCGCGCCCACCGCATGCATGACTCGCGCCATGCGTTCACCTAGCCCGGCTGATGCTCCGGTAATGACAACAACGGTGTCGTCGAGTCGGAAGAGATCGAGGGGATTCGTGACAGTTGACATTCCCCCAGCATTGCAGCGATCTGCACCAGTGTGGTGGCGCCGCTCGAAATCACCCAGGCAAGCCCGGGGCGCGCCGCAATCGGTAATGGGGCCAGCCGTCCCGTATGCGCAAGCTCAGCATCTGTGTGTGCGCACTCCGACATCAATATTGACGTCTGCGATCGTCGTAGCTGTTGGGTCCAATGGTCGAATGAGAGACGAAGCGAGAGCGGGTCAACTGCAGCCACCACGGTGAGATCATCACTGCCGTTCAGTCGGCGGAGGAACTCGTCTGGGGCGCTGGTTCGATCTGCATCGTCCACCACCACAAGGTGGGGTCCGTCAACAACCGGAATGGCGTCGAAGCATCCATTGCGAACCAACGTGACAACACCTGAGCGGACACGGCTCCACGAACGAGCAAACGTGTGCAACGCAGTCGTACGCCCAGAGCCTGATGGGCCGATCACCAAAAGGTGTCGACCGTCTCGAACCTCGCAACTGACAGTCGTTAAGTCGTCATAGGCAACACCGACATCAACAAACGTCGACGCACCTCGACGCCCTCCACTTCCTGCGGTCCACACGACCTGTTCAGGAAGGCTTTCCACTGCGGAAGGAGGCATTGCGCTTGATGTCGGCGCATGGAGAGACGGACGTATCTGGATCTCGCGCGGATGGTCGCCTTGTCTGTGCAGGAAACCTCGCCCTGCGCACACCAAACCCATTCTCTGGTAACGCTGAGAGTCAGCCCCAAGGCACAGTGTTGTCGGTGCGGGCATTGGTGGTTCCTCGCCAGCAGTCACCAAACAGATGCCGACTGACTCCGCCTCGCGAAAGAGTGAACGAACAGTTACCAATTCTTCGTCACCTAACTGCCGCAAGAACTCTGTTATCCCGTCGATCGCCACTAGGAGCGGTGGTCGTTGCTCCGAGGAACGTCGACGGTGAACCTCTGCGTTCAACATTCGCACTAGTCGAGTTCTTCGTTCTTCGTCCCAGGCGTGGACGATGGGGGCAACGTGAGGAAAATCAGCCAATTGACCTAGCATGCTGTCGCCTCGTGCATCAATGACGTACGTCGGTGTCGTCGGGTTGTGGTGGAACACCGACATCAATGCAGTCGTTGTGCCCGAGCCCAAGCTCCCTTCAATCGATAATCGGCCATCGAGAGGGGTCCATGTCCAGCTTTCGTGACGCTGCTGTTCACGCACATCGAGAACACCGATGTCGTCGCCACGAGGAGGCAAAGTGTCTGGTAGTGGCTGGCTCCAGGGACGCCTCGCAGGAGGGTCGTCGAGCGCATTCGAATGCTGCAACACGTCATTGACAGCATTAGTTGTCAGCAACCCTGTCTGCACCTCAACAGCCTCGTGTCCTGGCGCCAACACAAATGCTCGCCCAGGACACGACTTGCTGATTTCGGCTGCCTGTGCGGACCCGATGACGTCACGAGATTCAGAAGCCGAAGCAACCCGAAATGAAATGCGCAGGTCCGAGTTTGCTTGAATGTCGTCGGTCACCGCTCCGGTGAGTCGCTGAGTTGCGAGGATGAGGTGCACGCCAAGACTCCTGCCCTGCGATGCAATTGCAACGAGTGCGGCCATCTGCTCTGGATGACGCTTGGCGAGGGCAGCGAACTCATCAATCACCAGAACGAGCCGAGAAAGCAGCTCTCCATGCTCTGGCAGATCGGAAAAGTCTCGAACATGATGTTCACGGAGATACGTCTTACGTCGCTCAATCTCGACGTGAAGACCGCCAAGCATTCGGTCGACAAGCTCGCCGTCGAGGTCGCTCACTACATCTGCCACATGAGGTAATCGCGCAAGTTCATCAAAGGTCGAACCCCCTTTGAAATCAACGAGCACGAGGTGTAGTGCGGTACTTGAATAGGTTGCGCAGAGCGATGTCACAAGTGTTCGGAGAAATTCGCTCTTCCCCGAACCCGTTGTGCCGGCGATGAGGGCGTGTGGACCATCTCGAACAAGGTCGATCTCACATACTCCTGAATGCGACCTACCAATCTCGACTCGCAGAGAGTTGTCGGTCCGGCGCACCATTTCGGGAAGCGACACCACCGCCGGAAGATCGTCTCCGCTGACAGCGATGCATTCGGGGTCACGAAGCGTCGACAAGAGATGCACCAAACGTTTCCAACGACGCTGTGATACTCCAGCCGCATGAAGTGGGGCGCTCTCATCATCGGTTGTGATGTGACCGTGCCAATCACCTTCCACTCGAATGAGCACCTCGCAACATGCAGGTATGTGCTCGCCTCGACGTGCGAGCGCGATCACCGTGATGCGATCTTCGTTGAGGAGTTGTTGACGTAAGTCACTCGTTGCGGTGCCGAGATCGTCGATCTCGTCGGTGAGCACAACTAGGTGTTGAGAGGTCGTGCGAGAGTCGCTTCGATACGTCTCAGGCACCTCGCAAATGGAATTCGTCTTAAAGACGACGTCGGCGAAACCGGTCCTCAAGCAGATCTGGGTGCACAACTGCCGGACTATTGACTCGCCAACTTCACGCGGAGCCTCAATGACAACAACCTGATGCTTTGCCAAACCAACAAACACTGGCTCACCAATTCCGGTCTCGGATGTACCGGTCGTGTGGATACCGATGACGCATGAGAGAAAATCTTCGTGCCACGGGCGCGCTTCCCACAGATTCTTCGACGTGAGAAACCGCTCATGAGAAAGGGGCCATCGACTCCGAAGGTGCCGGGAGCGGAACTCAAGAAGAGCTTCGTGTTGAGCACGCTCTGCAAGGTCAGTTTGTTGACAGATATTTCGGTGGTGACGCCGCTCCCGTCGATAGCGAACGAGTTCGGCACACGCAGACACTCCACCCATCACCACCGCCACAGCGCCGAATGCGAGGTAGATAAATGAATTGAGAACGACGGCCATCAGTACAGAGGTGCCAAGACTTGCGAGAGGCATGATGAGAGTTGTTCCCCGAGGCCGTTGCGGTGGGTCAGGAGGGAGCGTTACCTCAACGATTGGCGCAACCTCAATATGTCGGCGAGGACGAATCACTGAGCCGTTTCGACACTCCGAATCAGGTGATTGGGAGCACTCCGGTTCAGCAGAGATGAAGAACTGGGTGTTGCCCGCATCGATCCGAAGCTCACCGTGTTCGTTCTGTGATGTCGCAACGCATTGCAACGGCGCTACTTCGCCACCTCCATCGACTACGAAATGATGAGCACTCAGCGCATCGTCGTCGATAACACCAGTAGAACCCTCCGTAGATCCAACTGCAACCGTTGTAGCTACTTGAAATGAGACCCCTGAGTCTGGGCCCGCTGACGTTGTCACAACACACACAGAATCCATGAGCAAAAGGGGCATGTATCTCGTTCACCGAGGAAAATCTTCAAAAGTGAACATCTCGGTGAAGTTCACGGTGAACACTGCGGTGATGGGTCGGTCCGACGATGGCCGTATGAATTCAACTATTTCATCACCATCGGCACCCCAAAATCTTCGTGGCATTCGTGCACAACTTGAACGCGAATGGAATCGAATCATCGTTGACCCGACTGCCCTTGCGAAATTAGAAAGCTGGACTCTCAACGGGCGACAATTCGATAGCTTCAGCAATCTTTTGCACGACACCGGATACGGATGTCACGACGTCAAAGACAGCGAAGTGCTCCTCAGAGAGTTAGTAGCTCTCGCTGCGTCAGAACGACTCGCTGCTCGGTGTGTACTGCAACGAGTGCTGCCCGGATTGGTGGCCGCAGTTCGCTATCGAAATCGGCAGATGTCACCCGAAACAGCCCTGTCTGATCTGATCGCCGCAGCGTGGCTTGTCATCGCTACGTACGACACTCGACGCAACCCCAGCAGCGTTGCTGCCGCAATCATTGACAGTGCCGTCTACCGAGCCTTCAAGGTTGAACGAAGCAGGAAAGCCACTGAGCCTCTCGAACACGTCGAACGAGTTCTTGCGCAATGCGAGAGCAATGCGGTGACCGAACTCAACGAGCTCCGCGAAGTTCTATGCGAGGCTGAACGTCTCGGAATGTCAAAAGACGACATCCGCCTTGTCTTCTCCATTGCGACAGGCACCTCAACTGAAACACTCGCAAAGGAATTTGGAATTACCTCGCGTGCCGTTCGCTACCGATCGCAGCGTTTAGTTGAAAACTTGGCTGTTATCGCGCAGATTGCTTGAATTCGGGCCGACGCTTCTCGAAGAACGCGCTGATGCCTTCCTGCGAATCAGGCGTCACAATTCCGGCTGCCATCACTTCCATCGCGTAGGCATACGCCTTTGGCTGCTCCATATCGACCTGGGCGTAATAGGCACGCTTGCCAATGCCCTTCGCCATCGCTGAACCACGAATCGAGCGGGCCATCAAATCACGCACTGCATCGTCGAGTTGATCATCGGCGACGACCCGGTTGATGAGACCCCATGAAGCAGCGGTGTCGGCGTCAATTGCGTCCCCGGTGATCGCAAGTTCCATCGCATGCTTGCGATTGATCTGGCGGGCAACGGCGACGAGCGGCGTATTGCAGAACAAGCCACCCTTTCCTCCCGGCAGAGCAAAACCCGCCGACTCAGCAGCAACTGCCATGTCACATGTCGACACCAATTGGCATCCGGCGGCAGTCGCAAGTGCGTGCACCTTTGCGATGACGACTTGAGGAATGTCCTGGATCGTGTTCATCATGCGGGTACACACCTCAAGCAGCGAACGAGCTTCAGGAAGTTCAATGTCGACCATGTCGCCAAAGTTGTGACCGGCCGAGAACACAGGGCCATTTGCTTCGAGGATGACTCCGAGGGCGTCAGAGGCACCGATCTCGTCAAGAGTGGCCTGCATCTCAAGCATGAGTTCACGAGACAGCGAGTTACGAGTCTCTGGACGGTTCAACGTGATGGTGACGACATCACCTTCACGAGACACAAGAAGATTGGCTGTTGAGGTAGTCATACCCACAGCCTGCCACGTTTTACCGGTCAACCGGCACGCGGAGTGCGCCCCCAGGGGGTCGAACCCTGAACCAACGGGTTAAAAGCCCGCTGCTCTGCCATTGAGCTAGAGGCGCGAGGCGCACAAGAAAACTCGCACGCTTACGCGCAAGGTTAGACCCTTGTGGGTCTTTTGCGGCTTCCACACCACAGGATTTACCGTCCGTTATCTCGAGAATTTGCAGGGAGGTTTCCACAGGTTCGTATCCCACCCGGGCTGTCTTGGGGTCTTAGAAGAAAAAACCGATCTGATTCCCTGGACTGGACCGATCCGCTGGATACCTCTACGACTTCAGCTATGACGCTACGAACAGATGCGGCGAGCTCATTTTCCATTAATCGAGTTCCGATGTTTAGCGTTCCTCCTTCGGGTTCCAAGCCATAGACCAAATGCTCCAAGCCCTACGGCAAAGGCTGGGCCGAGAACGACAGGAGCGGTGACTG
>CBFHYI010000024.1:0-19763 GCA_965660025.1 uncultured Ilumatobacteraceae bacterium | reverse complement strand
AACGAGGTCGTCTCGTTCAACAAATGAAGGGAAGCCTTTTGCGACACGGTTCACGATGTGATGCACGAGGGCCATGTGGTCAACTGGGTTGATAGTTGAATCTGTTGAGTTGGTGTTACGAAGTGTGCGGCGGGTTGTTGTGGTGTTCATGATGTTGCCTCCAAGGCGGGAAATGCGATGTTGTTGAGTGATGCGGTACGGACCGCTGAGTTTTGGTTTTCGGATGAAATCTGCTCGGCGATTTCGCTTCGCAGAATGCGGACTGATCGGGGTGCAGAGAATCCGAGCTTGACGGTGTCTCCTTTGATTTCAAGGACGACAACTTCGATGTCGTCGCCGATTTGCACGCCAGCGTTTGATGAGCGGGTGAGTACCAGCATCAGTTGCCTCCGTTCAGAGGTGCAGCTGTTGGCAGGTCGGCGTCTTGGACAACTTGTGCGATGGTTTGTGCGGTCAAGTTGACGACGAGTGGCCCGGCGAGATTCACGGTGAATCCGTCAGCGACGTTGACGATGCCGAGAATGAGCAGGGCGTCGATGTCGTCTGCGTTGAGGTCTACTGCGATGTCGTCGGGGATTTCGAGGCTGAGGTCGGTGAACGCTGCAGCTAAGTCGACAGTGATGAACGACGGGAATTCTGCGTCAGCGACCGACAGTGTGAACCACGGGTAGTCGGCGTCGTGCTGAGCGAGTTCGAATGTGTCGTCGTTGAATCCAAGAAGTGGTCGAACGAAGTGAACCGTTGTGGTTTCGAACTTCACTTTTGTTGAGCGGCTCATGACTGAGCCTCCTCGCTGCTCGTCGATGACGAGCTGATGTTCGAGTTGTTGTTGACTCGAACGTTGAGTTCTTGGCCGGTGTTGTTCATGTCTTACTCCCTTTGTGTTCCCCCGGTATTCCGAGGTGTTGGAGAGCAGTATCTAGACTCAAAAAGCCTTTGTAAAGGCAAAAAGGGTAGTTAGTTACAAACGACTTTTGAGGTAATGACATATGTCATTACACGGCAAATACGGACGTAGTTTTTTGTGACATTTGTATGGCCGGGGAGTGACATTTGTACTTACCGCCCCACATCGAGCTTTGGGCTTTGTTAACGCCGTGACACAGAATGAGATTGCGACCCCATTGGGTCCTCAATCTCAGAAGCCATTGATTTTGTTAGATGATTTCGATGCTGAACGGTGCTACACCTTCGACACGCACTCCGCTGTTCGTTGAATGCATCTCAAGATGGCCGCCGACTGACGCCATGCGTGCCTTCATGTTTAACGTTCCACTAGAACGTGAATTACGTGGATCAACACCGTTGCCATTGTCAACAATACTGAACTGTAAATGGTCTTTAAGGATCAAAATGTCGACCTGTATTTTGTTGCCACCAGAATGTTTCACGGCGTTCGCCAAAGCTTCACGTGTCACCGCAACCACGTTGTCAACAACGACGTTCGGTAGGCGGTCGAGCACAGTTTCATCGAGAAGAGAATGCTCTTGGAGTTCAACAGTGAACTCTCGAACACCATCCCATTCGTGACAGAGGTCCCGAAACGTTTCTAATAGCGGTGCGCCATCTCGTTCTTTTGAATCACTGATGATCGCCCGAATATCTGTCGAGATTTTGCCGAGGGCATTCCGCACATTTTCGAGCCTCGATGCTTCTCGCCCCTCGGCTGTTGCTTCTTCACGTGCAAGATCCATTGATACAACGAAGAGCTCCTGAAGAATGTTGTCGTGAAGTTCTCGCACAATGCGGTCATGTTCGCCTTTGCGGGCAATTTGCTGCTGCGCGTCGAGCGCAATATCGATCGCTGCTTGACGTTGCGCTTCCATGTCCGAGCCAAGCTTTACTTTAAGGTCGACGTCGTCGCCCCACTCCATCAAGAAATCGTCGTCAGTTCTAGAGAAAATCGTTTCGATTTCCAGCGATGATTCAGTGACGTAGTCCTCTCGATAGACATCAGAGTCGGCATCGTTTGGGGTGAAACGGAAATACTGAGCCGATTCGCCTAACGTCCAAGCTCGTTTGAGGTACGGAAGAAGATCTTCAGCGAACCGAACTCGCGACTCTGAGCCGAGTGCTCCTCGGGGAAGATCCGTCGCGCGATAGTTTTGCCACGCCTGATTGGCCCACAGCAAAGCAATATCAGCAACTTTGCCGTCGTCATCGAGAATGACGGTGTGAGCCGCAATCGGACGCGACAGACGTTCAACTGCAGCCCGAACAGCCATCAACCGGGAGTGCGCAAACTCGGGAAGCTGGTTGACCGTAAGTTGACCTGCAGGGCGATACATCCACAGGCCCACACGCTTTCCGCCGCTTACCGGGCGCACGAAATAGTCACGCAAATATGCCTGCCCATCGAGATAGAACGGGTCTCCATTGACGTCGACCCCTTCAGAGTAAATTTCTTTCGTTCGCCGGTCAAAGGAATCCCAATCCTCATCAAGGAAATGTTCCCTCACATGGGTTCGAATATCGCTAAGCGCAAGATCGCGTTGCGGCTGTTTGTTCGCGAACGTTGGAATACGGCCGTTGAAACCTGACAGGAACATGTCAGCGAACGCCTGGTTCATTTGAATAATGCGGGTTGGCGGCCCCTCGTCTTCAATGTTAACAACGAGCACAGGCCCAGAGGTTTCCGCAACCATCCCTAACAGTGTTTGGTCACGAGCGGTTTCGATGATCAGATCGTTTGGAAGCAACCGCCATTCAACTTCTTTGAGGACTCCTCCTCGAACCCTGCTGTCGCCACCACCTGAGTTGAACAGTTGGGTCGCAGAGCCGTGAGCGCGGGCCCGTTGCAGTAGAGCTTTGAGCCCGTCCCAGTCGGTGTAGACATCGCTGGCTTTCGCTCCAGGTTCTACGTGGAACGCTCGGGCTGCTTGCCATTCGCCGTTTGTGGCAAGAATTTCTGCGTCATCAAGCAGGTCATCGACGCCTGTAACAGGCCGAATGAGCGCTGAAGCCGTGCGGGAACCTGCATACAGCATCGAGAAAATACGGAGTGATTCCTCGATACCAAGCTCAGAAAACCGTGTCGCAACGCCGAGAATCCCGGCGTTTGCGGTGTGCCCATCAGAACGGCTGATGACGCTCATCATCAGACCTCACGATGATGATGCAAGCGCCGGGCTTGACGCCCGTTGACGCCACACCCGTGAAGCCAGTTGCGTTCGTGATTCGACGTCAAGTTTGCGGTAAATCGATGTCAGATGGTTTCGTATCGTTGAGCATGCAACGTTGAGCTCATCAGCAATCGCGGTATCTGAAAGGCCATCAGCGACCAATTGCGCAATTGCGTTTTCTCGTTCGGTGAATTCGGCTGGGTTATATCCCCCAGCATTTTCAATGTCACGAGCTGCTTCACGAGCAACAGAGAGCGTGAGCGACGAGAAACCGTTGGACGCAGCTTCAATTGCTGCCGCAAGAGGCTCAATGTCAAGTGATTTCTCCAAAAATGCATTGACCACACCGGTGTCAAACGCAGCGAGAATCGACTGCGGTGATGCAAACGATGTGAGAACTACGCACGGAATGTCTTTTTCTTCGGTCGCCACGTATTCGGCGAACTGCAATCCCGACTCATCCTGTAGGCGAAGGTCGACGACGGCAACCGACGGCGACTTCTCTTCAGTGATCGAAATGGCTTCATCAACAGTTGAGGCCTCCCACACCTCACAGTTCGGAAATACCGATTCAAGGCTCCCTCGAATACCAGACCTGACTAACGGGTGGTCGTCGAGGATCAAAATGTTGTGCTGCATATCATCCTCCGTGATGATCGTTATTGATGACACTTCGGTGCGTCATCTCTGTGCTCTGAGAGCAATTACGACCTCCAGTGTCGAATGATCTTCGCTGCCGCACATAGGTAGTCCGTACTTGTCTCGTCACACAAACGAACATCTGCGAATTGGTGACATTCGTACCATCCGACACTCGCCACTCCTTCCGACACTGAGTTGCGATGGGAGTAGAAGCAACTGCAGTTCAGCCTGCACCGTACGACTTTGGGGTGAGTTCTAGACTCAGCCGCGAAGCCGTCGTCGGACTTAAGCGCATTCACGCGACTGCAGCCGATGAACTTGAAGTGCTGTTGTCACGCTCGTTTGGGGAAGATATTCGTGTCTCCAATGTCGACGTCACCCAGGTGCGTTATGAACAATTCGTCGCCGCTGCTCCACTCGGCTCATACCACTTCTTGATGGGCTCAGAATCGCTTGGAGGTCAATTCCAAGCAGCGTTCGACCCTGACTCAACCTCGAAAATGCTGGCCCTGGTGTTCGGTTCAGAATCGGTCACCAATAACCGTGAGCTTTCACTCGTCGATGCTCGGGTGCTCGATTCCCGAGTTGGGCTGTTTGTTGAGGCATTAAACCGTAGCTTTCAACCATATTTCGAACTTGGGCTCGCAAGCCTGCGATCGATGATCAACCCGAAGCAAGTGAAGATCATCGACGACAACGAAACCGTCGTACAAGCAGAACTTCACTTCGCGGTTGGCGTTTCTAAGACCGAATTCTGCCTCCGCATTTGCTACCCGCAAGACGACGTCACCCCAGTGCTCGTTGCCTTGTCTGACGTTGAGCGAGCATCCGCCACCGAGGCCCTTCACCGCTCGACACCTATTCAGCAGTCGCTCATGCGAGTGAAATTGCCGCTTTCCGTGCAGTTACCCACTTGGGTGATGGATGCCGAATCTGTTGAGTCTCTCGCCGTTGGAGATGTTGTTCGCACAGGCATTCCAACAACAACTCCCCCACGTCTCTGCATCGCCGACAAACCACTTCTTGACGTCAACACGTTCGCAATAGGCCAGCGCATCGCCGCAGAAGTCCTTCACCTTCACCACACAGGAACACCGAACCATGCCTACTGATACGACAATCAATCTTGCTGAACTCGCAGTCATCGCTGAAGAGTTCGCACAAACAACCGAAGGGTTCAGCGCCGAAGTAGTACCCGCAACCACCCTGCAACTTGACCCCAGCGAAGTCGACACCGTCGTTGCAGGAGATGGCGGAGGTCGCGTCATCCTGGCTACCGACCCCACCCCTCACGACGCAATACGCCCGCTCATGGACATCGTTGAACAGCGAGTCGGTGCGTTCTCGGTTTCGCCGGTTGATTTTGCGTCGCTGCCAGATCCGGCTGCGATCACGCTCACGTTCAACGGCGAGGTCGTCGGCGTCATGTTCGCCTCGGAGCCACAGTTGACCCCAAGTGCCGGGCCATCCGATGGCGTGCTGTCAATCGGAGTGCTTCGCCATGTTCCACTTGAAGTCGCAGCTGAGTTAGGTCGAGCGAAAGTCACGATGGAAGAGATCCTTCAGTACGGACCCGGCTCGATCATCGAGCTTGATCGCACCGCTGGCAGCCCCGTTGATGTCGTTGTCAACGGGTCAATGGTGGCCCGAGGAGAGGTCGTTGTCATCGGCGAGGAATACGGAGTGCGAGTCACCGAAATTCTCGGACGCACGTAAGTCGCAGCAACATGCTGCTCAACCCGAAGGGAGACGGGTATGAGAAATATGGAATTTGAAATTGTTCACTCGGTTGTCGCAACTTCAGTGACGATGCTCACGCTACGGCTAATGGGTTCAGTGCTATTGCTGAGCGCCGCCGCATGGGCGATCACCGTCGGAATGAGGAATCGTCGACCCGGGTCGAAACTGCGCCCGAACCGCAACCATCTCGTTGCAGTCGGCCGACTTTCGCTCACTCGGCGTTCATCGGTTGTGCTGGTGAAATCTGGTGATCGCACGTTTTTGCTCGGCAGTTCAGACTCAAACCTTGTTGTCATCGCAGAAGGTGAGGACCTCGTGCTGCCAACACCTGATGGTCCTGAGCCGCAGTCGTTTCAAAATGCGTTCGCTGATGCGCTCCGCCAACGATTTGGCGGCAACGACTCATGAAACGATTCGTAAAGCTCGTTGCCTTCTGTGCAGTCGTAGCCACCGCATTCGGGGTTGCATCTGTCGCTCATGCTCAGGAAACACCGATTGAGCAGAGCGACCCTGCCTTAATTCTCGAGTTCCCGGTGGAACCACAGGTGACGTCATCGGTGACCGTCGGCGCTGAAGGCGCAACCGGTGCAACTGCAAACACCGATGCCGCAGCAGAAGGTGACGTCGTGTTCAGCGTTGACCTTGGAGGTGACGACGGCCCACGCGTGCCTTCCCAAAGCGTTGTGCTCATCATTTTGATCACCCTGCTGTCGGTGGCACCAGCGCTACTCATCATGATGACGTCGTTCACCCGGGTCGTCATCGTGTTTACCTTGCTGCGAAACGCTCTCGGCCTTCCCACCGCACCACCAAACCAAGTTCTCGTCGGGCTCAGCTTGTTCATTTCGCTATTCATCATGGGGCCAACACTTTCCGAAGCATGGAACGAAGGCGTCAAGCCATTCACCGAAGGCGCACTCGAACAATCCGAGGCATTCGACGCCGCAATTGAACCGTTCAGAGAGTTCATGTCAGCCAACGTTGGAACCGCCGAACTTGAACTCATGCTCGGCGCATCGCAGGTCACCGAAGCACCAGAAACAATTGCAGACGTTCCACTTCAGGCGCTCATTCCCGCATTCATTCTGTCGGAACTTAAGACGGCGTTCCTGATCGGATTCATCGTGTTCATCCCGTTCTTAGTCATCGACCTTGTGACGTCAGCGTCGCTGATGTCGCTCGGAATGATGATGATGCCGCCACCGATGGTGTCGCTGCCGCTGAAACTGCTGCTCATCGTCATGGTTGACGGCTGGTCTCTAGTCACTTCCACGCTGATAAGCGGATTCAACACTTAGGGGGCTTACAAGTCATGACTGATCAAATCGTTGTTGAAATTGCCACCCAGGCATTGCTGACCGCCGGCAAAATTTCGGCCCCCATTTTGCTCACCGCACTTTTCGTCGGTGTCTTCATGGGCCTCATTCAAAGCGTCACCCAAATTCAAGAGCAAACACTGTCATTCGTGCCGAAATTCATTGCGGTCGGTGCAGTCATTGCTCTCAGTGGCTCTTGGATGATCGCAGAACTCGTTGCGTTGTCCACCCAGTTATTTGAGATGGCTGGAGAGCTCTCGCGATGACCGACCTCGCGACTCTTTCCATCGACGAGTCGTTACTGGTCAGTTTTTTGCTGGCAAGTGTGCGCATTGGTACGTGGCTGTTCATCGCTCCCCCGTTTGGTCGCATCATTCCTGCCCGTGTCCGTGGCGCGCTTGCGTTCGGACTCGCACTTCCGATGGCTTCAGTGACCGAGGTTGCACTTCCATCAGGCATCGTGCAACTCGCTGCCGCAGCACTGTTCCAGGCCGCTATCGGGCTCGCAACCGGCTTCATTGTGCTTGCGTTCATCTCGGTGTTCTCTGTTGCCGGAGCGTTCGTTGATTTCAGCGGCGGCTTCTCAAT
The DNA here is from genome assembly GCA_965660025.1 of uncultured Ilumatobacteraceae bacterium. Taxonomy (GTDB): domain Bacteria; phylum Actinomycetota; class Acidimicrobiia; order Acidimicrobiales; family Ilumatobacteraceae; genus Casp-actino5. The sequence goes on along the minus strand of CBFHYI010000024.1, from coordinate 12,355 downwards.
GGGCGCAATGTTTGACCCGCTTTCGGGGTCAAGCGCTGCAATCATCAGCCGTGCCTACACGATGCTGGCAACCGTTCTCATTTTCGCGACCGGAGGCCACATTGTTCTTGTGGGTGGTTTCATGCGCACCTTCCAGTCGGCTCCGCTTCAAGGGCCCTCGATTGAGGCACTTGGCCAGCTTGCTATCGACAACATCGGTTGGCTGTTTCTCGCAGCCCTTGAAATCGCGTTTCCGATCGTTGCGGTGTTGTTTCTCGTTGAACTCGTGCTCGGCCTTGTCGCCCGCGCTGCACCGCAAACAAATGTGCTCACCATCGGTTTCGCTCTAAAAACCGGTGTTGCAATTCTTGCGATCGCAGCTTCGATCCCGCTGCTCCCCGCAGCTGTTGAAACGCTGGTCACCGCAGCAGTTGGAGCCGCATCGTGAGCAATGACAAGCAGTCAAAAACCGAGAAACCAACAGCGCAACGCTTAAAGAAAGCACGCGAGGAAGGCCAAGTTGCTCGATCAGCTGAACTTGGGTCATGGGTCACCCTCGCAGCTGCTTCAGTTCTCATTCCCCCTTATATCGGGTGGGTACTTCGACGGCTAGCAGAGCATTTCGCCATGCTGTCGGCCCTGCCAACGTCACCGAATATCAGTGATGTTTCCGCGCTTGGTAAAGAAGTGATGATCAGCGTTGCCCTTCTCATCGCTGTTCCACTGGGGCTCAACTTGGTGGTCAGCGTCGCAGCATCTCTCGCTCAGACCGGCATTGTGTCCTCCCCAAAAGCGCTAAAACCAAAACTGTCTCGCCTGTCATGGAAGCAGGGTTTCAAAAAAGTGTTCAGTAAAAAGTCGACATGGGAGACCGGCAAACAAATGTTCCGTCTCGTGACGGTCGCTGCTGTTGCTATTCCGATCGTGGTGTCATCATCGAAGGGCCTCACCGTTCCTGGGCTCAGCCTCACTGAGGGTTTCGAGTTCATTGTTCGCCGCGTGACGTTGCTGCTGCAGGTCATTGCTTTGACCGGTGTGGTGCTGTCGGTGCTCGACTTTTTCTTCCAGAAGCGTTCAACTCGTAACGACCTGAAGATGACGAAGCAAGAAGTTCGCCAAGAGTCGAAGAACAACGATGGTGACCCTTTGATCAAAGGCCGAAGGCGTCAACTGCAAGCAGAGCTGTCTCGAAACCGAACGCTTGCAACGGTTGCCGATTCAACCGTCGTGATCGTCAACCCGGTTCACTTCGCTATCGCATTGAAATACGAAGCCGGCGAAGGCGTTCCTGTCGTGACCGCACGAGCTACGGAAGGTAAAGCCGTTGAAATTCGCGACGAGGCACTCGCTGCGGGTGTTCCTGTCATCGAATGCGTTCCACTTGCTCGCCATCTGCACAGAAAAACCCGCCGGGGATACCCCATTCCTGCCGAGAGTTACGCCGCTGTTGCCGTTGCGTTGGCGTTTGTCAGCAAACTCGGCAATAAAAAAGGTCTGCCTGTCATCCATCGCCTCGACGCTGAAACAGTCGGCATGTCTAACGAAGAGAGTGACATTTATACAGGGGACTCACCGGCATTACAGCCGACTAGTTGAGGACGTGAGGTTATTGCATTGGGAGTGCTTCCATGAGTGCCACTGAGAAGCGTTCGCGGTCAGCGGTCATATTCCCTGCGGCCGTCATCGGCGTCGTTGCGATGATGGTCGTTCCACTGCCATCACTTGTCCTTGACCTGTTGCTGTCAGTAAACATTGCCGCAGGAGTGCTCATTCTTCTCGCATCAATGAACGCATCACGGGTCCTTGATCTTGCGTCGTTTCCATCAATTCTTCTTCTTGCAACGCTGTTCCGTTTAGGGCTCAACGTTTCAACGACCCGACAAATTTTAGGAACCGGCAGCGCCGGGTCGGTGATCACTTCGTTCGGGCAATCTGTGGTCGGAGGATCACTCGTTGTCGGTCTTGTCATTTTCTTCATTCTGGTCATCATCCAATTCGTGGTGATCACCAATGGATCGTCACGTGTTTCCGAGGTTGCAGCTCGTTTCACACTTGACGCAATGCCTGGCAAGCAGATGGCGATCGACGCCGACCTCAACGCCGGTCTCATCAGTGACGGTGACGCACGTCGTCGCCGCAACGAAATTGCCCAGGAAGCCGACTTTTTCGGCGCGATGGACGGCGCATCAAAGTTCGTGAAAGGCGACGCAATTGCCGGTCTCATCATCACCACCGTCAACTTGATCGGTGGTCTCGCAATCGGAATGACCTCAATGGGGCTATCTGCTGGGGAAGCGATGAAACGGTTCGCTCTTCTCACCATCGGTGACGGCCTCGTTTCGCAAATTCCGGCGCTTCTCATCTCCATTGCGGCAGGCATCATCGTCACTCGATCATCTGCATCAGAACATGACCTCGGCTCCGCAGTAGCGAGCGAGTTCGCCAAGCAGCAGCGAGCATTCCAGATTGCTGGCGTTGCCCTCGCTGCTCTCGGTGCGCTTCCCGGCCTGCCCTTGCTTCCCTTTGCGTTTATTGGCGGCCTCCTCGTTCTCGTTTCTATTCGACTGCAAGTAGAACGCCCAACGGAGCCACTCGAAGAAGAACCAGAAGTCGAAGCAGAAGAACCCGATGACCCTCAACAACTCATTCGGAATGCACGGGTTGAGCCGCTGACACTCGAAATTGCGAACGACATGATTGACCTCGTCGACGAAACCCAAGGCGGAGATCTTCTCGACCGCATCAAAGGTCTTCGACGCAAAGTCGCAACCGAAACCGGTTTTGTCATGCCGACGATCAGAACTCGCGATAACGCCGGTCTCGACTTCGGTTCATATCGAATTCTTGCTCATGGCGTGACCATTGCTGAGGGTGTCGCTCCTGCTGGCCGGGTGCTTGTCATCGATGATGAACTCGGGCGGTGGCCCGGTGAAGAAATTCTTGAACCTGTCTTTGGTCTCGCCGCCAAATGGGTGCCGGAAAGTTTCAAACCAACCATTGAGGCTGCGGGTGCAACAGTGGTTGATCGTTCGGCGGTCATCACCACCCACCTCGGCGAAGTGCTGGTCAGTCATTCAGCTGATCTGTTCGACCGCCAGCAAATGAACGACCTCATCGACATCGTCAAAGAGAGCCAGCCATCAATTATTGATGACATCGCGGCCGCTGACGTTCCGATGCCAACTATCCAGTGGATTTTCCGTGACCTACTGCAATCGCAGGTGCCAATTAAAGACTCGACTCGCATTCTCGAGGTGATCTCGGCTTCATACCCCCGATGTCAAGATCCAGAAGCAATTGCCGAAGAGGTTCGACTTGCTCTCGGAGCAGCCATCACCGAAGCAAACATGGTGAGCAAAGAACTTCACGTCATCTCGATGGACGGGCTTTTAGAGCAAGAACTTCTCGCAGCGCTCAACACCACTAATGGAAGTGAACTCTTAGACGCAACAACACTCCAGACGGTGATGAATGAGATTGTTGAAGTGTCACAACGAGCTCAGAACAACGGAAACCATCCGGTGTTGCTGTGCTCCCCACAATTGCGTCGCCCTCTTGCTGCACTATTGGACCGCATCGCCTCTGCACCACAGGTGCTGTCATTCAAAGAGGTTGGTAGCCACGTCAAAATGGCAACGGTCGGCACCATTTCGCTTCCACATCGCCAGTTGGAGGCAGAACGATGAACGCCCACGAAGTTGCAGTGGCGGCAATCGAGTCACGCAGAACAACGGTTTCTTCACGCCGCAAAGGGGTGACATATCTTGCGGCACTTGTCGTTCTGCTCGTTCACCTGCACCCGTTTGCAAACGGCACCTACACAAACGAACAACTCGCTATTCGAATCGCTGTTGGCCTGGTGATTGCGAGTGTTCTCACACGGCTTGCGGAATGGTTTTACCTTGACGCACACCGCAGAAATATCGAACGACGAATTAATGCCGCAATTGCGCAAATGAAACGCGATAACAGCGAACAGTTCAATGACCAGGAGGTCCCAGCATCATGACCAGCACCACAACTCGTATCGTCCTCGTGGATGATCACCCAATTGTTCGGAGTGGAATCGCAACCCTGTTCTCTCTCAACGACGATCTCGAAGTGGTCGGCGAAGCCGGATCGGTCGCCGAAGGAAAAGAGGTCATTGCGCTGCAAGATCCGGATATCGCCATTCTTGATCTTCGGCTTCCTGATGGCCCTGGGCTTGATGTTGCGCGGTGGATCGCTGAGCACAACCGTCCAACGCGCTGCATAGTTCTCACGTCGGTTCCTACCGACCGTGCGCTGGTCGCTGCCTACGAGACCGGAGCGGTCAATGCATTTCTTACCAAAGAAGCTGATATCAAGCCGTTAATCAACGCGATTCGCGAGGTGTCCGCTGGCCGTTCGCTACTTGATGCGTTCGCGGTTCGTGAGGCATCTGCACGTCTGCACGAGTACGGCCTCAACCATCTCGACATGCTGTCTCCACGGGAACGTGAAGTAGCGGACCTCGTCGCATCTGGTTTTTCTGATGCTCAAATTGCCGAGAAATGCCACATTTCGCTGTCAACGGTTCGAAATGGACTGTCATCGGCATATTCGAAGCTCAATATCGACACTCGCACACAGTTGGTGCGGCTGCTTTGGATGGCCCAAATCGACGCTGACGTCGTGTAACCGAAAAAATGTGTCTCATCTGAACAGAATGCAATGAGCAAACAGAAAGGTTCCGTTCGCCACTTTCAAAGGACAACCCATCAACAGGAGTCCTTCAGTTGCGGCCTATAGGATAGATTCTGCTACAATCCAGTTGTCGCCCGAGTGGCGTCAACGTCATAGCAACAGCCTGCACAAACGGAGCCAACGGTTGAGTCCATCACATTCAGCAACATCTATGGCCGGGAAGACGATTCTTCTCGTCGATGATCACGAGACCGTCCGTATGGGGGTTGGCGCTGCGCTTCGGCACCATTGGGAATCTGACTCTCGCGGCGGCCCCGAGATTGTTGAGGCCGACTCAGTGAGTTCAGCGTTGCAGCAACTGAGTGAGACAGTGATCGATGTCGCAATTGTTGACCTTCGTCTCGGCGATGGTTCAGGGCTTCAAATCGCTCAAGCGGTAAGTGACAACCGTCTTGACACCCGTTGCGTCGTATTGACGTCGCTGAAATCGCCTCGCGCGTTGATCAAATGCTTCGAAACTGGTGCGGTTGCTGCCTTTATTGAAAAGGCTGATGGCATCAAGAACCTCATTGAGGCAGTTGAAGTTGCCGCGAATGGCTACTCGATGCTCGATGCCCGAGACGTTGCGGCAGCACGCCAGCAACTCATCGACCAGGGCGGGCTTGACCGATCGCTTCTCACAGAAAAAGAGAACCGTTTTGCCGACCTTGTCGCTGATGGATTCTCTGATCAAGAAATCGCAGACCAGATGTTCGTCGCGGCAACAACAGTCCGCAACGTGTTATCACGCATTTATAAGAAGCTTGATATCGAAGGCCGCAACCGGCTTTCCGCGATGGTATGGCAAGATCGCCCCGACGGTTCCGCTCTTGACTGACGAAACGAACCAATGCTGATGAGGTCAAGTTCCTCTGGTGTTCGTTCCACCATTGCCGCAACGGTCACCGCTGCCCTGCTGGTGTCGTGTGGGGGTAGCGCTGACCTCGGGCTGAATGAGGAGATCACACCAACTGACACCGGCGTGTGGGACGGCACCGCCGATTACGGTTTCGCGTTTCCGAACTTCACTGCAAACACCTACCCCGATGAGCTCTTCAACGCCGAAGACATCACAATGCTGTTCGGCGACAGTGCCGATGTGTGTATATCTGGCACCGGAGCTGACTGCGTATTGACGGCCGAGGCAGCCCAATTCGCTCAGATGGTCAACACTGCGCGGTCATGGGGCCACTGCGAAGGATTCTCAATTCTTTCTGCAGGCCGCTACAACGATGGTCTCGAACCTGTGTCGTCTGCGTTGCTTGACTCCCCCGATGTGCTCCATGCGCTCATGCGCGGTGTTGCATCACAATTCCTTCCAGAGGTGCAAGCCGAAGCAGACAAGTGGGCTCAAGCGTCGTTACTTGACAAAGTTCTCTACGTTCAGCAATCACTTGACGACGGAATGCTCGACGTTTCTGTTGGCATTTACACCGACGATGCCGGCCATGCGCTTCTCCCCTACAAAGTGACCTGGGATAGCGACGATTACGCCCAGATTTGGGTGTACGACTCAAATCAGCCAGGCCTGACGGTTTCCATCCAAGTCGACCTAGCAGAAAAGTCGTGGAGGTTCCCATATGCCGGTGGGCAGACATGGTCGGGTGGCTCTTCGATGCTTGACCTCGTGTCAATTGATGATCGCTCTGGGAAATGCCCGTTCTGTGCCGATGCGGTAGAGGTTTCTCGCGCTGCGTTCTATGTGCGCTCCGAGTCCCCTGATGTTGGCTTCAGTGTTGACGGCGAAGAGATACCAAGTGGCACTGTTTCCGACGACGTTGCGTTTCGACCAATGAAGGGTCAGCAAAGTGATGAGGGCCCGCTTACTCTCGGCGGCTATGTAGGTAGCAAACTCCGCTACGCCGAGGTCGACGTCTCGCTTGGTTCTCGTGATGCCGCACAGGGTCGCTCCGGTGTGTTTTATTCCCGAGCGTCGGCCACCATCACCGAGGGAGAGGGCGCTGAGCTCACCCTTCCGGGGTCGGCTGCGGTTTTCATTGTCACCGATGACGGTTTACATAAATTTGAGACCACCGGCGGCGCTGAAGTTTCGGTTGATGAAGAGGGAATCGCTGCCGATGGCGGAACGCTGACCGTCGTCTCCGGTAACTCGTTCGTTCAGGTGGACGGCGCTGCCGCGCGGGTCACGGTCGACTTTGACATCGAAGTCACACACCCGTCTGGCTATGTGAACACGTCGTCGCTTCCAGATGATGTTCATGCGGTGCGAATCGAAGTCGACCCCGAACAGCCAGACCTATTGCTGTTCACCTACGTCGACAGCGACGGTTCGTCATACTCGGCCACGTATGACTCAGATGGCGTTCGTTCGCCCGAGCAGCCAGCTGATGGTCTTCAAACTGACGAACTGGTTGTTGACCTTGGTGCGTTAGGTCTTGACGGCGAGGACATTCCTGGAGTGGAACCGCAACAGTTGTTCGCCACGCCGGCAGATGAGTCGGCGACATCAACGAGCACTTCCACCACCACAACTACACCAGCGGCAAGCGCAGCATCAGCATCGTCGACGACCTCGACAGCTCCGTCAACAAGCACGTCGACTACGACAACAACGTCTGCCCCACCGACAACGACTTCAACGGTTCCGACTGGCACCACGACAACCGCCCCCGAAACAACAACCACAACCGCCCCCGAAACAACAACGACCTCTGTTGCCCCAACCACAACAACCACCGCCCCGACGGGAACGACAACCACTTCAACAACTACGACAGTTCCAACGACGACCACGACCACAACAACACCGCCGACCACCACAACGACAACAACGACCACCACGACAACTACGACAACGTTGCCGCCACTTGCTGAAACTGCATCGTTGACGTTTGACGCAAATGGCGGATCAGGCATCCCGGCGGCAGTGGTTGATGATCCAGGTGCAACGGTGTCGGTAGCAGAGACCTCTCCGCAGCGTTCAGGCTTTGGTTTCAACGGCTGGAACACAGATGCCGGAGGCACAGGCACGGGCTACGCATCGGGTGATGATTACACGCTGCCTGCGAACGATGGTGATGTCGACACGCTGTTCGCCCAGTGGGATCCTGTCGGTTACACCCATGTCACCGGCAGCACCGCCCTTGACGGCAACGGTGCTCTGCAAGACGGCTCGGTCGTTGAACTCGACGTCACAGTAAGCGATGGAGAGCGGTTCATTCTTTCGAAGAACTATCTCATGGCGCTGATGTCATCGTTTGCATCTGCAGGCTCATCAGAGCACATCTTTATCGGTGTTCCCGCTTCAAGCTTTGACGCAACATCGGTCGCCTTTGGTGACTTCTTGTCGGTATTCAAGGTCTATCGACAGAACGCCACAAACCTCATGTTCGAGCAGTACAACAACGGCTCATTCGGGGCGTCGCTATCACGTAGCGCTACTGCACTAACTGAAGACGCTGCATTCGAACTGTCAAACTCGGGTGAACTCATCCGCCTGTTTAACGCGGACATGGACAGCACCCTTACTGAAGATGTCGCGAGCGGGACACGCCATGACGTCGGTGATGCAGACACAACGCCAAGACCGATTTACATTGCGGCAGTCGGCAAAGGCCTCACGTTGCCTGCAACATCTGATGGCGCCTACAAGATCGCCATCCCGGCGCCGACACCTGACATGTTGACCTACGCAGGCAACATCGACTCTCTTGTCGCTGACGCCGATTCAGATATCGGCCACATCGCAGTCAACACATCTGGTGACGTGTTTTCGGTGACGCGCGCTGGTGATGCGTGGGTCTCCAAGCATGACGCAAGCGGTGTTGAACAATGGCGTGTCGCAACCCCGATCTCTGGTGACGCGTTCCTGGCTGCAGCATCTGACGGCGGCCTCTATGTCGGAGGTCTTGACCCCGTTGGCGGTAACGCCGGTGTTGTGAAACTCGATGGTGATGGGAACATCGAGTGGTCGCAGTTCACCGCTATCGGCGCTGGGACGGTTGAAATTGAGGGTCTCGACGTTCTTGAAGGAACCTCTGATTCTGGTGTTGTGTTTGTCGGCAAAGTAACTGGTGGAAGCGGTGAGACACTCACCTACGGCAGTCTCAGCGCCGCAATCCCAACTGGGCACGCCGAATACATCGCCCACATCGGAGCTGATGGCACCCCAGTCATGATCGACGCGACAGCAAGAGGCACGGTTTCGAACTTCCGGGGGTACTCCTCTGTTGACGCCCGTCCGAACGGTTCAGGTGCGTGGTGGGTAGCGGTCGGTGGCACGAAACCTCCGATCGGCGACGGCGCGCCTTCGTGTGTGCGTTTCACCTACGACCCCGATGCCTCACCGCAACTTACTGAGGATTTCGAGTGCAACAACAACGCCTACTCGGCTGATGTGGCCTTGCTCTCCGACGGGGCTGTGGTCGCTGCGACGGCCTGGGCTACAACTGCCATCAAACTTCGACATTTCGACATCAACGGTGTCAACGGCGGAAACTGGGTCGCCACCATTACCGACGACACACACTTACCATTCCCCGCAAACGGTCGAGGACTCGAAGTTGACTCATCAGACAACATCTATTACGCAGCACGCAAAGTCGGTAACAATGTCACGATCGGGGATTCTTCGAGCACACAAATTGATATCTCGATACCAAACTTCGATCCGAACGGCCTTCTGGTCAAGTTCAATTCTGACGGCGTCTATCAATGGTCAAGAACTGTCGGCTCAGGTGCATCCACGAAAGCGTCCACTGTCGCCGTGTCAGGAACCACGGTGTATCTCGGAACAAGCGCGAAAGCAATGATGCAGTTCGACGCCTACCGTGAGAAGTACACATGGAAACCAGCGGTCTTCAAGTTCAATAGCAGCGGAGCCTCCCACAAATGAGTGCGACTGAACCCACCCCGCAAGCTGGACGCTTTACCGGCCGAGACCTTTCGAGGTTCGCCACGCCGAAAGCAGTCCTCATCACCGCTCTCGCAATCGCAGCGATCTCAGGGTTGGCATCATGGCTGTTCGCCCACAACCCTGATCCGTCTCGCCCGATGCGCGGTTCGAGCCCCACGGTGCTCGCCGATTCGATCGAGTGGGGGCTGGCAGATGCCGCTGGCCTTCTCGGCGCTGTATTTGTTGCACTGCTGCCGTTCCTGCAACTTTTAAGAAATCTCACCGCTCGCAGTGTCGAAGGTCTCTCATTTTGGGCGTGGCTGCTGTCTGCCTGGGCGATGATCGGGTCGCTTGCTCAGGGAATTAGCGAGAACGACTCGTTCCTTATTTGGGTGTCTGCTCCTGCTGCGCTCGGAACGATCCTCGTCTTGTTCACTTTCTCGAAGTTTGGACGTTGGTCATGGCGAGCCTTTGGTTGGGCGTTCTTGCTTTCGGTGAGCTCGGCGATCGTGCTCGAAAACGCATCTGTGGTCGGCAGCACATTCATGTGGCTGGCATGCCTCGCTGGGGTTGTCCCGCTGACGTCGGTGGTTGCCATCAAACTTGTCACCGCCATTTTGAGATCACCATCGAGGAGAGCATGTTCTCAAGCAGTGCACCTCGTTGGTGCGATTGGGTACGTGTTCTGGTTTATCCAAGCGGTAAAGACCTCAAATGTCCCTATGGCAGCGGTGGCCGTCATCATGGCAATCGCCTTCATTGGCGGGCTGGCCGCAATGCTGTATCTCGGTGTCGTGTCAGATGACGGGGTATCAGCGGCAGAAGTCGTGCTGTACCGACAGGTAAAAACGGTTCCTCGGGCTATCGCAATGCATCAACCCGTATTCGATAAGACAGGGCGTTTGACCGATCTTGAACTTGTCTGGGCTAACGACAACTGGCAGTCGTTCCGCAGTAGTGATGTGCCCACGGGGTCACTTGCGTCAGAGCATCGCGTTCGCTTCGATGAGCTACTCCCCTTTCTTCATCGGGCGTGGGTTGAGGGCCGATCAGTGCAGTACTTTCAACTCGACCGCGAACAAGATCAGCGAACAGACGTCTACAACTATTCCGACTCCATTTGGAATGCGGAGATCGAGGTAGAGACCATCTTCGTGAAGATGGAGTCCGGAGCCATCATGGAATGGGGCGATGACCTTGACGCCAAAATCAACCTTGGTTCAGAACTTGAGATGCAACGCAAACAAGCAGAGCAACGTCGCTCGAGCCTTGCTGCGAGGCTCGCAGCACAATCTGAGCACGCCCGGTTTACGCGTGAACTTCACGACAACATTCTTCAAGAGCTCTTCGTCATCAGCCTGCGTCTAGAGGCAGTTGAGCCCACCACAGGTCTTGCCTCAGAAGCCGCAAAAGACATCGGCAGCACAGTTGGTCGCCTTTCGTCTGATATCCGGGCGTTGATCGAGAACTCTCAAGAACTCGGAACACATGACGCAGTTGAATTCCAACTGCAAGAGATTATTGACAACTGGAAATCTGCTGGTGTTGACCTTCCAGACATCTCGCTCAGCATCGACCCGCGACTTGATTCTTCGGTGCTTGATCGCATTCGGCCAGACGTTGTTGACCATCTTGTATCCATTGTTCGCGAAGCACTTTCGAACGCTGTCCGACACAGTGGTGCCGAAAACATCGTCGTAAGCCTTGCTGCCGACTACGACGGTGATCCCCCTGAGCAACTACTCCGACTTGAAATTGACGACGACGGTACAGGGCTTCCACCGGAACCAACCCGCCTTTCTGGACTGCGAAACATGGTAAATCGGGCCGAAGAGTTCGGTGGTCAACTGAAGTACGACGTTTCTGCAAGGGCAACAAGATCGCCCGGCACGCTGGTGCTCCTGCTCATTCCAATGTCGAATCTGATGTCGATCTAATGAGTCGCAGACGTTCCGCTCAACGGAAGCGGTCGCTATCCGCTGCTCCCTTGTTCGCACTCATGATCACGGCCTGTGGGGCGTCAAACTCTCCAAACTCAGAAGGCCCAGCATCTGACTCGGCTGAGCCTGCCGAAACCGTGGTCCAAGACCTCGCAGCCGGTGATTGTTTCAACACTGATGTCGATGGCGGAGAACTGAACTCTGTTGAAATCACTGCGTGCACAGACCGTCATCGTTTTGAGGTTGTTTCGGTGCTCACCTACAGCGACGTGGAGAAGCCTGCAGACGGTGACTTAGTAAGTTGGGCTCGCCCACAGTGCGAAACCGCAATAGATGACATTGCCGGCGAGGGCGTCATCGCGTATCGCTTGGCGTTCGCTATTCCTTCAGCAGCTGACTGGGCCGAACTCGGCGACCGAGACATCATTTGTATTCACGATGCCGGCACTACGCCTGTGACGTTCAATCTTGCGAACATTCAGCAGCCCGAAGAGGAAGAAACATCGCTCGCTGCTGACGACTCCGAGGAGCCCTCAACAGATGTTGCACCAGCGACCGATGAGATAGATGCGGTCGACTCGACGACACAGCGGCCGCAAACAGAAGCGTCAGACGACGAGGCTGTTGACAGCGAACCGGTCGAGTACAACTTGTCGGAATATCGAATCTGCCTGCATTTCACCGAGTCATTGATCGGCAGTTCAGAAAATGAAGACTGTGACAGCGGAATTATCGCCGAAGCAGATCCCAAGTATTGCCCACGTGGGGTCCTTGAAACATGGACATGGTCGTATGACTCCTATGACTGTGAGGCATCGATCTACTTCGCGTTTTGGGAATATGCGGTGTCAACGCTGTACGACACACCCGTCGAGGT
>CBFHYI010000023.1:0-20397 GCA_965660025.1 uncultured Ilumatobacteraceae bacterium | reverse complement strand
CCGAGCATTCCTGGAATCAATTGGATACCTCGTGCCTCAGGGGCCTTCTTTCACCGTCAGCCCTGACGGAGTCGACCCAGAGGTCGCCTCAAACGCCGGCCCGCAACTAGTCGTACCCGTCACCAACGCTCGTTATGCAATCAATGCGGTCAACGCGCGTTGGGGTTCTCTCTACGACGCCCTGTACGGCACTGACGTTCTTGGCGATCCGCCGCCTGCTGGCCCCTACAACGAAGAACGGGGGGCCCGGGTCATCGCCTACGCACGCAAGTTGCTCGACGACTGCGTGCCGCTTGAATCAGGCAGCCACCTCGGCTCGCTCGCCTACCGCGTTGAGGGCAACACCCTCATCGTCACCGACAAAGACGGGCACGAAATCAACGCAACCGCCCCTGTTGTCGGCTGGACCGGCAGCGCCGAAGCACCTTCCGGCATCGTGGTAGCCCACAACAACCTGCACGTGCATATCGTCATCGACCGAGAGCATTCCGTCGGAGCGACCGACTCCGCGGGCATCGCCGATGTGCGACTCGAATCGGCCATCACCGTCATCATGGATTGCGAAGATTCCGTCGCATGCGTTGATGCAGAAGATAAGGCGCTTGCCTATCGGAATTGGCTTGGCCTTCAACGCTCGACTCTCACCGAAGAGGTCACAAAAGACGGCTCAACCTTTACGCGCCGAATGGCCGATGACCTACAACTCACATCGCACGAGGGAACCACCAGCCTTTCGGGAACTTCGCTCATGCTCGTGCGCAACGTCGGCCACCTCATGACAACGCCCGCTGTTCAAGACTCGGCTCACAACGACATACCCGAAGGCATTCTCGATGCGCTCTTTACGATTGCTGCAGCACTCCCCACCGACGGATCTGCGCCATCGTCGATTTACATCGTGAAACCCAAAATGCATGGCCCCACCGAAGTCGAATTTGCCTGCGACCTATTCGGTCGTGTCGAGCAACTTCTCGGTCTCGCCCCCAACACCGTGAAAATCGGCATCATGGACGAGGAACGTCGGACCACACTCAACCTGGCAGAGTGCATCCGGGTTGCGGCATCGCGAATCGCATTCATCAACACCGGGTTCCTCGACCGAACCGGCGACGAAATACACACATCAATGCTCGCCGGCCCGATGATTCGAAAAGCCGACATGAAAGCCCAGCAATGGATATCGGCGTATGAAGACAACAACGTCGATGTTGGAATTACCTGTGGTCTAGTCGGCAGCGCCCAAATCGGTAAAGGCATGTGGGCAGCACCAGACCTCATGGCCGACATGCTCGAGACGAAGATCAATCACCCGTTGGCAGGTGCATCATGCGCATGGGTGCCATCACCAACCGCCGCAACGTTGCACGCAATTCACTACCACCGTGTTGATGTCGCCGAACAGCAGAACCGTATTGCGAATGACCCCACCCGCGGCCAGTCGCGACTCGAAGAGCTGCTCTCGATTCCGGTTGAAAACAACCCCTCATGGACAGATGACGAAATTCAGGCAGAACTCGACAACAACGCCCAAGGAATTCTTGGCTATGTCGTTCGATGGGTTGACCAGGGGGTCGGCTGCTCGAAGGTTCCCGACATCAATGACGTCGGCCTCATGGAAGACCGAGCGACCTGCCGTATCTCGTCACAGCACATGGCGAACTGGCTTACTCACGGGATTGTCGACGAATCTCGCATAAGGGAAACCTTTGCCAAAATGTCGTCGGTGGTAAACACGCAGAACCAAGATGATGATGCCTACACGCCACTTACCTCTGACTCGACAGCGTTTCGAGCTGCGCTCGATCTCGTCCTTTCAGGAACTGAACAGCCCTCGGGCTACACCGAACCCATCCTTCATGCCCGACGACTCGAAGTAAAGGCAACACCATGACCACCTATCAGCCATCGATCACCCGCGCCGCTGCCCAAACGATCATTACGTCGGCTCTTCAACACGGCATCGACAACGGCATGAACCCCCTTGTCGTGCTCGTTATTGATGTCGGAGGGGCGCCGGTCGCTTACGAGCGTTCTGATGGCTCCCCTCCCGGCCGGTTTGATGTTGCACTTGGCAAAGCAAATGGCGCGTTGCAGTTGGGGGTGAACTCAAAGCGTCTCGGTGAAATGGCGATCGAACGACCACACTTCATCAATGGCGTCGCAGGTTCTCTGCAAGGGCCACTGGTGCCAGTTGCCGGAGGGGTGCTCATCACCGAGAACGGAATTGTCATCGGTGCCGTTGGTGTATCTGGTGACACTTCTGACAACGACGAAGCTGCAGCCTTCGCAGGAATCGACGCGGCCGGATTCGGACATCCATGACGACAGCCGATGACGCCCTGCTCGCTGATCTGAAGCGAGTTCTCGGAAATCGGGTTCGAGCCGACAGCGCAGAGCGTGCGCTGCTTCGCCGCGATGCCTCTGTCTTTGATGGCGGTAGCGCCGGGCCCACCTGTCTATGCGAGTCAACCGAAGAGGTTCAGCGAGTCGTCCGCATCGCCTTAGCCCACGGCCGGTCGGTCGTGCCGCGCGGCGCCGGAACTGGCCTCGCCGGGGGTGCAATCCCACTCGGAGCTCCGGTGATTATTTCGCTCTCACGAATGAATCGAATTCTTGAGGTCGATACCGATTCACGAATTGCCTGGGTCGAGCCGGGGGTCGTCAACCTTGATCTCACGAAGCACCTCACGCCGCTCGGCTACCACTTCGCACCCGACCCGTCGAGCCAACAGGTCTGCACCATCGGCGGAAACGTCGGCAACAACTCTGGCGGTCCGCATTGCTTGGCCTATGGCGTCACCAACGCTCACATCCTCGCCATCGAAGTCGTGCTCGCCGATGGCGAAATCGTCACACTCGGGGGTCTCGATGCTGAACCCTCCGGGTATGACCTCCGAGGCGTGTTTATCGGCGGAGAAGGAATGCTCGGCATCACGACAAAGGTTGCGGTGCGCATCACCCCGAACCCGCCAGCGGTACGCACGCTTCTTCTTTCGTTCGACACTCCGCGTGATGCCGCCGCAACGGTGAGTGCTGTCATCGCGGCCGGAATCGTGCCTGCCGCAATGGAAGTGATGGATCAAGGCATCACCATCGCGGTGGAGAATTACGTCAACGTTGGATACCCCCGAGATGCCGGCGCCGTTCTGCTTGCCGAAGTCGACGGGCTTCCCGACGGGGTCGATATCGACGCACAACGAATCTCCGACATCGGCCGCGAATACGGTGCAACCGACGTACGCCAAGCGGAGTCTGACGAGGAACGCATGCTGTTGTGGAAGGGACGAAAGACCGCCTTCGGCGCAGTTGCGCAAATTGCGCCCAACTACTACCTGCACGACACCGTCGTGCCTCGATCAAAACTCGCGGACACACTCGAAGAGGTCTACCGAATTGCCGATGAGCACGACCTCGCCGTGGTAAACGTGTTCCATGCAGGAGATGGAAACCTGCATCCGCTGCTGCTCTTCAACGGCCAAGAACCCGGAATCTACGATCGTGTTCACGCGGCTGGAGCAAAGATCGTTGAGGCCTCTCTCGCAGCCGGAGGGGTGCTCTCTGGGGAACACGGCATCGGTGTCGAAAAGCAGCCGTATATGCACCAAATGTTCTCTGAAGACGATCTCGATCACCAAGAACGCCTCCGGCATGCGTTTGATCCGGCGTGCCGGTCAAATCCCGGAAAAGTGATCCCTGTTGGTCACTCATGTGCAGATATTCAGTCGCTTCGCAATGTTCCCGAAAAAGTGTGGGGATGAGCGACTTCGCCAAACTTGTTGGAGCCGAAGGCCCCATCACCGTCGTCGGAGGAAGAACGCGGTGGCATGTTGGCGGAGAGGTTCACGCCGACGCCCACGAGGTTCACGCCCCATCAGGTGTCGTGTCGTTTGACCCGGCAGAGATGACGGTCACTGTTCGAGCGGGCACATCAACGGCTGAACTCACCGCAGCGCTCGCTGAGGCGGGCCAACGCTGCGCCCTCCCCGAACGGGGCGGCACGGTCGGCGGCTCCGTTGTTATCGGTGAGAACCACCCCGAAGTATTGGGGAGAGGTTGGCTCACCTCATCGGTCCTCCAAGTCACCTACATCAGCGCAGAAGGCAAGTTGATCCGCGGTGGCGGACCAACGGTAAAGAACGTTTCAGGATTCGATCTTCCGAGACTTATCGTTGGCTCGCTCGGAACGCTCGGACTTGTCGAGGAAGTCATTTTGCGGACAAACCCAATTCCGCCTCGATCACAATGGGTCGAAAGTCATGATGCAGATCCATTTACCGTCGCATCCCAGGTGCTCCGGCCTTCAGCGGTGTTGTGGAATGGCTCATCAACTCGAGTGCTCCTCGAAGGGCACGCCCCCGATGTTGCGGCGTCGCTGAACTCATTGACCTCGATCGGCGCATGGTCTGAAGTTGACGGATCATTCGATTTTCCTCAACACCGCTGGTCGCTTCAACCAGCCGAACTCAACGGGTGTTCGGGCACATTCGTCGCATCGATTGGCGTTGGAACCGTCTGGCGAGACGAACCTCAATCTCGACCTGCACTTTCCCCAAGCGTGATTGAGATCTCCACGCGAATGAAAAACAATTTTGACCCCACCGGTCGACTCAACCCAGGAAGAAGCGCGTTCTAATGGACCTTGGAATCGATCCCGATCAGCTTGGTACGTGTGTGCAGTGCGGACTCTGCCTGTCGTCCTGTCCGACCTATCGAGTCACCGGCGATGAAACGTTTTCACCCCGAGGCCGAATTGCACTCATGCGGCAAGTCCAACTGCATGATGCGCCGCTTACTACTGAAGTAACCGAGGCATTCGACACCTGTATCCAATGTCTCGGTTGTGAACCGGCCTGCCCGTCGGTCGTTCCCTACGGTCACTTCATCGAATCGACCCGTAACGCGCTCACCGAGCACCGCGGTTCACGTCGTCGAGTGATCGCTCTGTGGCCGTTGACAAAACCTCGACTGCTTCGTCTCGGGTCGTCCCTGCTCGCCGTTGCACAACGCCTTCGACTCGTACCAGCGCGTCTCGGACTTCCCGACCGGCTACCTCTCCGACGACGGCCGCATCGATCATCGGGAACCGATGTGTATCTGTTTACGGGCTGCGTCATGGATGCCTGGCAACGCGATGTGCACTTCGCGACGCAGCGGGTGCTTGAAGCCGCCGGCTTCGGTGTCACGCCAACCGGTGATGCCGCCGGGTGTTGCGGAGCCCTTCATACCCACGCCGGCCTCGCTGCTCACGGCGAACGACTCACAGAAAACATTGATGCCGCTCTCGACCCGAGCATCCCGGTCATTGTCAATTCCGCAGGGTGTGGTGCGCACCTCAAACAACACTCGTCTCACCAGATCTTCGACGCACAAGAGTTCCTCGCCGAGCATCTCGACCGCCTTCCTGACGTCACCCCGCTCGAAGTGAATGTCGCTGTGCAAGACCCGTGCCACTTACGGCACGTGCAACGCGCTCACCTTCCAACCCGAACCCTCCTGCGAAAATTTGTGTCTCTCGTCACCGAACTCGACGACGAAGGATGGTGCTGCGGGGCCGGTGGTGCATATTCAGTGCTTCAGCCCGACATGTCTCAACAGGTTCGAGAGCGAAAGCTCGCGTCGATCAATCGAGCGCAACCCGAGGTCGTGGCAAGCGCGAACCCTGGATGCTCAATGCACCTGTCAGCCGCGGGAGTAATGACTGAACATCCAATGGTCCTCGTCGATCGGGCACTTGCGGCGAACTCGTCAACCACATAGACCCAACCGTTCAGCCGCCTGCGTTGACGACGACCATCCCTGCGCTACTACGGTCGGTGACATGACAACTTTCCGAGCGTTCCGAGCCGACACTTCGGGTGACACCGTTGACCGTGGCGTCGTCGAAATGTCGACCGATGACCTTGCCGATGACGGGGCTTTGATCGAAGTTCACTGGTCGAGCGTCAATTACAAAGACGGGCTGGCCTCTACACCCACCGGCAGGGTTGCTCGGTTCAGCCCGATGGTTCCAGGCGTTGATCTCGCAGGGATACTGCTCGAGGACGCAGGAGACATTGCTGCCGGAACCGAAATCATCGTTCACGGCTATGACCTCGGGGTGAATCGCCACGGTGGGTTCGCACAATTTGCAACTGCCCCCCATGATTGGATCGTTCCCCTGCCCTCCGGCCTCACCTCTCGTGAAGCAATGGTGCTCGGCACTGCCGGGTACACCGCAGCGCTGTCGGTGATTGCGTTACTCGACCACGGACTCACACCATCTGATGGAAAAGTGCTGGTGACTGGAGCCACTGGCGGAGTTGGGTCAACCGCTGTCAGCATGATGTCGGAGTTGGGATACGAAGTTGTCGCATCGACCGGCAAGCCCGATGAGTCATCATTTCTTACCGAACTCGGGGCAAGTGAAATCATTGATCGATCGGTGCTTGCCGAGGCCGGTAAGCCTCTGCAGGGAATGCAATGGGCAGGTGCCATCGACTGTGTTGGCGGCGTTCCGCTTACGAACGTTCTCGCCCAAACAGCATACGGGGGTGCCGTTGCGGCCAGTGGTCTCACGGCGGGAAACGGTCTGCCAACCACGGTGCTTCCATTCATCTTGCGCGGCGTCAACCTGTACGGAATCGACTCTGTACAAACACCCATCGAACGCCGGCGCGAAGTGTGGCAACGCATCGCATCAGATCTGAAGCCAGCCGGACTCGACACCATCGGACACGATGTCGGCCTCGACGAACTCGACGATGTTCTCACCGGCATTTTGGACGGTAACGCCGTCGGACGCGCAGTCGTCGACCTGAAACGGAGTTGAAATGAGCGAACAATCCTTTGTGAAACCCTCTGCCGATGTGCTGAAGTCGATTCTCACACCGGTGCAATACGAAGTCACACAGAACGCAGGAACCGAACGCCCCTTCACCGGCGAATACTGGAACATGTTCGACGATGGACGGTATGACTGCATCGTCTGCGGAACACACCTGTTCACTTCTGACACGAAATTTGATGCGCACTGCGGGTGGCCAAGTTTCTATCAAGCAATCGACGACAGTCGGGTGAGTTTCATTGAAGATCGGTCTCACGGAATGATTCGAGTCGAAGTTCGCTGCGCAACGTGTGGTGCCCACCTCGGCCACGTCTTTCCCGATGGGCCGGCACCCACAGGAGATCGCTACTGCATGAATTCAGCCTCACTGAAGTTCGCTCCCGGATCGGAGGGTTGAGATGCCAGCAGCAATTGTGAATTGGGCAGACCAAGAACGGGCACTTAGCCCTCACGTCAGCGTTCTCGTAGGAGATGCCAACGGTGGTTACCCCTCGGGCAACTCAATCGTTGTCAGGGGTTCGAGTGAGGCGGTCATTATCGACCCGTCGGTGACGGTAGTCGAAAAAGGCGGCGCTCCGGTCCACATCGACGCAATGATCACCAGTCACGGCCACGAAGATCATCTTCCCGGCACGGGGCTCTTCACCGACGCACGGGTGCACATACATGAAGCCGACAAGCACGTACTGCACGATCTTTCACACATGCTCGACGCCTATCAGCTCACCGGGCCCGACCGAGAGGAACTCCGCGAATCGATCATCACCGAGTTCAACTTTGCACCGCGCCCCGATGCCGAAGGCTTTCACGATGGCCACGTGTGGAACCTCGGCGAAGTTGACGTAGAAGCTGTCCACCTTCCGGGCCATACCGCCGGGCATTCAGGATTTCGTATCTCTGAAGGAGTGTTCTTCCTCTCTGACATCGACCTCACCGGATTCGGCCCGTACTACGGCGACACCTGGTCAAGTCTCGATGACTTCGAAAACTCTCTCATCAAGGTGCGCGAGGAGGAGGCCGATTTTTATGTCACCTTCCATCAAAAAGGTGTCATCGAAGGTCGTGAACGATTCCTCGAAATGCTCGATGCCTACCACGGTGTCATCCACCGTCGTCATAGCAACATGTTGGAGTTTCTTGCCGAGCCCCGATCGGTCGACGAAATGGTGACGCATCGGTTCGTCTATCGGCCGCACGTCGAGATGTCATTTTGTGACTCGATCGAAAAACGAACGGCAGAACTCCATCTCGCTCGCATGATCGAACGCGGCGAAGCCGCTGAAGTTGAACCGGGTCGTTTTCAGCGCACGGGCTGAACGATCCCCGTAACTGCATCGCAATACTCAGCGATACGAGCGAGATACCCGTCGACGTTGGTGTCACCCGCATTATGAGTGGCGATTGACAAGTGAGTGCACCCGAGCGCTTGCCATTTCTCGGCGTGTGACCGCCACCGATCTGGGTCACCGCCTGCATATTGGGCCTGAGCGTGGATAGCAAAATTGCTCATATCAAGGCCCAATTGCTCACGGGTTGACCGAATGATGTCGATACAGGCCGCCGACTTGTCATTGGGAGAACCGAGCGGAATCCAGCCATCGCCAAGCCGTGCGCACCGCTCAAGAGCGCTGGGCGCCGACCCACCGAAGCTCACCGGAATTGGTGCAGAAGGACGAGGGAAAATGCTTGCAAGTTCCATGCTGTGAAACTCGCCATCAAAAGAAAACGCGTCCTCTTCCCACAGTCGCTTCATGAACACGACCTGCTCTTCAAGACGAGCACCCTTTTCACCAAACGGAACACCAAGGGCGTCGTATTCGACTTTGTTCCAACCGATTCCGACCCCGAGACGGAACCGGTTATTCGACAGCATCGCAACCTCGGCTGCCTGTTTTGCCGCCAACGCAGCCTGGCGTTGCGGGAGCACCATCACCGAGGTCACCAACTCGACATTTTCAGTGCATGCGGCAAGAAATCCGTACAGCACAAACGGCTCATGGAACGCAGTATCGGAATCGTAGGGGCCCTTGAACCCACCCGGGCGATCACGTTGGGCGCCAAGCACATGGTCGTAAATCATGAGGTGGCCTGCCCCGAGTTCTTCGGCGCCTTGCGCGAAGGCCTTAATTGCGCCGGGGTCAGTTCCGATTTCGTTGTGAGGGATGACGACACCAAATTCCATATTTGAAGGATCGCACATCAGGTGGTCGTTACCAGCCTCCGGAGCCGCCGCCTCCTCCACCACCGCCGCTACCTCCTCCACCGCCGCCGCCCCCGCTTGAGTCGCTCGACGACGGAGGAACTGAGGCTGCCGTGAGAATGGTGATGTAGGTGAGAGAGGACTGGGTGAGATCAACTTCGCCTGCGATCGCTAGATCGTCAAGAGAGTCGGCGGCCTTCTTCCACGCAGTTGCCTCTCCGAGCACCACCGCCCATGCCGAATATTCGCGCAGCACACCGAGTCGATGAGCCTCTTCAACGTGGCGACCCTCACTTTGAGCAAGGAATCTCCGGAATGATTCGGTTTGTAGGTACAACGCTGAGCCAGCGGCTGTTCTCGACGCGATGCGGCCCTTGGTCGAAATTGCGCCGAGTAGGAACCCAGCGATGGCCACCGCCACCACAACGCCTACAGCGCTGTCGGTGAGTGCATTCGGCGCGAATTCGGACGCGTTTCCGTCAGGGTCACGGATCTCTATTGAGTCGAGGATGAGTAGCAGCCCGACTAACGATGCTGCCGAGACCCATGCGCCAATGATCGATGTGCGTTTGTTCCACGCCCGAAGCGGCTTACTCCACCAATTCTTTTCTTTGATGTCTCCGATGAGCGCCTCACGAATTTCTTTCCATGCGGTCGCGAAACTCTCGGTGTACTTCTTGTACACACGGCGGGTGGTTGCTCCACCCGGCATGAGGATGTCGATAAGGCGTCGATCGAACTCGCTCAAATCTTCACGACTCGCCAACAGTTCGATATCAACCGCCTGCCCGTTCTTCTCGATGCTGATCACACCGGCACCGATGAGCGAAGAGGCCCATGTCGACTGGAGGTCAGATCCGAGATGCTCGTTGAGAATGACGTTGCCCTCCCAAGGCTGAATTCCCTTTGGTGCTGCAAACTCGACCGTTGCCATTTCGTAGAGCGCTGAGTCGGTAACCCGACTCGTTGGGCCCCCTGCAACTGGTATCGCCGCCCCCGCAGCGTCGGTCGCGCCGACGGTGTTCATTCCACGACGGACATTCCACAACACCGCAAGCGCAGCTGCCGCAACCGCAGCTAACGCCGCGGTAAATGGCAACACACCACTCGAAGGCGGGTCGTCACGGGCAGGCAAGGGAATCGAAATCTCTCCCATGCGCTGATCGGTCAGCACTGCCATACCTGAAATGTTCAACCCGGCGTTGGCTTCGAGCGGTTCGACGATGACTTCCTGCCCGAACGCAGTATCGATGAGCTCGCAGCCACCGATATCACCCCAATCACCGACAGAGCACAACGAGTCGTTGAGACGAAACCCGTCGAGAATCACATGAAACCGATCGGTTACCGGATCTTCATCAGGATCGATCAGCGAGTAGTTAAGGGGCCACCCGTCAATAAACGCGAGTGGCAATTCATATGAAAGTACAAATCGGTGCTGACCATTCGACGTTTCGTCGGGGTCGCCGACCCGCATGAAGAAATCCATTCCATCAAAATCGGTCGACAGTTGTGATGACATCGTGTCTGACTGTGCAGAAATTTCGAACGGGATCCCGAGATCAGTTCTGACATATCGCAAATAACCGCGCATCTGGTTTCGACCAAAGTTGATATCGACGTATTCGGTGACTCGCATCGTCCCTTCATCGGTGGGCGACAGCACAATTGTCTTTGCATCGAAATCAACGACGTCTTTTGGCGCTCCAAGCGTTCCGTTCGCAACCAACACGAAGACCACCGCAGCGAAGACCGCGGTTGGTAACAACTTCCAACGCAACGACATGAACGAACTGTAGGACATTTTGTGAGGCGTATAACCCGTACGATGAGGCTTATGACCGGAACGCTTGTCATCCTCCGCCACGGCCAAAGCGAATGGAACCGTCTCAATCTGTTCACCGGATGGCACGACGTTCCACTCACCGAGCAGGGCCTCGCCGAGGCAACTGCAGCCGGTCACACCATGCGCGATGAAGGGCTTACCTTCGACACCAGCCACACCTCACTCCTCACGAGAGCAGTCGTCACGCAGCACCTCGCCCTCGAGGCAATGGGGCAGGTGTGGTTACCTGTCGACCGACACTGGCGCCTCAACGAGCGGCACTACGGGGCACTGCAAGGTCTCGACAAAGTCGCCACCACCGAACAGCACGGGGCAGAACAGACACATATCTGGCGAAGAAGTTTTGATACGCCTCCACCTGCTGTTGATACTTCAAGCCCTGAACACCCGGTTAATGATCAGCGATACCAACATCTTCCCACCGACGTGCTTCCAAGTGCTGAATGCCTTCGCGATGTCGTTGCCCGGGTGCTTCCCTACTGGTTCGACCGCATTGCGCCGCAACTTCTCGCAGGCCAAAACGTGCTCGTTACAGCACACGGAAACAGTCTTCGAGCACTGCTCATGTACCTCGAAGACGTCAGCGCAGACGACATTGCTGAAGTGAATATTCCCACCGGGGTGCCCCGCCGGTACACCTTCCACGACGGCCTCGACGTTACATCTGCTGAATATCTCGGTGATCCAGACGCCATCGCAGCCGCAATCGAGGGTGTCGCTCACCAAGCCGGCACCCATTGATAATCGGAGCCGAATACCAAGACGACCTGTAGTTCCGCGCGCAAAACGAACTAGCGTTGAGGGCGCATGGCTACGCAGACGGATTCAACGACCAACGGTGACAAGCGGCTGAAGCCTCACCAACTTTCGCTCGGGCTCGGCATCGGAATGGGCGCCTTCATTCTCCTTTCAGGTGTCTTGCCACAGATCACTCACTGGCACAACGAAAATGAAGTCCACCGAACCGTGTTCGGCAACATTCCTGGGCCTCTCCAGATTGCGTTTTACACCCTGATTCCAGTGATGGTGGTGTGGGGCGCATTCCGCTTCGCAGACCGTATGAAGAACTGGGAGCGCGGTGCGGTGGCCAAACGTCGCACCACAACAAAAAATGTCAAGCGCCGCGCCGCCGATTTCCGCGCCGGTGTGTACATGCGCACCCTCCTTCGCGACTCCGCTGCAGGTCTCATGCACTCGATGATCTACTTCGGCTTCTTAGTGCTGATGGGCGTCACCACCGTGCTCGAAATCGATCACCAAATGCCCGAGAGCCTGAAGTTTCTGCACGGCACCACCTACAAGGCGTACGCCTTCGTCGGCGACTTCGCCGGCACCGTGTTCACGGTTGGAGTCATCTGGGCGATCGTCCGCCGCTACATCCAGCGCCCGTACCGCATTCGCATCAAGACAAAGACTGAGCATGCTGTCATCCTCGGCACCTTCCTTGCGATTGGCCTCACAGGCTTCATCGCCGAAGGGTTCCGTATTGCCCTTGACGGCATGCCCGATTACGAGAAGTTCTCATTCGTGGGTTACCCACTCGCCACCCTTATCGACGGCATGTCAGCCTCGGCGGTGAGCACCTGGCATCAGTGGAGCTGGATCGCCCACGTCGTGAGTTTCGTGGTGTTCTTAGCGATCCTTCCCGTCACAATGTTGCGCCACGTCTTCACGTCACCGCTCAACATGTACCTGCGTGACAAAGATCGCCCGAAGGGCGCAATGAAGCCCATGCCAAACCTCATGGAGACCGAGCTCGAGAGTTTTGGGGCGTCGGTCGTTGAAGACTTCACGTGGAAACAACTGCTCGACACTGACGCCTGCACCATGTGTGGGCGTTGCACGAGCGTGTGCCCCGCTCACGCAACCGGTAAGCCACTCGACCCACGCGAAATCGTGTTGAAGACCGGCGAAGTCATGGCGGCGACGGGTTCACCTCAGGTGTCGCCTCCCATCGGTGTTGACGGTGAGATCAAAATCGGGGCGAACAGCCTGTTCGAACGAATCACCGCCGAAGAAATTTGGTCATGCACGTCGTGTAAGGCCTGTGACGAAATTTGCCCGGTCAACATCGAGATCCTCGACAAGATCCTCGATATGCGCCGCTACCTGTCGCTCATGGAGTCAAACTTCCCTGCCGAACTGGGCAACGCCTACCGCGCAATGGAAAACCAAGGAAACCCATGGGCAATGAACCAAGGGGAACGCGGCGATTGGGCAAACGACATCGACGGAGTCGAAATTGTCGACCCTGGCTCACCACTCACAGCCGAATATCTCTATTGGGTCGGATGCGCCGGATCGTTCGATGACAAGAACAAGAAAGTCACCCAGTCGATGGCGAAACTGCTCCGTCGCGCTGGCATCGACGTCGCAATCCTCGGACCGAGCGAAATGTGCACCGGCGATTCGGCTCGCCGCTCAGGCAACGAGTACCTCTTCCAGATGTTGGCGATGCCAAATATCGAAATGCTCGACGGCATGGGCGTAAAGAAGATCATCACCCAATGCCCACACTGCTTCAACACGCTTCAGAACGAGTACCCACAACTCGGCGGCAACTACGAGGTGGTGCACCACACGCAACTACTCGAAGAACTCATTGCTGATGGCCGCCTCGACGTCTCACAGGCAACGCTTGAGGAGCGCATCACCTACCACGATTCGTGCTACCTCGGGCGGCACAACGACGTCTACATGGCACCGCGAAAAGTGGTTGGAGCAATCAAGGGCATCGAGATCGTCGAGATGCCGCGAAACGGCACGACGGGAATGTGCTGTGGAGCCGGCGGTGCCCGTATGTGGATGGAAGAGTCGATCGGCACCAAGGTGAACGACGAACGAGCCCGAGAAGCGCTATCGACCGGTGCGACGCGAATCGCTACTGCGTGCCCGTTCTGCTACATCATGCTCGATGACGGTGCGAAGGCAGCTGGCGCCGACGAAGATGAAGTCAAGGTCGCCGACCTTGCGATCCACCTTCTTGATGCAATTGAGGCCGGAGAATCAAAGATGGATCATCCTGATTCACCGCTCAGCGTGAGCTTCGACTAACCCTCGCATCACGACAGACGCGAACGAATGCCGGCAATCCAGTCGTCGGCGCTTTTCCAGCGCTCATCGGCGTGAGAGCGAACATCACTCGCAGCCCCATCGGCTCGTGGCCATGAGCCAAACCATTTCACAAGACCCTGCTTTGCGTGAAGAGCTCGCATCGTGTCGGCCATCAGGTCATCGCCGACATGACCTTCGGCAAGAATGATGAAGCAATACTCGCCAAGTCCGCCATGGCGAATCGGCCGCGAAACGAGGTTCGACAAGTTGATGCGGCGCGCCGCAAATTCTTGGAGAATGGAAATCAAACTTCCCGGCTCGTCGGCTCGCTGAAACACAACAAGACCGGTTCGGTCATGACCCGAAGGCGCCGACGCTCCATCTCGACTGACGACAACAAATCGGGTTTGATTTCCCTCTTCATCTTCGATGTCTTCGACGAGCACACTGAGCCCATACAGATCAGCGGCAACACGTGGGGCGATTGCAGCAAGCCCCGTTGACAACTCTTCAGCAACTGACTTTGCTGCACCGGCTGTCGATGTTGCCGCAAGCAGATTCGCGTTCGGTAGATGCTCTCTGAGGAACTTGTGGCACTGCGCCGTTGCGACCGGAATCGACATCACATCGGTGACATCGGCAAGCGATGTCCCTTCGGGCGCAGCAAGGCACAGATGGATGTCGAGGACGACTTCCCTCGTCACGATGAGGTCATGGTCGAACGCAAGGGCGTCAAGTGTGAAGTTGACCATACCCTCAATCGAATTTTCGATCGGTACGAAACCACAATCGACTTCACCCGAAGAGACTGCGTCGAGCACGTCAGGAACGGTTCGCATCGGAACAAGTTCACCGTCCGAGAGATCGTGTTGAGAGCGGAGCGCCTGCTCGGTGAAGGTGCCGAATGGGCCAAAGAACGCGACGCGCAGAGCTGAGCCGTCGTTGCGTGGAGAACCATTCGTAGAAGTCACGTCCGCAAGGCTAGGGGGATTCGACCCCAGACATGGCACGATGTGACCATGGAAGAAGCAGCTCTCGCCGAAATGATCGCTGCTATCGCTGACGGTTCGATCACTCCAGATGCTGCAGTGCAACAGCTTCGGCGCCTTCCCTTCGCCGATACTGGCGACGCTCTCGTCGATCATCATCGGTCGCTACGCCAAGGGATACCCGAGGTGGTTTACGGCCCGGGGAAGTCACCAGAGCAATGTGTCGCCATCGTTCAGGAGATGCTGGAGTACAACGATGAGCCAGTGCTCATCACCCGAGTGAGCGACGAACAAGTGGCATCGCTGAGTTCGATCGACATGGCTGATGCAACACCGGTTCTGACCGCTGGATGCATGCTCTTTCGACCACCAGATCCGGTTCAGCCCCAACCACAGGTGCTGGTCGTCACAGCAGGCACATCTGACATCCCTGTTGCTGATGAGGCCGTCATCACTCTTGCGGCGAACGGCGTCACCGCCAACCGACTCCATGACGTCGGAGTCGCCGGCCTCCATCGGCTCCTCGCCCATCTCAATGACATCACCTCGGCCGATGCAATCATCGTCATCGCCGGAATGGAGGGCGCTCTTTCAAGTGTGATTGGCGGACTCACTTCGTGCCCGGTGATCGCAGTTCCCACATCGGTCGGCTACGGCGCAGGGCTCGATGGGGTCACTGCGTTGTTGGCGATGCACGCCAGTTGTGCATCGGGGATTTCCGTTGTCGGTATTGACAACGGTTTCGGAGCAGCTGTTGCCCTCATGCGTTATCTGAAGCAAGCAGGCCCTCAATGACCGTTGGCGCATGGTTCCAATGCTCGGCCGGTGTTGCTGGCGACATGACGATGGCCTCGCTCGTCGATGCTGGGGCTGATCAGTTCGCAATCATCGATGCCATTAACTCTCTCGGGGTCGATGGCTGGGCGATCACCTTTGAAGAAGTTCAACGCTGTGGGGTGCGCGCAAAGTGGTCAAACGTCGTCATCCATGAACACGACACACCACATCATCACCGGCCGGCACAACAGATTCTCGACCTCATCGGGTCATCCGGTTTGTCGACTGTCACCCGCAACCGAGCAGTAGCCGTCTATCAAACGCTCGCCGAGGTCGAAGGATCAATCCATGGGATCGACCCCGCCGAGGTCGAACTTCACGAAGTTGGCGCGCTCGATTCGATCATCGATGTCGTCGGCTCGTGCGCGGCACTCGAGTCGCTTGACATCGAACAGGTCTCTCATTCAGCAATCGGTGTCGGACATGGAACCGTGACGACCGCACACGGGCAATTCCCTAACCCCGTGCCAGCGGTGTCGCGTCTACTCGCAATGCATCACTCTTCAACCGTCGGAGTCGACACCACCATGGAACTTGCGACCCCCACCGGTGTCGCGTTGATGACAGTGCTTTCAAATGGGCAGTCAGGCCCTTCGATGCCAGCGATGAACACTCGATCGGTCGGTTTTGGAGCGGGCACTGCGGATACTCCGAATCGACCCAACGTGGTGCAGGTCGTCGTGGGAGACCTCACCCCCCAACCGACTACCGACGGCGAGGTCGCAGTCGAAATCGCTGTCAATGTTGACGATGTCACTGGTGAAGTACTTGCAGATGCCATCGAGCAACTACTCGCCGCTGGCGCATTTGATGCCTGGATCACTCCGATCATCATGAAGAAGGGACGTCCCGCATTTACCGTTCGGGCGTTGTGTGACCCAGCGAGATTGGAGGTCGTTCGGTCGACGATGGTCACGCACACTGGCTCACTTGGTATCCGCGCATCAGAAGTACGTCGCTGGCCGCAGCAACGTGCCGAACATGTCGTGGTTGTTGACGGGCACAGTATTCGAGTCAAGGTG
This sequence comes from uncultured Ilumatobacteraceae bacterium, assembly GCA_965660025.1. Taxonomy (GTDB): domain Bacteria; phylum Actinomycetota; class Acidimicrobiia; order Acidimicrobiales; family Ilumatobacteraceae; genus Casp-actino5. The sequence continues at coordinate 3,626 of CBFHYI010000023.1, read as the reverse complement.
GCCGCACATCGCGTGAAAGTCGAGTTCGACGACGCTCAGGCAGCTGCTCGAGTACTCGGAGTTCCGGTTCGCGACATCATCGTTGCAGCGGAACGCCTCTCGCAGTCTTAGACCGCCCGGCCGTCAAGCAGCTCGCGCCGTAGGTTTCTCAGCATTGGCGATGGGGTGCCGCTCGACCAGTCGTCGGCGAGCACACGTTCGTAGGAATCCCACTCTTGGCGTAAAGCCGCAACGTCACCCTGAGCGGCGCGCGCTTTCATACGTAACGCGATGAGTTCTTCGTCGCCCGGCAACACCCGTAACCCTTGCCCGGTCGCCCACATCACTCCTGAAAGATCGTCGATTTCGAGATATGCCCGGGAGAGTTCGGCCGCGGCCGTCGTTGAAAGAATCACAAGTTCTGAAGTAAGCCCCTCTGGATCTGGCCAGCGATACACCGACCCGTGGAACGGCAACCCTCTCAACAATGACACCGGCCAACGTAAGTACGAGATGATGTCAGCCGGGGCCTGCCCGTCGGCGCATTCAAGAGCAGTTCGCAACAAGGAAACATCGCTCACCACCCGCTCATCGACGATGAGGTCATCTCCCACGTCACGTTGAATCCAATCGGAGACCGAGTCGTCATCGTTGAACTGATTCAGTGTTCGGCGGATATCGGAGATCACATTTGCGAACGTTGTCGCCCTCACCGTCATCTCCCACATCGCAGCCTTCGCTCTCGATCTGGTTGGCCGTTCATCGTGAGTCATCATCCACGCAAGAAGTTCTTGTGACCGTCCGCGCTCAAATGTGACGGTGTCTCCATCAGCGTTTTCAACCGCGACTTCGCCGAGCACGCGCACCATGTAGGTATATGCGGGCACGTGGTCTGGGTTATGGCGACGCGCTCCCGCTAACTGCGTCTCATCTGTGGTGCTCGTCAGCGTGCCGGTAGTTTCCTCAATCGAGTGATCACCCAATGGCTCAAGTCGGTGTTGAAGTTGCCACGGCCGTCCCCGTACCGACCACGTCATTTCGCTATCAACGATCGCAACATCGATGACAAGCCCGGCACACGAGAGTTCAGAGCCTTCGGACAGCAGCTCGTTGAGCCTGCCCTCGAGTTGCGCCTGCTGGTGCACGCTCCACAACGCCGTGGACCCTCCGCCCGTAAATTGGTCTCTCGCCCGACTCGAGCCGCTGCCCACAAAACAGATCCCGCCGACATCGCTGAGGTCAACGAAATACTCGCGACCGCCAACATCTGTGCCGAGACTGATCAACAACGGATACGGGAAGTCTCCCTCTTTGAACTCACAAGCCTCGACAAGCGACCATGTCGTTGGCGACACTGCGCTCCAACCGTCGGGGAGGGCAATCACCGGAGACTCATTCCACTCAACCCCGACACCTATTGTCGGATCGCTCACGATTGCGAGTCGCTCAAAGACTCGCTCGCACGGAAACGTCGCAATGCTTCGTGCGACAAGATCAACACGCGTTCCGACGTCGAGGTCTTCACAACGAATAGCCGGTCGCACTTGAACCGCGCTCGTTCGTTCAGACGCACGAACTTTGTGCCCCACCATTCGGAACAGCAATGAGGAGCTCGCCCCCACGCTGACCCCGAGCAGACAGAGCTCCAAGACGATTCGTGCCCAATCGCCATAGGTGATCAATCCGTCACCATTCATCGCGCTCCACAGCCAGCCCTGCAGAGCTGGTTCAGTTGAGGCGCGCCAGAGCAGGACGAACAATGCACCACTTATCACGGCAAGGGTGAAGAGGCCACCGTGAAGTGACCTCTGCCAACCACCGTGTTGAGATACCCGCATAACAAACCCCCGCAACGTGCAACGGACGGTAGATCACAAGGCGTGATGGACGCGGCAGAATTTCTTAGAGAGGTGGTTTCATCGTTGGCGGCGGAACAACATCAGAGAACACCAAGCGTCCAACCCTCCTCGTGGAGTACGAGCGAACGCTCACGTGCAGACAACTTCGGGTCCGACCACTTGTGAATCGAGCCATCACGATCTGCTCGACCCATAAGTTGAACGACCGACATGACCTGTGCCGCGTCGAGGATGTCATGACATTCACGATCGATCTCAAACATGCTCGGCCACACTTCAGCAAACACGACATCACCTGGCCCACCTTGCAGCGATGTATCACCGAAACCTGTTTCGAATGGCCAGATAATGATCCGCCCGCCGAACTCAGTCGAAACGCGTACACGCTCGAGCCAGGCAATACCCATCAACATTTGGCTACCGACACTTCCCGGATACGCAAGTTGCCAAGAACTAAACGGACGATACCCATCGGCGCGAACGCGATGCTCACCGACACGAAACTCATCGAAGGGCGCATACGTATGTGGGCGATACCGCGACACCCCAGTGGTTGAGGAGGCCCCCGGGTAACCCCAGAACGGCCTCACATCCACCGAGCGATCGCAACGGTCGTTCAACTCTGCCGCGACGTCAAACCGATTGTTGCGATTGTTCGGTTCATCAAGAATGTGAGCACCAACCCACGACCACACGTCACGCCAGGAGGCATCAGGGTCGTCGGCAATCACGTTCGCGAGACCAGCCGGGTACCCAAACGAAAAATCGCAGCCAACGAGAACGCGCTCAGACCGGTCTGTCAGAATTTCGCACAACACGCTCGTCATCTCTTCTCGTGTCCGAGGATTGTGCACGAATACGACCTCACCGCCGCGGTCGGCAACCGCCACCCAGATCGAATCCTTCCCTTGCTTCGGCGAGGAGTTTGCACTCCAATCGACCATCACATAACGATCAAAACATTGATCTGATGAAGAGGTGGCCGCCACGCCAAAAGTCTCCCATGACCGGCTACTCGCACAGCCATTTCAAAGACAATCGTCTCAGCGCAGGTGTGTCGAATTTGACACTCAAGACTTCCAGAGAGAGGGATAGTGTTCGCATTACCGGCCGATGAGTATGTCGGTCGAACTACAGAGGAATTCGCTCGATGCGAATTTCACAAGGAGAACACCATGGCACACGCATATCACAATCACCTCATTTCAGTTCCGCTATTCGCAGATCTCGATGAGAGTGAACTCGATGCAGTCGCAGCAATCACAACCGAACTCAACTTCTCAGCCGGCACAGCGCTGATGAACGAGGGAGCAGGGGCCCACGAGATGGTTGTCGTCGTTGACGGCACACTCGAAGTCACCCGTGCAGGCGAGCACATCGCCGACATCGGACCCGGCGGCTTCGCTGGAGAAATGGCCGTGCTCACTCACGCTCGCCGCGACGCGACCGTCACAGCGAAGAGCGACGTCAAGGCCCTTCATCTCGACGGCCGCGCGTTCGGTGACCTCATCCAGCAGGTTCCATCAGTTGCCGCCAAGATGCTGCCCGTCGTTGCTGCTCGCGTTGTCGAGAACAGCACGAACCACCAGCACTGAGCATCAGCCTCCCAACACGGTGTTCGCTCGTGCGAACGCCACCAACGCGATCACCGCAAGACCCAGCATCATCCCCGGCGACCCCAGAGATGTTGCGAACGTCAGCGCCATTAACGCGGCCGCGAGCATCAGAAAGCCAACGGCATACATCCGGTTCCCGTCCAACCGATCGAGCACTCGCCCTGCGAGCACG
>CBFHYI010000022.1:0-20998 GCA_965660025.1 uncultured Ilumatobacteraceae bacterium | reverse complement strand
CCGACCGTGATGCGTTGGCCGGCGTTGAGACGGCGCTCGAGGTCGTAGGCAGAATCAGAGATTCGGCCCTGGAACCAGTTTTCTTCGATGCCGGTGATGACGCCTTCAAGCAATGATCCGTTACCCAGTGATTCGAGGTGGGCGAAGATTTCCTCTGCCTGACGCTCAACCTCATCGGTGAGAGATTCGACGTAGTACGAACCGCCGAGAGGGTCAGCGACATGGGCAACGTTTGTTTCGTGAGCGATCACTTGCTGGGTTCGCAGCGCAATGCGAGCGGCCTTTTCGGTTGGTAGCGCAAGCGCTTCGTCCATCGAATTTGTGTGAAGGCTCTGTGTTCCTCCGAGTACGCCGGCAAGAGCCTCGATCGCGGTACGAGCGATGTTGACCTCAGGTTGTTGAGCGGTGAGCGAGACACCGGCGGTCTGAGAGTGGAAGCGGCACTGCATCGACCGCGGGTCGGTCGCTCCATAGCGCTCCTTCATCCAGCGAGCCCAAATTCGGCGAGCGGCACGATATTTCGCGATCTCTTCGAAGAAGTCAATGTGGGCATTGAAGAAGAAACTCAATCTTGGTGCAAACGCATCAACGTCGAGCCCGGCCGCAAGAGCGAGTTCGACATATGCAAAACCGTTTGCGAGCGTAAATGCGAGTTCCTCAACCGCCGTCGAGCCGGCCTCACGGATGTGATACCCCGAAATCGACACCGAGTGCCATCGGGGCATTTCGCGCGATGTGAAATCGATGGTGTCACGAACGAGCCGCATCGACTGGCGAGGTGGGAACACGAACTCTTTCTGAGCTTGGTACTCCTTCAAAATGTCGTTCTGCAGGGTTCCGCCAAGTCGGGCACGGTTCACCCCAGCTTTTTCAGCTTGAGCGATGAACATTGCGAAGATGACAGCCGCAGGGGAGTTAATCGTCATCGAGGTCGTGACCTCGCCTAGGTCGATTCCTGCGTAGAGGTCTTCCATGTCAGAAAGGCTGTCGACGGCGACACCGCATCGGCCGACTTCTCCAAGCGACATTGGGTCATCAGAGTCGAGTCCGAGAAGGGTCGGCATATCGAATGCTGTCGAAAGGCCGGTACCCCCGGCTTTGATGATTTCTTTGAATCGCCAGTTGGTGTCGTCAGCGGTGCCGAAACCAGCGAACATTCGCATCGTCCATAAACGTGACCGATACATCGAGGCGTATGGTCCTCGGGTGTAGGGGTATTGGCCTGGGAAATCGCCATCTTCAGGGCCGTACACCGGGTCGATCGGAATGCCCGACAGCGTGGTGAACTCTGCGTCTCGGGTTGGGGAGCCGTTAAATGCTTGCTCCCACTGTTCGCGTGGTGAAATGGTGTCGCTCGACATACCAAAAGGATACTTTGACGTCCAAATATTCCTCTAACCCGAGTTACCCTGCCGGTGTGACGTCCCCATCGCCTGAGAACGACCCGATTGAGGCTGCTGTCGTCAATTGGGTGCAGCATGGATGGGAAGACGCTGCCACCCCGATGAGCATGGTCACCTCGGTGATGCGGGTGCAACAGTTGCTCGCCGCTGACATCGATCGAGTGTTGAAGCCGTTTGACGTGAGTTTTGCTCGATATGAATTCCTTCGTCTGCTCGCATTTAGTCGCCGGGGCACATTGCCGATGGGGGTCGCTGGAGAGCGTTTGCAAGTGCATCCAGCGAGCGTGACCAACGCTGCCGACCGCCTCGAACGCGACGGTTTAGTGAGTCGGTCAAGAGACGATGTCGATCGCCGAAAGGTCATCGTTGAAATCACCGATGAGGGCCGCAAACGAGTTGACGCGGCAACGATCGAATTGAACGCCTACTTTCAATCGATTCCGATGCCGCAAGTGCAACAGGGCGAGTTATTTGCCGGCTTGCGAGTGTTGAGGGCTGCGCACGGTGATCTCGATATCGGGTGCGCCGATGAAGGTAGTCGTGACTGACCTTCGCCTTCACAGCGACGGCAACGCTCGGTGTGGCTGGTGCGGCGACGACGAAGACTACGTCGCGTACCACGATGCTGAATGGGGCGTTCGGGCATCAAGCGACAATGAGTGGTACGAGAAAGTGTGCCTTGAAGGCTTCCAATCAGGCCTGAGTTGGATCACGATCTTGCGACGACGTGCCGCGTTTCGGGAGGCGTTTGCAAACTTCGACCCAGACGTCGTTGCCACGTTTACCGACTCTGATGTCGAACGTCTCGTTCTCGACGAGCGCATCATCCGTCACCGAGGAAAAATTTCCTCGACGATCAACAATGCAAAACGGGCCCTCGAACTTCGTGCCGAGTTCGGCAGTCTCGGCGCATTCTTCACGAACTATGTCGAGCCTGATGAGCACCGGCCACATGCGCTCGGCGATGTGCCTGCACATACCGATACATCACGCGCCCTCGCTAAAGAATTGCGGCGCAGGGGTTGGACATTTGTGGGCCCGACAACGATGTATGCGATGGGGCAGTCGATGGGGCTCGTCAATGACCACCTCATCGGTTGTTGGCGTCGAGACCATTGCTGATCGTCGACATCGACTGAGGGCTATGACACGGTGTCGCGGATAAACGCGTGAACTTCTGGCCATAGCCGTGCGGCGAGATCGTTGTCTTGAGTCCCGAGCGCATTATGTGATGCCATGAATGCATGGCCGGTACCCGGGTGCACGGTGAGGGTTGCGTCGACTCCAGCTGCCTGCAGGCGTTGCTCGAGGTCGGCAGCACCTTCTGGAGGAAAGAAACCATCGACTTCTGCCATATGTCCGCGGATTTTGGCGGTGATGTTCGAGTAATCAGGTTGATCATCGCCCGAGGGGAATCCATAGAACGGCACCGCTGCCGAAATTGCATCAGGGCGAAGAGCAGCAAGCACAAAGGTGAGCATGCCTCCCATACAGAACCCCATGACAGCAAGCGTCGAGCTTGACGTCGATTCGTGAGCGACAAGGTAGTCAACCGCTCCGCTCATATCTTGCGCGGCACGGTCCATAGGGAGCGATGTCATCAGCTCTCCGGCTTTATCCATTTCGGTATGCCCTGCGAGTTCGCCGTGATAGAGATCTGGGGCCAACGCAACGAAGCCGTTTTGGGCGAGGTCGTCGCAGATATCGATGATGCCGGAGTCAAGCCCCCACCATTCTTGAACCACGATGACGCCGGGGCCTGACCCGCTCTCAGGGGTTGCGAGGTATCCGGCTGCGTCTCCGCTTGGAGTAGAAAAAGTAACGTTCGTGCCCATGACGCAAGAGTAGCCAAGCGTGCCTCGGCGGCAAAACAACAGCGCGATGCCAGCGATGAGCGTCATTTCAAGAAGAATGTCGCTGTGGTTACGACGCGTCCTCCAATGTTGTGGGAGCCAGATCCCAATGCCCACTCTCGGCTCGCTGAATTCACCGCATATTGCGAGCACGCCACGGCCCTTCAGTTCGCGACCTACAACGAATTTTGGGAATGGTCGATCGCTGATGGCCTTGAGCGGTTCTGGGAATTGCTCTGGCAATGGTGTGAGATTGAGGCCTCAGAGCCGTATTCGCAGGTGTTGAGTACACGGGAGATGCCGGGCGCCAAATGGTTCGCGGGTGCGAAACTCAACTATGCGCACCATGCGCTACGGCACCTCGAAGATGACGCCGAAGTGCTTGTTGGAATTTCCCAAAGTCGTGCACGCCAGTCGATGTCGGGTGCGGAGTTGCGGGCGGAGGTGAGTCGCGTTCGCAGTGGGCTCATCTCTCTCGGTGTGGGTCACGGCGACCGGGTGGCGGGCTACCTGCCCAACGTGTGTGAGGCGATTATTGCGTTTCTTGCAACGGCGAGTCTCGGTGCGATCTGGACTTCATGTGCGCCGGAGTTCGGGGTTGGTGCCGTGCTCGACCGCTTCGGGCAGGTGGAGCCCAAGGTGCTGTTCGCCGTCGACGGCTATCGGTATGGACGTCACGACGTCGACCGAAGCGATGAAATCGGTCGTCTTCGTTCGGGTCTACCGTCGGTGACTTCGACGGTGGTCGTGCGTCATCTCGGCGCTGCGCCGTCGACGGAATCGTCATCACCTGATGTCATCGAATGGAGCGAGCTCGGAAATGGTGAGAGCGACGAACTCATTATTGACGATGTTGAGTTTGATCATCCGCTGTACATCCTCTACTCATCGGGTACCACGGGGCTCCCGAAGCCAATCGTTCACGGTCATGGGAACATCACCCTCGAGCACCTCAAGGTGCTTGCACTCCACAGCGATATGGGGCCAAGTGACAGGTTCATGTGGTTCACCACAACCGGATGGATGATGTGGAACTACCTTGTATCAGGTTTGCTCACCGGGGCTTCGCTCGTGCTCTTTGACGGCGATCCCGCTAGTGACGGGCCGGACACCCTGTGGAAGGTTGTTGCGGAAGAGGGCGTGACCTGGTTTGGCGGGGGAGCGCCGTGGTTCTCGGCCTGTCGTCGAGCTGGCTTGCAGCCGGCCGAGCGTTTTGACCTGACGCATGTTCGAGCAATCGGAGCGACAGGAGCGCCCCTTCCACCAGATGCATTCCGTTGGATCTACGAGCAAGTCTCTGCAACAGCATTGCTGTCGCCGATCAGTGGCGGTACCGATATCTGCTCTGCGTTTGTTGGAGGCAATCCTTTGTCAGCAGTGCGAGAGGGAGAAATCCCTGCGCCCTACCTTGGGTGTGCCATCGCTGCCTGGAATGAGTCAGGGGAGGCCGTCGTCAACGAGCAAGGGGAGCTCGTGGTGACTCAACCGATGCCATCGATGCCGGTGGGCTTTTGGGGCGACTCTGATGGTTCTCGCTACCGATCGAGCTATTTCGAATTTTTCCCCGGAGTGTGGCGACATGGGGACTGGGTGACGTTTACCGAAGATCGGTCCTGTGTGATCTCGGGCCGAAGTGACGCAACGTTAAATCGAGGAGGTGTCCGCGTTGGAACCGCAGAGATTTACCGAGTTGTCGAGTCGGTAGAGGGTGTCGCTGACTCTTTGGTGGTGCACCTAGAGGCTCCCGGGGCGGACGACCCTGGTGTACTCGTGCTGTTTGTCGCTCACGAGGGCAACGGTGACGAGGACGAGGTTGTCAACTCGATCCGAGTGACAGTTCGCGAAGAACTGTCACCACGTCATGTGCCCGACGAAGTGCATTTCATCAAGGTCATTCCCACCACCTTGAGCGGTAAGAAATTGGAATTGCCGGTGAAGAAAATTCTTCGGGGAGCGCAACCAGATGATGTTGCGAGCAGAGATTCACTGAAGGATCCATCTGCATTAGACCCGATTGTGGCGATCGCAGCGACTCGAAACTAAACGGTTGCTATCGGGGTTCTACGAGCAAGCTTTGTGCAGATATACCGACTGGCCCGTACTCGTCGTGAACGGTTGACGCCGCGAGACCTGAGCCGAGGGTTCCGTACTCGGTGCGAGCATCGAGACAGACCCATTCACCTTGTGGCGGGCGAACGAAATGAATGGTGAGATCAGGGTTGATGTAGAGCCAGCTGAGATGCTCTACTCGCGCTGAGACGCCATTACCAAAGTCGGCCGCAGCCGCTACTCGTTGTGCGCCGGATGGTTCTTCACCAGTGACGACCGGCAGGCGGAGTCGCACCCAGACGACGGCACGGCCCGGATCGTCCCAACCCCCGGTGATGAATCTGTGCTCACATGAATCAGAAGCGAACGCATGCTGCTCATTCATCGACACCGGAACGGATGGTGTCGCAGAGCCCACATCAGGGGCACGGAATCCTTCTCCTTGTGCTGGTACCTCGGTGTCTTGTGTCCGAATACGGAGGGCACGAGCTTTTGCGACCTCGGTGTCGCCATCGCGCATCGAGACTCCAACGACTGAAATTTTCCGGCCTGGCCGCTCGACATCGGTAATGAGGGTGAGGGGACGGCCAACAGGAACTGGACGCTGAAGTTCGATGGTGATTCGACTGAGTTGCCATTCGTCTCCACCGGCATGTTCTACTTCTCGAACGAAAAGGGCAGCGGGCGGCGCCCCATGACAGTGCTCAGGATTCCACGGCCCCTGTGACCACTTCGTGGCGACCCAGGTGTTGTCATCGGATCGTTCGAAGAGAGCATCTCCCGGAAACACCTCATGTTGTGGTCGGCGACACCCCTCGGTCACGAGAGCTCTCGTTCAAGAGGAAGCACTGTAGATGCGAGTTCGCCGAGATGGTCAATCCATTCGTCGGCAGTTGATGGTTCTGTCATCGGAAGCACAACAAATTTGGTGGTGCCGACCGAGATGAACTGCTCGATGAGCGCGCAGAGATCTTCCCACGACGATGGAACGAGCTGCGACGGGTCCTCGAGGTTGGGTCGGCGCTTCGCAAGGTTGGCGAGCAGTGCTTCAGGTACCGGCCCGTTTGCGTAAGGAATCAGCACGCCGTAGTGGTCTTCTTCAATTTCTCGGCCGTATTCGGCGAGAACACCCTCGATGACGGTACGGCCCTGTTCGGCATCTTGCGGTGTGACGAACGAAGGCAACCAGCCATCTCCGAGCCGTCCAATACGCCGTAGTTCGCTTTCTGCGATTCCGCCGAGCCATACATCGAGGCGCTCCGGCACAGGACCGACACGGATGTTGTCAACTTGGTAGTGCACTCCATCGAATGTGCAGGGCTCACCCGTCCAGCAGGCACGCATGATCTGCAGCATTTCATCGAACATTTTTGCGCGCTCTCCGCGCTGCACCCCAAACGCGCGTTGTTCCACCGGGTCGACAGCTCCTAGACCGAACGCAGGAAGAAAGCGCCCACCTGACATTGCTGCGAGCGATGCAATTTCTTTTGCTGCGACCACCGGGTTACGACCGGGCAACACGAGGACGCTGGTCCCCAATTTGAGGTCTGTTGTTCGACCGACGGCGGCTGCAGATGCGATGAGCGGGTCAGGCGCGGGCCCATTGATGCGTTCTGACAGCCACAGCGAATCAAATTTGAGGCGTTCAAGTTCATCAACGACGGTGAGGAAATCGGGGCCGTTGAGTTCGGTTCGTACCCCGAGCCCGATGCCGATGCGGACTTTCATGCGTTCACGACTCCCTGAATAATGGAGGCGACCGTTGCTGGCTCGTCAACAAAGGGTGAGTGATCGCTGTCGATTTCGATCACCGATGAGCATCGTGCAGCCATGATGCGTTGATGCTCGGGATGCACTGCTCGATCTTGATTGCAGAGCACATATGTCGACTCGATCGCGGATGCAGGAGCTCCGTCAACTTCTTGTGTCATGGTGGCATTTGGCTGTGGGCCCAGTCGCTTAGCATTCGCCCGCTGAACAACCGTTGAGCTTCCGGGATACAGCAGAGCGCCGGCATGTTCTGGGTCGAGGGTGGTCGCACCTTCATCGGTCGGCACCATGATGTTGGCGAGTTCGACCTTGTGTCGGGGAGCGCTCCGAAGGAAACCGTTCACACTTTCTCCGGCTTCAAGTGCGAAAGCTGCGATGAACATGAGATGCGCAATGCGGTCGCTGTGGGCAGCCGCCTGCGAAATCACTGCTCCGCCGTATGAGTGGCCAATAAGGAGTGTGTCTGATGGAAGAGCCTCCAGCGCCTCAACCACCGCAGCTGCGTCGCCATGGAGGTCACCGAGCGGCAGTGGCGAGATGCCATGTCCGGGTAGGTCAATTGCGTGCGAGGGAATTCCGAGTTGGTCGAGGGCCTGTTGTAGGGGTGCCCAACACCACGCACCATGCCACGCGCCGTGAACGAGGAGAACGTTGCTGATCGCCATGAAGTGATCGTCGCAGGTTCACCTAATCGTGGGAGAATCCGGCGATGTAGTTCAGCCTCGCATCATTCGAATCCATGAGCTGAAGAACCCGACGGTGAACACCATCGTGGCCAACGTGACCTGACCGTGATGGTCGAGTCGCTCATCGAGTGCGTACGCAACGCCGCCCGCGAGTGACGAGTAGAGAAGCCCGAATCGCGCGGTCGATCCCCATGGATGTGAAATTGATGCCGTTGTGCTCATGCTTGCAAGAGCGCGTGCCCTCGGACATCTCGCGTTTTTTGAGAGATTTGTGACGCCTTCTCAGCAGAGGTCGTGTCGTGTCGTTGCAGTAGCGTCCGGGCGATGGCCACGGCGTTGGGTGTTCTCCGGCAACAAGCGGTTCGCCGGTATTTGGGCTCGACGGCGTTCGCAGCAATCGGGATAAATATCTGCATCACTGCGCTGTTCAAGCAGGTGTACGACATCACTGGAGATCCCTTCTCGATTGGGCTGCTGGGTTTAGCGCAGTTTGTGCCCGGTCTTGTGTTGGCGATCCCAAGTGGTTACATCGCTGATCGCTTTGATCGAAGGCGTGTGACCGCAGGTTTCCTGTTGTTGAGGTTGCTGTCGATAGCGGTGCTCATCTGGTTCAGTAACTCGGGCTCCACTGCGGTCTCCGTGCTCGTGCTTGTTGCGATCGGTATTGGCGTTGCCGATGCGTTAATCACACCGAGTAGGCGAGCGATATTGCCGTTGATCGTCAGCACCGATGATTTGCCGAGAGTCATTGCGCTGTGGACGGCAACGTTCACGTCGAGTGCAATTATTGGCCCGGCTCTTGCCGGCTTCCTCTACAGCATTGATCCATCGATCGCGTATGCCGCAGCAGGAGGTTCGGCTCTGCTGTCAGTGCCGTTGACGTTGGGCATCAGGTACCTGCCCGGAGTCGCTCCGGTCGCTGATGAGGGACGTCCAAGCGTTCGTTTAGCCCTTCAGGGGCTGCGATTCATTCGTCGATCGCCAATTGTGCTCGCAGCGATCAGCCTTGACCTCTTCGCTGTGCTCTTTGGTGGGGCAGTGGCACTGATTCCGGTCGTTGCAAGTGACCGACTCGGGGTTGGCGACGTGGCATACGGTTGGCTTCGAGCGGCGCCAGGAGTTGGGGCTGCGGCGATGGCGATCGTGCTTGCGATTCGACCTGTAAGTCGTCGTGTCGGTCCGACGCTGCTCGTTGTCGTCGCGGTGTTTGGTGTAGGCACGGTGGTCTTCGGCCTCACCAGATCGTACGTTGTTGCGTTTATCGCGCTTGTCGTGCTGTCGGCTGCTGACATGGTGTCAATGTTCATCCGGGGAGCGATCGTGCCGCTCGCAACACCTCCAGATCAGCTCGGTCGGGTGACCGCTGTTGAAGGAGTGTTCATCGGTGCATCGAACGAACTCGGCGCGTTTGAGAGTGGGCTTGCCGCTCGGTGGTTTGGGGTGCCGTGGGCAATCGCAGGTGGCGGGATCGCGACCATCGTGATCGCAGGCGCCTTTGCTGTCGGATTCCCTGCGTTACGGAAGATTGACCGCTTCGATGACGTGAAGGTCGAGGTACCCGATTAGCCGGTGAGGCGTCCGAGTTTGGCGAAGCCTTTAAAGCGCCTCAGCCGAAGAATCGATTGGTCGGAGGCGAGCCGTCCGATACCGCTCGCGATGGTCGGGTACACATGGGGCACGCGGGCGAGTTCTTCAATCGATACCGAGAAGCGAACCGCAAGAGCAATTTCGTTAATGACTTCAGACGCACGAGATGCGACGACGTGACCGCCAACGATTCGACCATGAACCGTGACGATCTCGATCAGCCCTTCCGAAGACCCTTCGAATAGTGCGCGGTGCACCTCAGAGAGCTCGAGCTGATGAACCTTCACGGTACGACTTCTGAAGCGATCTCTGGCTTGGGCGGCGGTGAACCCGACTCGGGCGAGTTCTGGTTCGGTGAAGACGCACCACGGTGACATCGTGCTCGCTTGAGCTCGGCCAGGCAGAAACATGTCGCGTACCGCAAGTGACGCGTCAGCGACCGCGGTGCTCGTCAAGCGAGGTCGACCTGCAGCGGCGTCACCGACTGCATAGATGCTGGTGGTCACCGTTCGACTTCGGGCATCGACGTTGATTCCTGCTGGAGTGGCGACGACTCCAAGCCGTTCGAGCCCGAGCGATGTGACCGATGACGAGCGACCGGCGGCGATGAGCAGATGTTCTGCATCGAGCTCACCGTGCGCGGTCTCGACATATGCTCGACCATCCTCGTAGCGGGCTGCGAGGATGGGCTCACCGACGTGAACGTCGACGCCATCATGACGAAGAACTTCGGTAATGCGCTCGCTGAAGATGGGTTCTTCCCGGGGAAGGATTCTCGGCCCCGTCTCGTAGAGCTGCACCTTGGCTCCGATACGTGCAAGAGCCTGTGCCGACTCGACCCCGACGGGGCCTGCCCCGACAATGATGATGTCCATTGGCGGCGAGTCGAGGTCGTAGAGGGTTTCATTGGTGAGAAACGGAACATCGGTGATGCCAGGAATGGAAGGAACCATCGGTGTGCTTCCGGTTGCGATGAGGAGGAATCGACCTTCGAGGGTCGTGCTGCTGTCGTCAGACGTCACTTCGACGGTGCGTGGCCCGGTGACGACAGCGGAGCCGGTATGCACGGTCACGCCCCAGTCGTTGACGGACGCCTCATCAGATACATGTGCGTGCACTGATTCGCGGGCCTCGACCATCGCGCGCCAGGCGGTAGCCGGGTCTGGTGCAGCGAGCTGCCGATGTCGAACTGTTGCCTCGAGCAGGGCTTTCGAAGGAATGGAGCCACTCCATACGTTGGTGCCTCCGATACGACCGCGATCGACTGCGGCGACGCGTAAGCCGAGTTCTCGTGATGCAAGGCGGGCTGCGGTGAGACCGGCGGGGCCGAGCCCAACAATCACCAAGTCGTATGCCCGTGCCATGGCACTTACGGTACCGCGGTGACGATGGTTGCAACGAGTGACACGATCTGGGCTACGCGGTGTGCTCTCATGTTGATATGCCCACCGTTCGTCGCCGCTTCGTCGCCATTGCGGTTGTAGCAATCACGGGCGCCGGAACGGCGGCTTGTGGCGGTGATGACGTTGTCACCGAGGTCACGCAAGCGACGGTTGCCGGAGTAGGGCAGTTGCCAGGGCCGGTCGAACGGGTGACCGCCGATGAACTTCAGCAGGGCCCAGGCGAGCAGGAATCATCGTCGGCGGTGCGTCCGGCCGACCTAGGGCTGCCAAGCCTCGGCGAACTCGTCACCGGTAACCGAGCGCTGATGGTTGGAGACTCAATCTTTGCGTCCACCGCTCCACGGTTCGGCGGTTCGATGTGTGAGCGATTGAACGAGGCTGGCTGGGATGTCGAAATCAACGCAGAACCGGGTCGGTTTATCGCATTTGCGCGAGAAGTACTTAAGGAGAGGTTTACGCCAGAGCAGGGCCTCGATTGGGACGTAGCGATCATGTTTTTCGGGAGCAATTACAACGAGAATCCGACCAGTTTTCGATCGACGCTCGAATCACTTCTTGATGATCTCTCGCCTCGGCCAGTGCTATTGCTCACAGTGACGGAGTTCCGGCAAAGCCGAAAAGAGGTGAACGACATCATTCGCGACGTCGGCGCGCAGAACACCAATGTTCAGATTCTTGACTGGGCGCGCATCACCGCCGCCGAGCCGGGTTTGTTGAATGCAGACGGGCTTCATCTCTCAACTGCAGGGAAGAACCGAATCACCACAGAGATCGCTCTCGCACTCGGAACTGCGCCCACGTTGGTAACCGACGGCGAGGGCGAATGTTTGCCCACATTGTTTATCGAAGATGAAACACAAGCTGCTCAAGAAGCGGCTGAGCAATCCTCGGGCTGACTGCTCGTAGCCTGTCAGGGTGCTGCAGGCCCGAAACCTTTCCGTCGAAGTTGGCGGACGACACGTTGTTGAGGGAGCAACCTTCACGGTTTCACCCCGCGACAAAGTGGGCATTGTTGGGCGAAACGGTGCCGGGAAAACGTCATTGTTCAAGGTGTTAGGTGGCGAAGCGGAAGCAACTCAGGGTTCGGTGGTCCGCAAAGGAGGCTTCGGATATCTTCCTCAGGATCCGAGAATCGGAGGTGTGCACGACTCCCGTCGGGCGATCACCCATGTGTTATCGGGTCGAGAAATCGATGACCAGATCACGCGGATAGAAAAACTGCGAATCGCAATGGAGGAGTCACCTTCAGACGAGGCTGTTGCCCGATACTCAAAGGCCGAAGAAACGTTTCGCGTCAATGGTGGGTATGCCGCCGAGAGCGAAGCAAGAGCGATCGCCGCCGGGCTGGGCCTTGGTCAAGATCGTATGGAGCTCGAGCTCGGGGTGCTGTCGGGTGGTGAGCGCCGCCGCGTTGAACTCGCCCGCATCTTGTTCGCCGGGTCAGATGTGCTGTGTCTCGATGAGCCCACCAACCACTTAGACATCGATGCCAAACAATGGCTTCTTGGCTTTCTTCGGCAATATCGGGGTGCGCTTCTCGTCATTAGTCACGATCTCGAACTCCTCGATGAGGCAATCACTCGCGTGTTGCATCTCGATCGACCAAACGAGGGAGATACTGGCCATCTCATCGAGTACCGAGGCACCTACACCCAATATGTTTCGGCTCGGGCTGAGGATGAACGACGGCAAGCCAAATTGGCTGCTCAGCAAGAACGTGAGATCGCTCGAATGCAAAAAGTTGTCGATCGTTTCGGAGCTAAGGCGACAAAGGCCGCAATGGCTCACAACATGGAGAAGCGAATCGCCCGCCTCGAATCTGACCGGGTGAACGCCCCCGATAAGGGCCGACGGATCGAAGTGCGTTTTCCGGAGCCCCCGCCGTGCGGCGTCACCGTCGTCACCGTGGCCGAGTTATGTAAGGGGTATGGCGGGCCGTCTGTGTTCGAAGACGTCGGATTCGATCTTGGGCGGGGAGAACGCCTGTTAGTGCTCGGCCTTAACGGGGCAGGAAAGACGACGATGCTGCGCATTTTGGCTGGCGAACTCAGTGCAGACCTTGGCAACGTCGAGTTTGGCTACCAGGTTGAGGCGGGTTACTACGCGCAAGAACATGACAACCTCGACCCCGACAGAAGCTTGTTGGACAACCTTCGAGGGTCGGTTCCCTCCGGTGTGGGCCTCACCGAGACTCAATTACGGGGCCTACTCGGAATGTTTGGTTTGAGCGGTGACAAGGTGATGCAGACCTCCGGCACGTTGTCTGGAGGAGAGAAAACCAAGCTCGCGCTCGCCATGTTGATGACGGGTCGCAACAACCTGCTGCTCCTCGACGAACCGACGAACAACCTTGATCCTGCGTCTCGAGAAGCGGTCGGTGATGCGCTCTCTGAGTGGCCAGGAGCCATGATTCTTGTGAGTCATGACACCGAATTCGTCGAGCGCCTTTCTCCGACGAAAGTGCTCTTGCTTCCCGATGCCGATGTCGACTACTTCAATGACGAGTGGTTAGAACTCGTCGAGTTGTCATAGTGCAATGTTGACGACGACGTCACCTCGTCGAACTACTTCAAGTTGACGCCGACGGCACGAGTTGCTGCCTCGGCCTTCACCTGCTCGAAGAAATCATTTCCTTTATCGTCAACAACGATGAAGGCCGGAAAGTCTTGAACTTCGATTTTCCAGACGGCTTCCATACCTAATTCTGGGTATTCGAGAACCTCAACCGAGGTGATGTTGTCTTGAGCGAGTCGGGCAGCGGGGCCGCCGATTGAGCCGAGGTAAAACCCGCCGTGGCTGTTACAAGCGTCGGTGACCTGTCGTGAGCGATTTCCTTTGGCGAGCATGATGAGAGATCCGCCTGCGGCTTGGAACTCCTCAACGTATGAGTCCATGCGGCCGGCCGTTGTGGGGCCAAATGACCCTGATGGCATGCCTTCAGGAGTTTTTGCGGGTCCGGCGTAATACACACAGTGGTCTTGTAGGTACTGGGGCATCGGTTCGCCGGCATCAAGCCGTTCTTTGATTTTTGCGTGGGCGATATCACGAGCGACAACCATCGGGCCGCTGAGCATGATGCGAGTTTTGACGGGGTACTCGGAAAGTTCGGCGCGAATTTCGGCCATCGGTCGGTTGAGATCGACGTGAACAACGTCGCTTCCGTCGAGATCGCTCGCTGTGGTGTCAGGAAGGAAACGAGCGGGGTCGTGCTCAAGCTGTTCAAGAAAGACACCTTCTGCAGTAATTTTGCCGACCATCTGTCGGTCTGCCGAGCATGACACCGCCATCGCCACCGGGCAGGACGCGCCGTGGCGTGGAAGCCTCACAATGCGAACGTCGTGGCAAAAGTACTTACCGCCAAACTGGGCTCCGATTCCGGTGTTCCGGCTGAGTTCGAGCACTTTTTCTTCAAGGTCAGTGTCGCGAAATCCGTGTCCGAGGGCTGATCCCGAGGTTGGCAGCCCGTCGAGGTACTTCGCTGAGGCCAGCTTTGCGGTCTCGACTGCGAATTCGGCTGACGTTCCCCCGATCGCAATTGCGAGGTGATAGGGAGGGCATGCGGCCGTGCCGAGGGACTGCATTTTCTCGTAGATCCATGGCAGCAAGGTTGCCTCGTTAAGCAACGCTTTGGTTTCTTGAAACAGGTAACTCTTGTTTGCGCTGCCGCCACCTTTCGCCATGAAGAGAAACTTGTAGGCGTCGCCATCGGTTGCGCTGATCTTGATTTCAGCCGGAAGGTTCGTTCCGGTGTTCTTTTCTTCGTACATGTCGATCGGTGCCATCTGGCTGTAGCGCAAGTTGGCGGTCTGGTAGGTGTCTTGCACGCCCTCAGCGATGGCAACTTCATCGCCGCCACCGGTGAACACCATCTGGCCTTTCTTGCCTTTGATGATTGCGGTGCCTGTGTCCTGGCACATTGGCAGCACCCCTCCCGCGGCGACCGACGCATTTTTCAGCAGGTCGAGAGCAACGAATCGATCGTTATCGCTGGCCTCAGGGTCGTCAAGAATTGCCCGAAGTTGTGAGAGGTGGGCAGGCCGGAGAAAGTGTGCAATCTCACGCATTGCCTCCGCAGTGAGCGAGCGAATCGCTTCGTTGCTGACATTGAGCATTGTGCCGAGTGGCGTCTCTACTGTCTCAACGCCTTCGGTGGTGAGAAGGCGATATTCGGTGGTGTCCTCGCCAAGTGGGAGGAGTTCGGTGAACCAGTCTGGAGAGTTCTCGATTGCCATGCCCCTACCTTACGACGGTAAGGGTTTAGCCGAGCATTTCGATAGCGGTCTCGATGAGAAGGAGGATTGCTGAGAACGAGCATGTTGTGAGCAGCGCGATGCGTAATCGGTGCTCCGGGAATCGAGAGATCACCGGTCGAGATAGCGCAAGACCGACGAGCACGCCAGGTAGCAGCAGAAGGCACAGTGAAATATGCCGCTGATTCACCTCACCGACGGCGGCGAGCCCGGAAAATGAGATGATTGAGCCGAGGCCAAAGAACACTGCGAGGGTCGCTCTCGTTGTGGCCGGTTGTTCATGTTGGTACGCGACTGCAAGGGCCGGCCCACCGATTCCGGCGGTGGTGCCCGAGAATCCAGATGCCACTCCTGCGATGACGAGATTTCTCGTGCTCGTCGTTACGTGAAAGCGCGTCGCCGATGCCGCAACCGCAAGAAGTACCGAGATACCGACGAGCAATCTGACCGTGCCCGATCCGGTAGATGAAATCAGGAGCGCTCCGATGGCAACGCCGGGAAGACGCCCGCATAACGCAATTCCGGCATCTGACCACGCAATGTGTTCGCGCTCGCGTCGGGCAACTCCGAAGCTCAACGGCATCACCATCACGATGGTGGTGACCGGCAAGAAATCGGGGTCGATGAGCGCGAGTATGGGGGCGGCGAGCACGGCCATGCCGAGACCAATCGTTGCCTGAACCGCGGCTCCGATGCCGATGGTGATGACGGCAACCACGGCAAGTGGCCACGCAATACCTGCGATATCAGTGGCGGCGATCAACATTTAGTCGTCGTCGTTTCCGAGGCGTCCCGGTGTTGCCTCATGGGGGTGTTCTGGCCAGCGATGTTTCGGGTAGCGACCAGCTAACTCTTTTCGAACATCAGACCATGATCCTCTCCAGAACCCGGGGAGGTCAGATGTGACCTGAATCGGACGATCTGCCGGTGAAAGCAATTCAAATGTGATCGGCATGTGCGCGACGGAGGGGTGATCGTCGAGCCCGAACACATCTTGGACGCGAGTGCGAACAGATGGTCGAGGTTCGCCATTGTCATCAAGGTAGGAGATCTCGGTATCTCGGCCGTTTGGTAGTCGAAACGTGGCCGGAGCAATGTTGTCGAGGTCTGCGCCTTCGGGCCACGGCAAGCTCGCTCGCAACAGTGTGGTGAGATTGAGCTGATCGATATCGGCTTGGCTTGTTGCGCTCATGAGGTAATCGGTCAGCCAAGTGTCGATGGTGGTGAGAAGTCCGTCGATACTCCAGTCAGGCCATGGTGCGCCAAGCGCGAGATGGCAGAACGTGACGCGTTCTCGGAGGCGCAGCGAGTCTGAGGTCCATGGAAGTGCAGCCAATCGGGTGGCTCTCAACCGGTTGAGAAGGGCTTCGGTTGTCTCAGGTCCGGGTTCTGGGCGTCGAAGTTGTTCGTCGAGACGCAGCACACCGAGTCGTCGCTGAATCCGCACGACGAGATCATTTCTCTCAGAATCCCATTCGAGAGTTGATCGTGTAGTCAGCCCTTGCCCAAGGTGTTCGAGAGTATCGATCACTCGTTCTTCTGAAATCGGTGCAGCAAGACGAATGCGTGCTCCGTCGCGTCGACCGTCGAGATCGATAGCGATCAGGAATTCACTGTTACTGAGGGGGTCACTTTCAGGCATCCAGGCTCCTGAACCGGAGGTCAATTGAAATTGGCCGCGCCGGCGCAGGCGGGCGATGCGATCAGGAAATGCGTGGGCGAGAAGTTCACCGGCGGTATCTGGCTGTAGGGCCCCAAGTGAGAAATCAATATCCGCTCGCCGGGCGAGATCTTCGCTTCGTTGATGCACCCGGCGGCTTCGTTGACGATCGAAGCGCAATGTTGTTCTCGACGGATCAAGTATGGCTTCAAGGCGTTCTGTGAGATCGGTGGGACGCTCATCAGGCCGACCAATTGCAATGTCGCCGTCGTCGAGTAGCGCAGCGATGACCGCAGCCGTGGAGGTTGGTCGTGCGATCACCATTCGTGCGAGGCGGGGGTGAACGGGGAGGCGGAGCATCTGTTCACCGACCGGTGTGAGACCCTCTTCAGTGATGGCTCCGAGGGTGGTAAGAAGCTCCGTAGCGGCTCGCAGCGTGGATGCGGAGGGCTTGGTGGGAAGGCGAAGAGTCGAGGAGTCTCCTCCCCATTTCGCAAGTTCGAGTGCGAATCCACTGAGCTCGACCGAATTGATCTCGGGTTCAGGAAACGCGAGACGGCTTGTGTGTTCAACTTTGCTCCATAAGCGATAGCACACTCCGGGGCCAGTTCTGCCGGCACGTCCAGAACGTTGTTCTGCTGACGAGCGGCTAGACGCGATGGTCGTTAACCGGGTCATTCCGGTTCGGCTGTCAAAGCGGGGCACACGAACGAGCCCTGAATCGATGACGATGTTGACGCCGTCGACCGTAAGCGATGTCTCTGCAATATCGGTGGCAAGAATGATGCTTCGACGTTGATGCGCACGGCGCAATGCGGCGTCTTGTTCCTCTCGAGGCACCGAGCCAGCAAGTCGGTGAATGGAGATGTCGTCGTCAATCACCGAGGAAAGGGCATCTCGCAAGCGGTTGATTTCACCAATTCCGGGAAGAAATACGAGCACATCGCCGTCGTCGCTGTCGAGAGCGTGAGTGATGACATCGGTCATTGCGTTGATGAGTTCGTTTGTGGTGGGAGGACGAGTATTGCGGCGGTTGTTGATCAGTGGGCGCCATCGAATGTCGACATCGAATTGCCGTCCATCGCAGGTGAGCACCGGGGCCCCATCGAGCAGGCGGCTCATCCGGTCGGTGTCGGCAGTTGCTGACATCGTGCATATCGCAAGGTCAGGGCGAAGTGTCGATGCAACATCAATGCTGAAGGCAAGCCCGATGTCGGTGGTGAGGTTTCGTTCATGGACCTCATCGAAAATGAGGATGCTTGTCCCCGGCAGGTCAGGGTCGTTTTGGAGTCGGCGGGTGAGAATGCCTTCGGTCACCACTTCGATCCGAGCATGTTCGGTCATCACTGCGTCGTCGCGAGTTCGATATCCGACGAGTTCGCCGAGAACAGTGCCCGAGAGTTCGGCCATACGCTGAGCAACTGCTCGAGCGGCGACTCGACGTGGCTCGAGAACGACGATGCGGCCGCTGACTTGACCGTCGTTTAGGAGGTGAAGAGGAACCAGCGTCGATTTACCTGCGCCCGGTGGGGCTGAGATCACGCAGCGTCGTGATGTGACGAGAGTTTCTCGAATGTCGTCGAGGATGCTCTGAATGGGAAGGTCAGGAAGCGCGAACGAGTGTTGATGTGGAAGGTTCACAAGGTGTTCAGCCGAGAGCTGGGGAACCAGCGAACGCAGCTGGGTCGCCCGGCAACGGAATTGTTGGCGTACGCCACGCCGTTGCCGCCGTAATTGCTTCGGCGACCTGACGCCACTCGGCAGGGTTCCAGCCTTCAGCGATGGCGTCGATTGTGCCGTCGACACGAATGAACGCGAAGGCCGGGATCGTGGCTATGCCGAGGGCTTTCACCACTGATCGGTCTGGGTCGGTGAACGTGAGAAAGTCGTCGGTGATCGGGCCCAAGAATTGCCGGGTGTCGGTCTCATCAGCGGTGACGAGCAGATTCACTCGAGCGTGGCATCCTCGAAGTTCTTCGAGCAGACGAACAGCAGATTTCAGCACCCATGAGCTTTCGTTTGTGTACGGGTCAAGCACGACGGTCGCCATGTGGAACGTTGTCAACCACTCTGAGAGCGGACGAGCGTCTGCTCCAACGGGCTGCAGGGAGAGTTCATCAGCAAGTTTCACTGCCACAAGATGCGATCGTAGCGACTCAGAGGTCGGGCCGACCAATATCAAGGGCAACTCTTCGCTCGCCCAGACAGCCAACTGTTCTGGTCGATACTGTGTCGACGTGCACCCGCTTGAGTATCTGCGCTCAGTAGCCCGCCATCAACGGGCTGATGCCCGGTCGGTCGCGCTTGAATTTGTCGACCTTGTTGCCGGCTGGGGTCTTGAAGGCGCAGAGCTGTCGGTTGCTGCTCGACGTTTGTTGAACCGCCGGCCCGATGCGGCTCCGCTGTGGTGGGCGGCGTCTCAGTTAGTGCTTGCTCCTGAACCAATCAGCCTTGCGGCCGATCTTCGAGAACAGTTGCGCGGAGAACTGCCTGAGGTTCTCGATGAGGGATGGGTGGTGGAGGCTGCGGCGCTGAGCAACCAACGAGTGCTCTTCGTCGGCGGAGACGTCCATCGATTTTGTGAAGCGCAGGCGATCGATGTTCCGGTAGCAGTGGTTGCACCAACCGGGGTGTATCTCGATGATCGCTATCTTGATCGAGTGCGTGAAGGCGCAGAAGGCCGCGGCGATGATGTGCATGAAGAACTCGCCGAAGGCCTCAAGATTGTCGGCGTCGGATCGATCTCCCCGTTTGCGTCAGAACTCTTCCGAACCTCTGCAATCTGACTGCGTGTCAGGCTGGCCGTTCAGGCGACCACTACCATCGGAGCGTGGCGCGAACACTGATACGAAACGGCACTGTCGTCTCCCCGAGCGGATCGTGGGCAGCGGACGTTCTCGTCGACGGCGAGCATGTAGCGGGCCTTTTTGAACCGTCGTCGGTCGAGGCACTCGGCATCACTGCGGATCGAACGATTGATGCGGCCGGCAGGTATGTCATCCCGGGAGGGGTTGACGTACATACCCATATGCAGTTGCCGATGGGCCCAACGTTTTCCTCTGACACGTTTGAAACCGGAACGATCGCAGCCGCCTGGGGTGGAGTGACCACGATTATCGACTTCGCGTCACAGCAGGTCGGCGAACATGTGATGGATGGCTTGGAAGCCCGACATGCCGAAGCGGCGGGAAACTGTGCGATCGATTACGCATTTCATCAAACCATCGGTGGTGTTGATGAAGAATCTCTCCTTGCGATTCGACAGTTGGTTGAACGCGAAGGCGTCACCAGCATCAAATTGTTTATGGCCTATCCCGGGGCGTACTACTCAGATGACGGACAGATTCTCCAAGCGATGCAGGTCGCGGGAAATCTTGGTGTGATGACGATGATGCATGCCGAGAATGGCATCGCAATCGATGTGCTTCGTGCCCAAGCAATTGCGAAGGGTGATACCGATCCGGTGTTTCACGGTCTCACCCGTCCACCAGAACTCGAGGGAGAGGCGACACATCGCGCCGTGCAACTCGCCAAAGTCGCAGGAGACGCCCCGTTGTACATCGTTCACCTCTCGGCATCTGATGCGCTTGAAGAGGTTGCCCGAGCCCGACATCGTGGCCAGAACGTGTTTGCGGAGACCTGTCCGCAATATCTCTGGTTGAGTCTGGAAGAGCACCTTGCGCAGCCGGGCTTTGAGGGCGCGAAATGGGTGTGTTCAACCCCGCTCAGATCATCTCATGAACATCATCAACGCGACCTTTGGACAGGCCTCAAAAACGATGACTTGGCGGTCGTGTCAACCGATCACTGTCCGTTTTGCATGAAGGACCAGAAAGAGCTTGGCATCGGGGATTTCACTGCGATTCCGAATGGAATCGGCGGTGTTGAGCATCGAATGGAGTTGATGTATCAGGGTGTGGTCAACGGTGAAATCACGCTCGAGCGATGGGTGGAAACCTGCTGCACGACGCCGGCCCGGCTCTTTGGTATGCATCCACAGAAGGGGGAGATTTTGCCGGGCGCTGATGCCGACATTGTCATCTGGGATCCGACCTCGACGACGACCATTGGTATCAACGATAAGCATCATATGAACATGGACCACTCAGCGTTTGAGGGTTTTGTGGTCGATGGACGAGTCGAGACGGTGATGAGTCGCGGGAAGATCTTGGTTGAGAATGATCAATTTGTCGGAACTGTCGGTCACGGAAAGTTCCTCAAACGCGGACTTTCGTCGGAGTTGCGTTGATGACCACGCTTGAGGCCGGATCGTTCGATGACGTGATCTTTGATGCTGGTGGTGTGTTCGTGCTTCCTGATCCCACTGTCATCGCCCC
>CBFHYI010000021.1:0-21925 GCA_965660025.1 uncultured Ilumatobacteraceae bacterium | reverse complement strand
TGCGTGCGGCGCGGGGTCAAGCAACACGACAACAGCAAAAACTGCTGCCAGTTCACCTGCTCTCATCCGGACTTTTACCGTCGGCTCCGGAATTTCACCGGATCGGCCTCTGCCGAAACAGAGGTTCGCGGGCTGTACCGCCGGTCGGGAATTACACCCAACCCCGCAGGTCTTTAAGTTGTGGCTTTCAGCGTACCTGCTAAGTCACGCGACGTCAGTGTTGTTCGCGATGACTTCTTCCAACAGTCCAGATGTGACGTTGTAGACGAACCCACGAATGTGGTCTTTGTGGGGAATGAACGGAGTCATCTGTAGTCGCTTTATCGATTGGAGAACATCAGCATGAGGATCTGAAAACGACTCGAGTGCCCACCACGGCTTAATGCCGATTTCGGCCTCGAGTTCAGCTTTGAAGTCATCTTCGGTGACCTTCATGAGACCGCAGTCGGTGTGATGAAGGAGAACAATCTCTCTCGTCCCGAGAAATCGCTGCGACAGGCACAAGGATCTGATGACATCGTCGGTGATCACGCCGCCGGCATTTCGGATGATATGAGCATCACCGTGCTGTAAGCCAAGAATTTCGAACGTGTCCATGCGCGCGTCCATGCAGCCGACAACTGCAAGTTGGCGTTTCGGGTTGACTTCAAGATGACTGCCATCGAAGCCATTGGCATAGTTCTGGTTGTGCCCAAGAAGTTCATCGATGATCGGTGTGAACGAATTTTCAGATGACGACATGCGCTCATTCTCTCACGTCGCGGCATGCGCTATGCTGACGGGGCCGTCAAGCGAGTCCCGTGAGGCCCGCACGGCAGGAGCAACATGTCACACCGTAAACAGGTCCTCGGGCCTGACGATGTGCGCCGGGCAGTGACCCGAATGGCGCACGAGGTCATCGAACGCAATCGTGGTGTTGACGGAGTTGTCCTGCTGGGCATGCAACGTGGAGGCGTGTGGCTTGCTCAACTTCTCGGATCTGAGATCGCAAGAATCGCTGCTCCGGTCCCGATCGGAACCGTTGACGTTTCCCTCCACCGAGACGACATCGGCCTGCGGCCAGTGAGCCCGGGGACATCGTCAGATGTTCCGGTTGAAGTGCAAGGCGCCACCGTGGTTCTCGTCGATGATGTGCTCTACACCGGAAGAACTGTTCGGGCTGCGCTCGACGCCGTCTCCGACTTTGGTCGCCCACAGGCGATTCAACTTGCCGTGCTCATCGACCGAGGCCATCGCGAACTGCCAATACGTCCAGATTTCATCGGCAAAAATCTCCCTACGAGTTCAGACGAAGAGGTTGACGTGACACCCGACGGCGTCATCATCATCGAATCAGAGGCGAGCACGTGACACTGCACTTTCGCTCCATCGAAGAGGCTGGCGCCGAGCGCATTCATCGACTGCTTGACCTCACCGAGCACATGGCTGCTGTTGGGCGGAGACCGAACCCGAAAGTGCCTGCCCTGCGAGGAAAGACCGTCTGCAATCTGTTCTTCGAAGATTCAACGCGTACCCGAATGAGTTTTGATCTCGCTGCGAAACGCTTGAGCGCCGACACCATGACGCTTGCAGTTTCCTCCTCAAGCGTTAACAAAGGTGAAAGCCTCCGAGATACTGTCGAGACTCTTGACGCAATGGGTGTCGACGCGTTTGTCGTTCGACATCGGACGAGTGGAGTTCCCTGGCAGGTTGCGGGTTGGACCCCTGCGGCAGTGATTAATGCTGGTGATGGATGGCACGCTCACCCAACACAGGCGTTGCTTGATGCCTACACGATTCGGCAGCGGCGAGGGATCGCTAACGATTTCTCGGGGCTGAGGGTCGCCGTTGTGGGCGATATTCGGCACAGTCGGGTGGCTCGAAGCACGACCGACATTCTTCAATTACTCGGAGCAGAAGTGGTCCACGTCGCTCCACGAACGCTGTTGCCGCCAGCTTCCGACGTGGCGACAACATCCAACTTCGATGATGTAGTTGGTGATGTCGACGTGGTCTACATGTTGCGTATGCAACGGGAACGAATGGGCGCAGGTCTCGTTCCCGATGGAGGTGAATACTCCCGTCGATTCGCACTCGATGAACGTCGTGCCTCAGCTCTGCGATCTGATGCGTTGCTCATGCACCCGGGACCGATGAATCGAGGGGTTGAAATGATGGTCGACCCGACAGAGTTACCCCAGTCAACAATTCTTGACCAGGTCACCAACGGCATCGCTGCTCGTATGGCGGTGCTCTTCGAACTCCTTGGCTCGGGCGGAATAGAGGAATGATGCAACAACACAACATGGTGCTTGTCGGCGCAACCGTCATTGATGAGACGGGGGAGCGTCGTGTCGATGTGCGGGTGCGCGAGGGAGCCGTCGCCGAAATCGGCAGTGATCTCTCAGCCGGTGACGATGAACTGGTCGATGTCACAGGTTGCATCGTTGCTCCTGGATTTGTCGACCTTCACACCCACCTTCGCGAACCAGGAATGCCGGAGGCCGAAACGATTGAGACCGGCTCACGAGCTGCCGCTCTCGGCGGATACACCGCAGTGGTCGCCATGCCGAACACCGACCCCACGCAAGACTGCGTCGAGGTGGTCGAATTTGTCTCGAAGCGTGGTCGAGAGATCGGGCTGTGCGATGTGCGGCCATCTGGTTCCATCACCATTGGCCGTGCTGGCACTCAACTCACCCCGTTTGCCGATTTAGCAGCAGTAGGGGTACACCTTTTCACCGACGATGGTTCGGGGGTGCAAGACGAAGGTCTCATGCGCCGTGCCCTTGAATATGCGGGCGAGCTTGGAGTCGTGTTGGCTCAACATTGTGAGGTCGCTTCACTGACCAAGGGTGCAGTCATGCATGAAGGCGAGTGCTGTTCGCATCTCGGTCTTCCCGGCTGGCCTGCACTTGCGGAAGAACTCATGGTGCATCGTGACATTGAACTTTCGAGGCTCACAGGCTCGCCGGTGCACTTACTTCACCTTTCGACTGCTCGAAGTGTTGAGCTCGTGAGAGCAGCCAAAGCACACGGGCTTCGGGTGACAGCCGAGGCAACACCGCATCACATCAGTTTGACTGATGAGCGGCTCGCATCATTTGACACCCGGTTTAAGGTCAATCCTCCGCTTCGTACGATGGCCGACGTTGAAGCGGTGAAAGAGGGACTCCTCGAGGGGACGATCGATGCGATCGCCACCGATCATGCGCCACATCCGTCGACAGCGAAGGACCGTCCGCTCGATGAAGCGCCGCCGGGAATGCTCGGGCTCGAAACTGCGCTCGGTGTGGCTCGGTCGCACCTCGACTGCTCTTGGCAGCACCTGTTAGGGGCAATGTCATGGCGTCCGGCGAAAATCGCTGGTATCCACGACCGGCATGGCCGACCGATTGCCGTTGGAGAGCCTGCCAACCTTGTGGTCATTGACCCAGACTCGCAGTGGGAGGTTGATCCGTCAGCCCTTGCGAGCCGGAGCAGAAACACCCCGTATATCGGAGTGGGCCTCACGGCGCGGGTTCGCCATACGGTGTACGAAGGTCGAATTGTTGTAAGAGATGGGAAAGCAACAGCATGAGTGCTGGTCACATTATTGAAGGGGCGCTCGTCCTTGCAGATGGAAGTGTGTTCGAAGGTGAACTCATCGGAGCAGATCATCCGGTGTCATCTGGCGAGGTGGTGTTCAACACGGCGTTATCGGGGTACCAAGAGATCATTACAGACCCGAGTTATGCCGGCCAACTCATTACGTTTACCTATCCACATATCGGCAACTATGGGGTCAACGTTGATGATGCAGAATCTCGCGGGGTGTTCTGCCGAGGCGTCATTATCCGCGAACTTGCTCGTCGACATTCGAACTATCGGGCTGAGCAGGGACTCAATGAAGTCCTCTCCGCACACGGTCTCGCAGGCATCGCAGGAATCGACACGCGTCGACTGACCCGGCTTCTTCGTGAGCAGGGCGCAATCTCGGGTGCATTCGGCTCACTCTCAGGATCAGAACTTCTCTCGCATGCGCAGCAAGAACCCGGGACTGATGGAGTTGACCTCGTGTCGACGGTGACGACAGCCGAGCCATACACAGTGGGAAATGGGGAGCGTCGCATCGTCGCCCTTGACTTTGGTATCAAGTCGACCATCCTTCATCATCTCGGATCACTCGGCACCGTTGAAGTTGTCCCGGCAACAACTTCGGCTGCTGAAATTCTTGCTCGCCAGCCTGACGGGGTCTTCCTGTCAAATGGCCCCGGTGACCCGAGCATGCTGGATTCAATTGCTCGAGAGATTTCTCAAATGGTTGGTGTAGTGCCGATGTTTGGAATTTGCCTCGGACATCAATTACTTGGAAAAGCGGTTGGCGCAACAACCATTAAACTCCCGTTCGGTCACCATGGGGGCAATCATCCGGTGAAAGACCTCACGACTGAGCGCATTGAAATCACATCACAGAACCACAACTTTGCAGTTGATCCTGATTCGTTTGATGAACTTGAACACGACGTTGTGATGACTCACATCAACCTGAATGACGGTGTTTGTCAGGGGCTTGAAGTTCAAGGCGCCCAGTGCTTCAGTGTTCAGCATCATCCTGAAGCAGGGCCGGGGCCTCATGACAGCATCTATCTTTTCGACCGGTTTGCTGCGTTGATGGATGCGCGTTCATCGGCCGGAAAGGCGTATCGGTAATGCCCCGCCGCAACGACATCTCATCAATTCTGATCATTGGTTCGGGGCCAATCGTTATTGGTCAGGCATGCGAATTTGACTATTCAGGAACCCAAGCTTGTCGCGTACTTCGTGAAGAGGGATACCGAGTCATCTTGGCGAACTCAAACCCGGCGACCATCATGACCGACCCTGATTTCGCCGACGCCACCTATGTCGAGCCCCTGACATGGGAGGTTGTTGCCTCAATTATCGAGCGTGAACAACCTGATGCGGTACTTCCTACGCTCGGTGGTCAAACCGCGCTCAACATTGCAATGGAACTGTTCGAGCGCGGGCGTATCGGCGTGCCCGGAACACCCGAAATGATTGGCGCGAACGCAGAAGCCATCGCCACGGCCGAAGATCGTCAACAGTTCAAAGATGCAATGGTCGAAATCGGACTTGATGTTCCCCGATCAGGTGTTGCTCATACCATGTCTGAGGCGACAGCAGTACTCGATGACATCGGTCTCCCCGTCATCATCCGACCGGCCTACATCCTCGGTGGCCGTGGTACCGGCATTGCGTCGACGCCAGAAGAGTTCGAGCACGTCGCATCAAACGGACTCGCAGCGAGCCCGATCAGTGAGATTCTCATTGAAGAATCGATCGCAGGTTGGAAAGAATACGAACTCGAGGTCATGCGCGACCGCTCGGACAACTGCGTCATCATCTGCTCAATCGAAAACGTCGACCCCATGGGCGTGCACACCGGTGACTCGATCACCGTTGCACCGCAGCAAACGTTGACCGATGTGGAATACCAAGAGATGCGTGATGCTGCTCTGCAATGCATCAGGCGGGTCGGTGTTGAAACCGGTGGGTCCAACGTGCAATTTGCAGTTGATCCGGCAACTGGTCGTCAAGTCGTTATTGAGATGAACCCGAGGGTGTCCCGATCGAGCGCGTTGGCATCGAAAGCAACCGGCTTCCCGATTGCGAAGATGGCGGCGCGACTCGCAGTTGGTTACACGCTCGATGAAATCCCAAATGACATCACAAAGGCAACCCCAGCAAGCTTCGAGCCCGTCATTGACTATGTGGTGACAAAAATTCCTCGATGGGCATTTGAGAAACTTCCTGGATCCTCAGGCGTTCTCGGCACGCAGATGCAATCTGTCGGTGAGGCGATGTCGATTGGTCGAACCTTCACCGAAAGTGTCCAGAAGGCGATGCGGTCTCTCGAGCAAGGCCGCGATGGGCTCATTGATACGCGCACAATGTCGTCGCTCGCTGAGCATTCCGATGAAGCCCTGCTCGAAATGTGCGCAATTCCAACCCCAGACCGGCTCGTACACGTTGCGGAACTGTTGCGGCGCGGAGTTGCTCCCGAGCGGGTGCATGAGGCGTGCCGTATCGACCTGTGGTTCCTCGATCAGATCATGATGCTGTGCGAGGAACACACCCATCTCGCATCCCAGACACTCGAAGAACTTGACCGTCGTTCATTGCGACGGGCAAAGCGCCTTGGATTCTCTGACCGCCAGATCGCTGACATCATCGGTGTGGAGGAAGACGCTGTCCGAGCGGCCCGTCGTGAAGCTGGAGTGCTTCCGACCTATAAGACCGTCGATACCTGTGCAGCTGAATTCGCGGCCGACACGCCATACCACTACTCAACGTGGGAAGACGAAGACGAGGTTCGAGACTCAGATCGCACAAAGGTAGTGATCTTGGGTTCAGGGCCAAACCGCATTGGCCAGGGCATCGAATTCGACTACTGCTGCGTGCATGCAAGTTTTGCCCTTCGCGACGCGGGGTTCGAAACCATCATGGTCAATTGCAACCCAGAGACAGTTTCGACCGACTACGACACGAGCGACCGTTTGTACTTTGAGCCGCTCACTCGTGAAGACGTGCTCAACATCATCGAAGCGGAGCGACCTGAAAAAGTCATCGTGTCATTGGGTGGTCAAACGCCATTGAAGCTCGCCGGGCAGATCGATGTTGATCTCGTTGCGGGCACATCACCGGCTTCAATCGATGCAGCCGAAGACCGTGAGCTTTGGAACCGTCTCTGTGACGAACTGCAAATACCGCAACCTCCCGGAGGAACCGCTGTCACCCTCGAAGAGGCCCAAAACATTTGCGATGACGTGGGCTTCCCGGTGCTCGTGCGCCCGAGTTACGTGCTCGGTGGCCGCGCAATGCAGATCATCCACGACCACGATCACCTCGCGCGGGCGATGGCTGAACTGTCCGGCGCCGGCAGTCTTGGCAAAGAGGGAGGACTCTCCGCCGAACGCCCGGTGCTCATCGACCGTTTCCTCGCCAGCGCCGTCGAAGTCGACGCTGATGCAATTCGAGACCACACCGGTGAGGTGCTCATCGGTGGTGTCATGGAACACGTCGAAGAAGCCGGCGTCCACTCAGGCGATTCGGCATGCGCCATCCCGCCGCAAACACTCCCTGAGTGGGTTGTTGAAGTGATTCGTTCGTACACGGCAGCGATTGCCGAGCGCCTCGATGTGAGAGGGCTTATCAACGTGCAGTTTGCGGTTGTCGGGACCACGGTCTACGTCATTGAAGCCAATCCTCGGGCGAGTCGTACCGTTCCGTTTGTGGCAAAAGCGACGGGTGTTCCGCTTGCGAAGGTTGCTACTCGTGTGATGATGGGCGCAACACTGGCCGAGCTGCGAGAAGAGGGCTTACTCAATCCTCCGATCGAAGGGCACGTAGCCGTCAAAGAGGCAGTTCTGCCGTTCAATCGGTTTCCTGAAGTCGATCCAGCGTTGGGGCCTGAAATGCGTTCAACGGGAGAGGTCATGGGAATTGACACCGGATTTGGCCGTGCATTTTCGAAAGCAGAACTCGCCGCTGGTAGCGAACTTCCAACCTCCGGCATGGTCTTCCTCTCGCTGAATGACACCGACAAGCCGGCGGGAATCGTTGTGGCCCGAAGGCTTCGTGAACGCGGATTGTCAATTGCGGCGACCGAAGGAACTGCAGCTCATCTTGCCCGATTTGGTGTCTTGGTTGACAGAGTGCTCGGCAAGGTCGCAGAGCAGGATGGGCCAACTGCAGTTGACCTCATCGCCGATGGAACGATCAATTTCGTGGTGAACACCCCTCGCGGATCCTCAGGTCGAAGTGACGGCGAGCAAATCCGAAAAGCGGCAAGTCTTCACCGGGTGAGTTGTGTGACAACGGTTGCAGCAGCGCTAGCCGCAGCACAGGGGCTCGCAGAAACCGCAAGTGAACCGCTCACAGTACGGACGCTTCAGGAGTATCACCAGCGGTGAGTCGACTTTCCCGTCGCCACAGTGCTGAGGTAACTGCCGTGGACCGGCAGGTCACCGTTGGATCGCTCACGCTGTCAAGCCCGGTGATGACGGCGTCGGGTACGGCTGGTTACGGCAGCGAACTCTCCTCGTATGTCGACTTGTCGCAGGTTGGAGCCGTGGTGACGAAGTCGATTGCGCCGTATGAATGGGCAGGTAATCCGGCGCCACGACTCCATGCCGTTCAGGCCGGAATGATCAACGCAGTCGGACTTCAAGGCCCGGGAGTTGAGTATTGGTTGCAGAATGAACTGCCAAAGTTGCTGTCGACCGGTGCGTCGGTGGTGTGCTCAATTTGGGGTCGGAGTGTCGATGACTATGCGTCAGCCGCCAAGATGCTGGCAGCAGCTCCTCCCGAGGTCATCGCAGTTGAAGTAAATCTCTCTTGCCCCAACCTTGAAGGCCGAGGCTCAATGTTTGCCCATGATGCCGAACTCAGCGCCGAGGTCATCGAGGCGACCGAGATCTGCGATAGGCCACGTTGGGCGAAATTAAGCCCAAACACTGATCGTCTTGTCGAGATTTCAGAAGCGGTGTCGATCGCCGGTGCCGAAGCGGTCACACTTGTGAACACCCTGCTTGGTCTCGTCTTTGACCCCGATACGGCTCGGCCAGTGCTCGGCAACGGGGGAGGGGGAGTCTCAGGTCCTGCGATTCATCCGATCGCGGTCAGAGCCGTTGCCGACGTGAGAGGTGCCCTACCTGACGTACCAATTGTCGGAGTTGGTGGGGTGGTGAACGGCTGGGGTGCAGCCGAACTTATGCTCGCTGGTGCTCAAGCAGTGCAGGTGGGCACCGCAACATTTGCAAATCCTGCTGCGATCATCGATATTCAAGACCAATTACTTGCCTATGCGTCGTCTCGTGGGCTGCACTCGGTCTCTGAACTCACGTCAGCTGGCATCGCACCTCTCTGATCACTCAGCCGTCGCCATTGCGGTGATCGACGGTAAATTCAAGAGATGGCTTCTCCACCGCGCCTCACCGACGAGCAGCGTTCCGCCGCTCTCGCAAAAGCCGCGGAGGTTCGCACTGCTCGAGCTGCGGTCAAGGCTCGTCTTAAAAATCACTCGATGACACTGAACGACGTATTGGCGAGCGACGATCCGCTCATTGGGGGCATCAAAGTGCTTTCGGTTCTCGAGTCGCTGCCAAAAGTAGGAAAAGTAAAGGCTCGCCGGCTGATGGACGACATCGGCATTGCGCACAATCGCAAGATTCAGGGTCTTGGTTCGCAACAGCGTGCAGCGTTGCTTGAGGAACTCGGTGTCTGAGCACCACAATCCGCTCATCATCGTGGTGTCGGGCCCTGGCGGGGTTGGAAAAGGCACGATCGTAAATCGTCTCGTGGCATGCGACCCGCAACTGTGGTTGAGTCGTTCGTGGACTACTCGAGATCGGCGCGATGGAGAATCCCCCGATGCGTATGTGTTCTGTTCAGCAGAGGAGTTTGAAGAACGGATTCAATCGAATGGGTTTCTCGAGTGGACCGAATTTCTTGGCAACTATTACGGCACTCCCGCACCTGACCATTCGGCCATTGAGGGCCGAGATGTTGTGCTCGAAATCGAACTCGATGGTGCCCGACAGGTGAAGCAGCGGTATCCCGAAGCCATTTTGATCTTCCTGCTTCCACCGTCACGTGAGGAACAGGAGCGGCGTTTACGTGGACGTGGTGATGCGAATGACAAAATCTTCGCCCGATTGAAGAAAGCTGAAGCTGAAGAGCCTGTAGGGCGGGCGATTGCTGACCATGTGCTGACAAATGATGATTTCGAACAGACGGTTGACGACATGCTCGCAGTGATCGTTAACGAACGCTCACGCCGATAACCCCGGTACACTCTCCTACGTGTCACAGTCGAATGAAACCATGGTGAATCCGCCGATTGAGGGGCTTCTCGATCGTGTCGACTCAAAGTTTGGCCTTGTTACCCTTGCGGCTCGTCGCGCACGAGATATCAACTCATACTTCAATCAATTGGGTGGTGGTCTTGGGCACATGATTCCTCCCCAGGTCTCCTCAACTGCCCGCAAGCCGTTGAGCGTCGCGTTTGAAGAAATTACGGCCGACAAGATTCTTTGGGGCGAACCAGTCGAAGAGGTCGAAGAAATCGACCTTCCTGTCGGTGAAGGCTTCGATGCCGACGCCGAAGCAGATGCCTGAGTGAGACGTCATGCTCGAGGGCAAGCGAATCGTTCTCGGTGTAAGTGGTGGCATTGCTGCCTACAAAGCCATTGAGGTATGCCGCCGCCTCGTCGACGCGGGAGCCCACGTTTCCCCGGTGATGACATCTGGAGCTCAGCATTTTGTTGGGTCAACCACATTTAGCGCCCTTGCATCAGAACCGGTTCGAACCTCGTTATGGGAAGGTTCAGACCCAATTCCTCACACCACGCTCGGTCAAGGTGCTGACTTGGTGCTCGTAGCGCCAGCAACCGCACGAGTGCTCGCTGCGTATGCGCACGGCCTATCGACTGATCTTCTCACAAACATCTTGATCGCAACCCGAGCCCCAGTGGTGGTGTGCCCAGCAATGCACACGGAAATGTGGGAACACCCTGCGGTCGAAGCAAATATCGAATTGTTGCGCTCTCGAGGAGTTCTGATCGTTGAGCCTGAGGCGGGACGCCTTGCGGGTGGTGATATTGGCAAGGGCCGCCTCGCAGACCCTGCAGACATCGTGGCAGCAGTCCAACGAGCCCTTGCCGATCGCGATCTCGAGGGTCTCAACGTGGTAGTGACCGCCGGTGGTACCCGTGAACCAATCGACGCAGTTCGGGTGATTGCAAATCGTTCATCGGGCAAGCAGGGCCATGCGATCGCTGAAGAGTGTGTGGGTCGAGGTGCCAACGTCACAGTGATTACCACGACTGAACTTCCGACATCGCCGACAGCTGACCGTATTCAGGTTGAGACCGCCGCCGAGATGCAAATGGCTCTCGACAACGTTGCTCCAATGGCCGACATGGTCATCATGGCCGCAGCAGTGGCTGATTTTCGGCCGAAAGATTCCGTCGACGGCAAGATCAAAAAAGCGGGCGGTGTCCCAGAGGTCATTCTTGAGCCGACGCCAGATTTGCTTGAAGCGATTGGACGAAACCGTCACCCTCATCAAACCATCGTCGGTTTCGCAGCTGAAACCTGCGACCTCGTTACAAACGCCCGGTCAAAACTCGAACGCAAGTGCCTCGACCTGGTCGTCGCAAACGATGTCAGCGCCGAAGGGGTGGGGTTCGCTCACGGAACGAACGCTGTCACTTTGGTTTCGGCCGATGGAGAGCGAGACCTGACACTGCGTTCAAAGGCGGAGATTGCCGTCGGTGTTGTAGACGAAATCGTTAGGATACGAACGTCGATGCGCTCGGTAGATGCCGGTCGCGTCAGCCCCACCAACTGAATTCGCAGAGCCCCTGCTCGAGGGTGACGTGAGATTCGCTACGGTTCTTGTTCGAGTGTAAGAACCGCTGAACCTGCAAACGGAGGAGTCGACGTGACCCGTTGGACATTTACATCAGAAAGCGTGACCGAAGGTCACCCCGACAAAGTGGCAGACCAAGTCAGCGACTCAATTCTTGATGCAATTCTTGAAGTCGACCCAGCGGGTCGTGTGGCATGTGAGACGATGGTGACCACCGGGTTGTGTGTGGTTGCGGGAGAAATTACGACTTCGGAATACGTCGAGATCCCAAAGATCGTTCGCAAAACGATTACCGATATTGGCTATGACGATGCAAATGCAGGCTTCGACGGCAACACCTGTGGCGTCATCGTCTCGATTGACGAACAAAGTGCGGATATCGCTCAAGGTGTCGATGCATCCGAAGAAGTGCGATCATCTGGGCCCTCCGACGACGACCTTGACCTGCAAGGCGCCGGCGACCAAGGCATGATGTTCGGCTACGCCTGTGACGAGACTCCAGAGCTCATGCCACTTCCGATCTGGACTGCGCACCGCATGGCAGAACGAC
The DNA here is from genome assembly GCA_965660025.1 of uncultured Ilumatobacteraceae bacterium. GTDB lineage: Bacteria > Actinomycetota > Acidimicrobiia > Acidimicrobiales > Ilumatobacteraceae > Casp-actino5. The sequence goes on along the minus strand of CBFHYI010000021.1, from coordinate 9,980 downwards.
TTGCAGAAGTTCGCCACAAAGGACAGGTTCCGTACCTGCGCCCCGATGGGAAAACACAGGTCACCTTCGAATACGAAGATGGTCGCCCGATCGGTCTTAAGAACGTCGTCATCTCCACTCAACACCAAGATGGCATCGATCGCGACACCGTCATTCGTCCTGACCTCATTGAGCAAGTAATCAATCCGGTGGTGCCCGAGCAATTCGCCGGCGACAATTACGACATTTTCATCAACCCGACGGGCCGGTTTGTCATCGGTGGCCCTCAGGGTGACTGCGGGCTGACGGGCCGAAAAATCATTGTCGACACGTATGGAGGCATGGGTCGCCACGGTGGAGGAGCCTTCAGCGGTAAGGACCCATCAAAAGTTGACCGGTCTGCGGCCTATGCCGCACGCTGGGTTGCAAAACATGTCGTTGCCTCAGGTGCAGCGAGCCGCTGTGAGCTACAGGTTGCATACGCAATTGGTGTCGCACACCCAATGAGCATCCTCGTCGACACGTTCGGTACAGAACAGGTTGATCCAGATGCCATCGTCGCTGCAGTTCGAGAGGTATTCGACCTTCGCCCGGGAGCAATCGTGCGCGACCTTGATCTATTGCGGCCTGGTTATCAACGAACCGCGGCCTACGGCCACTTTGGGCGTGAGGGTTTCTCATGGGAGACGCTGTCACGACTCGATGAATTCAAATCTGCCGTTGGCGTGTGAGTGACCGTTCGCCCGAACATCGCACGCGTTCTATGCGATCGTTCAGGGCCTGATCGCGCATTCGACTACCAAATTCCCGACGACCTTTCGGCAGAGATCACGATCGGTTCGATCGTCCGAATTGACCTTCACGGACGAAAAATCGGTGGCTGGGTTAGGGAGTTTGACCCGGTTGACGCGTCACCAGCTGACGAACTCCTTCCCCTGCGGCGCCTTTCTGGTGTCGGACCCGACGAATCGGTGATCGAACTCGCAGAATGGTCGGCTCAACGATGGGCGGGTAGACGGTCACAATTTTTCCGAGCGGCTTCGCCACCTCGAGTGGTGCGGTCTATCGGTACTGCGACGTACTCAACGTTGGCGCCAGAGCCTCGGTCTCCTGCAACGACTCGGTTGCTCGCCCACGACGGTGGAGTATTGCGCCTTCCACCTACTTCTGATGTGCTTCCATCGCTATGGAGCTGTGTTGAACGAGGCCCAGTACTTGTGGTCGTGCCCGGAGTTGACGACGCCACGATCTTGAGATCCCGAGTAGCAAGGGCTGGGGTGACAACTGCGCTACTTCCGCACGAGTGGGCGCGAGCTGCAGCTGGCGTAGACGTTGTCATCGGAACGCGAACTGCCGTTTTCGCAAGACTGCCCAAATTGGGTTCGATCATGGTGATCGACGAGCATGACGAGCGCCTCCAGTCGGAAGCCTCTCCAACATGGCATGCTCGCGAGGTCGCCGCAGAGCGGGCACGTCGCAGCGACATACCTTTGATCTTGGTGTCGGCCACTCCAACACCGGAAGCGCTGCATCAACGAGCGATAGAGGCGCCAATGCGTGAACGGGAAATTGCTGGCTGGCCAGAGATCGTGATTGCCGATCTCTCAAATGACGACTCTGCTCCCGGTGGCAGGCTCTCGTCAACAGTGATTGAAGAACTTCGCAATCCCTCTCGACGTGTGCTGTGCGTGGTCAACCGCAAAGGTACGTCCCAACTGTTGGCGTGCCGGTCGTGCCGCGAACTGGCAACCTGTGAGCGCTGCGAATCAGTGATGTCTCAACCGGTTAATGATCTGTTGTCGTGTGCGAAATGTGGATCGGAGAGACCGATGACGTGCCTCAATTGTCATGGCATGTCGTTTCTAAATCTTCGTCCGGGCACCGCCCGACTCGTAAAAGAGCTGGCAGCCGCAGCAGGTCGTCCTGCGCGTGTCGTTGATGCTGACACCGAGCCCGACTGGTCAAGTGGCCCCACAGTTGAAGTGCTTGTTGGCACCGAAGCGGTACTGCATCGGGTTACGCATGCCGATACTGTCGTCGTGCTGGATATTGATAGCGAGATGTTGGCACCCCGGTTCCGTGCAGGCGAGCAGACGTTGAGTTTGCTTGCTCGGGCAGCCCGCCTCGTCGGACGAAAGGCCGACGGCGGTCGTCTCATCGTGCAGACGAGACAGCTTGACCACCCGTTACTTGCAGCGATGTCTCAGGTTGCGCCCGGGAACGCCACTGAAATAGAGCGTGATCAACGAGAACAGCTAGCGCTTCCGCCGTACGGTGCGATTGCTGTCATCGAGGGGGCAGGAGCGGCAGACTTCGTGCAGTCGTTACCCGATTCGGTTCGAGTCGGCGGCACAGGTGATCGTCGACAGGTGCGAGCGACTGACCTTGATGTTCTTGGTAGGGCGCTTGCTCTAGGTCAACGACCGGCGAAGGGCCGACTTCGGGTTGCTGTCAATCCGGGCCGTTAGTCACTGCCATCACCTCTGAGGTGTGTGACTTCGAGTAGTCGAAAACCACTGCGCGATCCCAAGCGATTGACCCGCCATCCGGCGCCCTCTAACCAACGATGCAACGAATCTGCGCCGAGATGGCGGTTGACCACGAACAGTGCTGTGCCATTCTTGGAAAGCCTTCCTAACCAGTCGTTTAACAGTGCGTGAAGGGCGTCTTTTCCAATTCGTATCGGTGGATTTGACCAGATGAGGTCAACGGTCAATTCGCTCGGCACCTCATCGGGATGCAAGGTGGTCACCTCCAACGAGAGGCGGTTCGCGTTGGATGTTGTTAGCTCGCGCGCCCGACTGTTTGGGTCAATTGCGTACACCGTCGCCTGCGGTGATCGTTGGGCCAAGGTGAGCGCAATTGGGCCTGCCCCGCAGCCGATATCAACGAAGGCGCCGTGCGGAGGTGGTGGCGGCGCCTGCTGAAGTAACAGCGCAGTGCCGCTATCCAGATGCCCGTGACTGAACACGCCCGTGTCGGTCTGGAATGAAAACGCGACATCGTTGAGAACAACCTCGACTGTTCGAGGGTCTGTGGCCGCATCGGGAGCTTCGTCAAAGTAGTGAGGAGCGATGACAGGTAGCCTGCCACGTATGGCGCATGAGATTCGTACCTTTGGTGATCCGGTGTTGAAATCGGAGGCTGCCCCGATCACCGATATCGATGGTCGTCTCGTCCGATTGGTTGATGAGATGTTCGACACATTGGAGACGAGTAACGGGGGAATTGCGCTTGCCGCCCCGCAAATCGGCATCCAGAAGCAAATCTTTGTTTGGGATCTCGATGACGGCCGAGAAGTGATTTTTAACCCTGTCATCGCCGAATCAGATGGTGAGTGGGTGTACGACGAGGGGTGTCTGTCGATTCCGGGCCTCTACGTTGAGATGATTCGACCACGCCGCGTGTTGCTGCGGGGCATTGATCTCGATGGCAACGAAGTTGAGCGAGAGGCTGATGATCTTGAAGCGAGGATGTATCAGCATGAACTCGATCACCTCCATGGCGTGCTGATGTTCGACCGCATGACCCCTGAGCAGCGAAGTGAGGCGCTTGCTGAATACCGGCGGTTAAGCGCCCCCGAACCTGAACGTCGCGGGTTTCGCCGTCTGCCACTGCGGTGAGTAGCGCTCCACCGCTTGTTTTTCTTGGCAGTCCGCAGGTGTCTGCGGATGTGCTTTCCGCTCTCGTCGCTGCTGGTCACGACATCAAGTTGGTCATCACCGGGGCGGATCGGCGGCGAGGCCGTGGCGGGGCGGCGTCGCCGACACCTGTTGGTGCGCGGGCTCAAGAACTTGGCCTTCCTGTCAGCCACCTTGCCGCTGACGCAGCATCATGTGGCGCTGAGCTCGGCGTCGTCGTTGCCTATGGCGAAATCATTCGACCGTCAGTGCTCGAACAGATTCCGATGGTCAACATTCACTTCTCGTTGCTGCCACGGTGGCGCGGTGCGGCGCCGGTGGAGCGAGCGATTCTTGCTGGTGATGTTGAGACCGGTGTCTGTGTGATGGAGGTTGTTGAAGCATTAGATGCAGGGGGTGTGTACGCGTCGTCAGCGGTGCCGGTGAGTTCAGAGGTTGATGCCGCAGCGCTGACAGCCGAACTCGGAGTGGTCGGAACCGAACTACTGCTGAGGTGCCTGAAAGATGGTCTTGGTGACCCCACTCCGCAGGTTGGAGAGATCACCTATGCGACAAAAATCACCAGCGATGACCGCCATATTGACTGGTCAGAACGCAACGATGAGATTCTCCGGCGCGTTCGTATTGGGGGAGCGTGGACGACATGGCGTGGCGAGCGGTTCAAGATTATCCAGGCGACCGAATCTGACGGGCGCATTGTGCCGACCGTCGTGCAGCCGGCTGGAAAACCGCAGATGGCGTTCGATGATTGGGTGCGCGGGGCTCGGCCCGACAGTGGTGAGTGGTTCGAGTGACCGACGATCCTCGGCGTCTTGCCCTCACGTTGCTGAGGCGCATCGAAGAAGAGGGAGCGTTTGCGAATCTCGTCGTTCCCTCGATGCTCGACCGCAGTTCGCTATCGCGCAGCGATCGGGCCATGGTGACCGACCTTGTGTACGGAACGACGCGGCTTCGTCGTGCCTGTGATGCGCTCGTCGATCGTCACATTACTTCGCCTCCTGATGCCGCAACCCGGCGAATTCTTCGGCTTGGCGCATATCAATGGGGCTGGGGTGGCGTGCCTGCGCACGCAGCCGTTCATGAGACCGTCGCTCTTGCGCCTCGCCGGGTGCGGGGCTTTGTCAACGCGGTTCTCAGACGTACGGTCGAAGGTGCCCCACCGTCTGAAATCATGTGGCCCTCCGCTGCGTCGCAGTTGAGTGTTCCCGATTGGATATTTGACCTTTTCGTAGCCGAACTTGGTCGAGATCAAGCGGTGGCGTCGCTCGAACGAATGAACGTGCCGCCTGCACCGGTAGTGAGAGATGACGGTTATGTGCAAGATCAGGCGTCGACATGGGTAGCAGATGCTGTCGATGCGCAACCGGGGGAGCGGATACTTGATATGTGTGCGGCACCTGGGGGAAAGGCAACCGCTCTAGCGGCGAAAGGCGCAACTGTTGTCGCGGCAGACCTGCGGCCGAAAAGGGCTGGCTTGATCGCCGATAATGTCCAGCGTCTCGGGTACGACAGCGACCAACTCTCGGTGGTGGCCGCCGATGGCAATTCTCCTCCTTTTACGTCTGGTCAGTTTGATGCGGTGTTACTCGATGCTCCGTGCTCCGGGCTTGGGGCGCTTCGACGCCGACCTGACTCGCGTTGGCGGGTGCAACCCTCTGATATCACGGTGTTGGGCGCACTGCAGCAATCGCTGATCGACGCAGCAACAGCCTTGGTGAAGCCCGGTGGTCGATTCGTCTACAGCGTGTGCACCATCAATGGAAGTGAATCCATTGACCATCACGTTCCAAAAGGTTGGGAAGTTGATACGTCACAACCTCCAGGAGAATGGCAACCGTTCGGGTCGGGCTGGAGGGTTCTTCCTCACGAGGCAGATACAGACGGCATGGTGTTGATGAGGTACCGTCGAACAACATGACGACACCCCAAGCAAAGGTGCTGACGGTTAGCGACGGTGTACATCACGGAGCACGAGAAGACACCGGCGGGGAAGGCGTAGCCGTTCGCTTAACGGCCGCCGGGTTCGATGTCGTCGAGCGTCGGGTGACCGAAGATGGCCGCGAGTCTGTTGCGGCCGCACTTTCGCAGATGAGTCAGGGCTTCGCAGGGCTTATCGCAACGACCGGAGGTACGGGTTTCGCTCCACGAGATCAAACTCCTGAGGGTACGAATGACGTCATCGAGCGTGTCGCTCCAGGATTTGCTGAAGCCATGCGGGCGATCAGCCCTTTCGGTCGCCTGTCACGAGGGGTCTGCGGCATCGTCGGCGAAACCGTTATCTGTAATCTTCCGGGCTCTCCGAAAGGTGCAATCGAGCAACTCGATGCGGTGATTGACGTCTTGCCGCATGCTTTGGCTCTTCTTGCTGATCAGCCAACTGAGCACTGACCGGCTGTCTCGCCGTTAGCCTTTGCGATGTGTTGCGTGTAGTACTCCCCAAGGGTTCGCTCGAAAAGGCGACGTTTGAATTGTTTGAAGCGGCAGATCTTCAGATCGTTCGCTCGTCGAGTGTCGATTACCGAGCAACGATTGATGACCCTCGGGTGGCAGAGGTTCGTATCCTTCGCCCCCAGGAAATCCCTGTCTATGTCGCAGAGGGGCTGTTTGACATCGGGATCACCGGACGTGACTGGGTTGAAGAAACCTCTAGCACCGTCGAGAGTTTGGGCGAACTGAAGTACTCTAAGGCGACGTCGAACCCGGTGCGGGTCGTTGTTGCCGTAGCGGGAGATTCCACTTACCAAAGTGTCGCTGATCTTCCCGATGGAGTTCGGGTGACATCGGAATATCCAGAGATGACGAAGCGGTTCTTCGCCGAACGTGGCGTGAACGCTGACGTGCGGCTCTCATATGGAGCGAGCGAGGCGAAAGTCCCCGATATTGCTGACTGCGTCGTCGACATCACCGAGACGGGTCGAGCGTTACGAGCTGCGGGCCTCAGGGTCATCGACACCATGCTGACGAGCTACACCGAGGTGATTGCGCATCCTGCGTCATACGCCAACCCAGAGCTTCGACATGCAATGGACCAGATCATGATCCTCCTCAACGGCACGCTCGACGCTCGTGGCAAGGTGCTGCTGAAACTCAACGTTGCTGGGCCACCCCGAGACGACGTGCTCGCAATCCTGCCTGCAGCCAAGAGCCCGACGGTGAACCAGTTGGCTAACGGTGACTTCGCTATTGAGACCGTCGTACAGAAAACCGACATCAATCGTCTGATTCCAGCGCTCTCCGAAGCCGGAGCAACCGACCTCGTTGAGATCCCGATCTCGAAGATTGTGCCGTGACACCGCAGGCTCACGGAGTCGTCACGTCATTCGACCCCGAGATCGGTCTCGGTGAGGTTGACGTCGACGGAGTCACCCTTCCGTTTCACTGCATTGCGATCGCTGACGGAACTCGCAACATTGAAGTCGGAGCAGAAGTGACAGTGTCGAGCACCCGGCGATTTGGCAGAGTCGAGGCGTCTCGCGTCAGCCGACGGGCGGGCTAGCGGCAGGCGTGTCCTTATGGCGTCATCTCAACAACTTGATGATTGCATTATTGACGTCATTCGGTTGTTGGAGCCAGGCGAAGTCGTTTCGTATGGCGATATTGCCAGCGACGCTGGAGCACCGAGGGCATCGCGGCATGTCGGAAGGGTGCTTGCACGAACTTCTGGGCTCTGCTGGTGGAGGGTTGTGAACTCGCAGGGGCGCCTCGTGCCGGGAAATGAACGGGAGCACGCGCGTCTGCTCAGAGCTGAGGGCGTGAAGGTTGTGAACGGACGCGTGGTGTGGTCACCGAAAGGGCGTTTTTCACTTCGCTGACGTCGCCGCGTGCGGGTTATTCGGCTTGCGCCTCACCTGCCGCCATTTGTTTGACCTGAACAAACGCCATGCGGATATTGGCAAGTGCAGCTTCGAGGGTGCTGCTTTCCTCACCAAGCCTCCCCGCTAGGCCTTCGATCAGGCATGCAAACGCATCGATGGCGAGCGCTGCTGCTTCAAGGTCTGGAGGGCTCGCAGAAAGGTGGATTGCCGCAAGTTCATACAGCCCGACCGCATGGTTGGTGATGACGGTTTCAACGGGTGCCTCAGCTACTCGCGCTCGGGCTTCTTGCAGTTCGCGATCGAGTTCCGCAAAATCGTCGTCGGTTGGTGGCTCGCTGAAGTCGTCGGATTCGTCACTCACGTCCGCTAGCGTAGTGAGTCGATCAGTCGAGTACTGATCGAAATAACAACTGATCGAAGTGGGAAACGCCCCCACCCAGCCACGAAAAGAGTGCGCCTGGGTCATGGTGGAAGGCGAGAGCCTTTGACGTGTGGCTTCGTGCTATTTATTCGGGAGGCCATAGCCCTTGCTCAGGAGAACAACGTCATAGCAGCACCACGTAGCGACCAACACCGCATCAACGATCGCATTCGAGCTCGAGAGGTTCGTCTCATCGGACCTGAAGGTGATCAGCTCGGAATCAAGCCAGTGCCCGAAGCACTTCGTCTTGCGAGAAGTTTCGATCTTGACCTCGTCGAAGTGGCTCCCAATGCTTCACCGCCGGTTTGCCGAGTCATGGACTACGGCAAGTTCCGGTACGAAGAGGCCCAAAAGGCAAAGGAGTCACGCCGTAAAAGCGTCCAGATTTCGGTAAAGGAAGTGAAGTTTCGACCGAAAATTGGCAAAGGTGATTTCAATACCAAAGTTCGGCACCTCATCGGATTTCTTGAAGATGGACACAAGGTAAAAGTGACCCTTCAGTTCCGAGGCCGTGAGATGGCTCACCCAGAACTCGGATCGAAAATCCTCGATGAAGTCCTTGAAGCGGCGGGACCGCTCGCAAGGGTCGACAACCAGGCTCGGCTCGAGGGACGATCGATGTCAATGGTGTTGTCACCGGATAAAAAAGCGGCAGAAGCTGCAAAGAAGGCTGAAGCAGCTGCGGCAGCAGCAGCCGAAGGCCCAACGAACGAGAACGGAATACCAGGAGGCGAAGATGCCGAAAATGAAGACCAGTAAGACCGCTGCCAAGCGGTTTAAGAAGACCGGAACAGGAAAGCTTCGGCGCCAGCAGGCCATGCGTCAGCACCTGTTCGAAAAGAAGCCAACAACTCGCACTCGTCGACTTGATGGCGACGTAGATGTTCATTCGTCAGACGAAAAGAACATCAAGCGTTTGCTCGCCGAGCGCTAAACGCCAACCAGTTTTTGTAAGAAGCGAACGAGGAGAAATCTCATGGCACGTGTAAAGCGTGGAGTGGCAGCGAAAAAGCGCCACAAGAAAGTCTTGAAGCAGGCCCGCGGCTATTACGGCAATAAGAGCCGGTCATACCGTGCGGCCAATGAACAGGTCATGCGAAGCGGCCAGTATGCGTTCCGTGACCGTCGTGCGAAGAAGGGCGAGTTTCGTCGTCTTTGGATCCAGCGCATCAATGCAGCATGCCGCCAGAACGACATGTCGTACAGCCGGTTCATTGCAGGCCTGAACGCCGCAGGAATCGAAGTTGATCGCAAGATCCTCGCTGATCTCGCAGTAACTGACGCTGCTGCATTCGCTGCTCTTGTCGAGCAGGCAAAAGCAGCGTTATAACCCAATCGATCGGAGCTGGCTCGGTGTTGCCGCAACCTGAGCCACTTTCACCAAGGAACTCTCGGGTCAAGCACCTCCGCGACATTGGGCGGAGCCGTGCATCCCGAGAGTCTGAAGGGGTTGTTCTCGTTGAGGGAGCGACTCTCATTGCCGAAGCACTCGCAGCGGGCTGGGATGTTCTCGAAGAGTTTGCCGGTCCAGGCGGTGAGCAAGTGACCGCAGGGGTCTGCACGCCCCTCACTGCGGCTGCTCTTGAGCGGGTGGCGACGACAACAGAACCGCAACCGAATGTCGCGCTTTTTGCCCGTCGTCAATGTGAACTCGCGGCTGATTCTCAATCGGCCATCGTGCTCAACGGGCTTGGCGATCCAGGGAACGTCGGCACGCTTATTCGATCGGCGGAAGCAGCCGGTCTTGACGCAGTGATCTGCACGCCGGGAACAGCAGACGTGTTGTCTCCAAAGACGATTCGTTCGTCTGCAGGTGCGGTATTTCATATGCCTGTTATAGAGATGTCTCTCGATGACATCACCGAGGCGGGCTTTCTTCTTGTGGCGACGTCATCTCACCGGGGCACGCCGTATCGGTCGTTTGATTGGAACCAGAAAATCGCGGTCGTGATGGGCAATGAGGCTCACGGGGTTGACGAGGGCGGCAAGATTTCGGAGTGGGTTCAGATTCCTCAGCATGGTCGCTCAGAGAGTTTGAATGTGGCGATGGCGGGAACGTTGATCGCGTTCGCGCTTGCCGAGTCGGTCGCTGGTGGTGGAGAAACGTTGGCCAGATGAGCCGCC
>CBFHYI010000020.1:0-23091 GCA_965660025.1 uncultured Ilumatobacteraceae bacterium | reverse complement strand
AATGGATACTCAGCAGCACCAGCTACGAGCCGTTGGCGTCACGCTTGATTCGAATGACCCCGACCGCACCGCCGACTTCTGGCAAGCCGCCCTCGGATTTCGTCGCCGCGAAGGAGACGGCAATCCGTACATCACCCTGTCGGACAGCCCTGCGGGACGCCCCCTTAACCATCTCACGATTCAGCGGGTGCCCGAGGGCAAAACCGCAAAACATCGCCTTCACATTGACCTTTTTGTCTCCGATGATTCGGCATCAGTGGCTGCACTTGTCGAACTTGGTGCATCGGTTCTGGTTCCCGCGGAAGGTTCTGGCCATATGGGCATGCGAGCAACGGTGATGGCGGACCCTGATGGCGGCGAATTCTGTGTGGTCTGCAAGGGCTAGCACTGCAACTCTCTGAATAACTCGGCATTTGTACTTCTTCAGGAGTTCGAAGATGCCGGAATACTGCAATCGGCTGCTACGTTTCCCTACCTGTGAGCACACTTAGAGATATTCCCGTCAACACCATCTCCGGAGAAGAGACAACCCTCGGAGCAATCAACGCAGAGGTACTTCTTGTTGTCAACGTCGCCTCAAAATGCGGTCAGACGTACCAGTACGAATCGCTTGAAGCTCTCCAACAATCTCACTCAGACCGCGGTTTCTCGGTTTGCGGATTTCCTGCGAATGATTTCGGTCGCCAAGAGCCAGGAAGCAACGACGAGATAGTGGAATTTTGCCAAACGTCCTATGGCGTTTCTTTTCCGATGTTTTCCAAAATCGTGGCAACCGGCGATGACCGCCACCCGCTCTACACAGAGTTGATTGCTCAGCAGGCAGTTCCAGATGGCGACCATCAGAAATATCGTGATCGGCTCACCGGCCTCGGCATTGAGACAACCGATCTACCAGAGGTTTTATGGAATTTCGAAAAGTTCCTCATCGGCAAAGATGGAACGGTTGTCAATAGGTTCCCGCCGAACGTAACGGTGGAGGATCCGATGGTGGTTGAGGCCATTGAGGCCGCTCTCAACGCCTAACAGAACTGCAAAACGCCATAGCCTCAGATCACAATGATGTGGTCTGGTGCCGTTGTTTCGTGCAGAGCATCTACTGTTGAGGCCCGGTTATCAATCACCGCTCGCTGATTGATGTAGCCCTTGTCGGTCATCTCCCCAGCATCGATTGATGGCATCGCAGATTCAATTGCAACCCGCGCAATACGAGCTGATGATCCCCTGCCCCCTGCGTTGTGTGATGCCAATGCAGTTGAAATTGCCGTCCGCACTTCAAGCGAATCACTCTGGCCAGGCGTCAGCCAGATGATGAGTCCGATCCAGTCCTTGTCGTGCCCTGTGACCACTGCATCCAGTACATACGGTGAACACACAGCAACGACTTGTGTGCGGAGGGTCCCTGCCGACACCCAAGTACCGGTTGACAACTTGAAATCTTCAGCGATGCGGCCATCAAACACAATGCCCCTGTTGGGGACGGCGTCATCGACGAGTTTCACTGCGTCACCGGTAATGAGAAAGCCCTCATCGTCAAATGCATGCCGTGTTCGCTCATCGTCGTTCAAGAATCCTGGTGTGATACTTGGCCCAGCAACTCGAAGCTCGGTTTTTGAACCCGCTGGAACCAACTTGACAGTCACACCGGCAAGAGGCGTTCCCACGTTGTTAGGACCATCGACATCCATGTGCACCACAACAGACGCTGGTCCAGTCTCAGTCATTCCCCATCCGGCTGCCATCGATACCTGCGCCAGAGCATGCTCATCGATGAGAGAGGTCAGACGATCCCAGATGTCGTTCGAAAGCGCAGAACCCGCGTAGAACGCAACACGGAGATGTTCGAAGATCTTTGCAGCATGTTCAGGTGCACCTTCGAGTGCCTCAACCAATCTCCCCCAACCGACCGGAACATTGAATGCCATTGTGGGTTGCACATCGACGAGGTTTGCGACAGTGATGTGTAGCCGGTCAGGCGTCGGCCGGCCACCGTCGATATACATCGTCCCGCCATTTCGGAGAACGATGTTGAGGTTGTGGTTCGCCCCGAATGTGTGGCTCCACGGAAGCCAGTCACAAATCACCGGAGGCTCGTGTTCGAGAAAGGGCCAGCCCGAAAAGATCGACTCTTGATTCGCACACAACATCTTGTGGGTAGTGATGACTCCCTTCGGCACGCCTGTCGAACCAGAGGTGAACAAAATCTTTGCGATTGTGTCACCCGAGACGGTCGCCGCAACAGCATCAACTGCATCCGTCGGAGTAGTCGACAACATGTCAGCAAGGCTCGTTCCTCGTGAGCCATCACCGGTGATGAGGGCTCGGTCGGCGAACAGCTCGAGAGCACGACCGAACATCTCCCCTGATGATGCAAAGACTGCTCCGGCGTCGGTGTGGCCCACAATGTATTCGAGGCGATCTGTCGTCGTTGCGAGCAATGAGTACGCCTCTGACACCGGCACGATTGGCACCCCGACGAGGTGTCCTGCCATTACCAACGAGGCATGGTCGATTGAGGCACCGGAGAGCAACGCAAGTGGCCGCGTCTGACTGAGGCCGAGGTCAAGGAGAGCTTGGCCGAGCGCCTGTGCCCGCTGCCATATATCGCCATAGGAAATTGTCCGCCACTGCTGAGTCGGGTCACCTCTTGGACGCTCAGCGAGAAACGTTGTATCGGGCCGTTCTTGCGCCCACCGCCGAAGCCACTCTGATACCGACGCTGCGTACTCGCCGAGAGATTCCCGTGATCGCAGCAAGACGTCGCCATCGCGTTCAATCCGTTCAATATCGGGCTCAGCGAAGTGCGGTAGTGATCGCGCCGGCTTCGTCATCTCAGACCGCTTCCAACGGTATGCGCCAAATGAACTTTGACATCTGCAGTACGCTCACGAGAATTATCTTGAGTTTGAAGCGGAGCCAACGGGTGTTCGGCCCCTACTGGCCGTCGAAACCGCGGTAGGTCGCGATGTCTTCCACAGATCGTCGCTCCGAGACGACATCGTTCGCCGGAAAGTCGTCAGACGGGAAACCCATTGCGACAGTGATGACGATGAGCTGATCTTCGGGAATTGATGCTTCTTCACGAACCACCGACGACTGATAAATCCCCTGCCCGTTGATGACTGCGCCAACGCCACGATCCCATGCAGCAATCACCATTGCGTAAACGAACTGGCCCAAGTCGAAGTAGGCCTCGGTTGAATCAATCAGGTCGCGGTCGATGCAACCGATGACCGATACCGGTGCATCGAATTGTCGGAATCCGCGCATTGCCCAATCTTGCCGTAGCTCTTTATCATCCCAGCCGATGCCTGCAGCTTCAAATAGTTGGGCGGCAACACGCTTTTGTCGATCGCGGTGAGCACCCTCGTATCGAACGTGGCCACGGATCTCTCGGTCAGGTTTCCCGGTTTCCAGCATGCGCTCGGTGTTGCCAGTTCGGATGCGGTCAAGCACGTCGCCGGTCACAACATGAACATGCCAGGGCTGCGTGTTCATCGACGACGGGGTCTGAGCTGCGACTTCAATAATTTCGTCAAGCAACGCTTTTGGAACCGGCTCTTGCTTGTAGCCGCGGATGCTTCGCCGTTCGAATGCAAGTTGCTGAAATTCCATGGTCGCTCCTACGTCGGGGGTGTGTTCAGACCTTAGAACTGTGGTTTCGACGGCTCCGAACCGGGGTGCTCCGATGACGTCATTGCTCTCTGGCTCACCACCAGGGAACTGCACCCTTGCACGACAATGGGCCTCCGGCCACGCAGTAAGGTCACTTTTATGCATGTAAGCCAACTCTGGCGCTACCCGGTGAAATCAATGATTGGTGAGCAAGTCGACTCAATTGACGTCACGGGTACCGGGGTGGCTGGTGATCGCATATGGGCAACTCGCGACCTTGAACGCGGTGGAATCCGTGGAGCGAAGAAGATCCCACTTCTTATGCGATGCGAATCTCGACTTCTCGACGACGGCCATGTTGAGATCACAATGCCTGATGGTGCGGTCACCACCTCTCGAGCCGGCGATGCGAATGACGTGCTCTCGAATGCCCTCGGACACAGGGTTGAACTCGAAGCGTTGCGACCAGCATCGGACAGCGAGCACTTTCGTCGTGGAGCCCCTGATCTCGATGACCCGATGCAAGAACTTCGGAATCTCTTTGGACGTATTGATGATGAGCCCATTCCGAATCTTGGTGCGTTCCCTCGAGACCTAATGGTGACGCTGGCTGAGTACGAATCGCCACCTGGCAGCTATTACGACATGTTCCCTCTTATGTTGATGAGCGAACAGTCGATTTCTCACCTCAAAGATGCGCTCCCAGATTCTGCGGTTGATGTTCGGCGCTTTCGACCTTCAATCGTGATTGATGCTCCGCCAGCGAACGGCGACTCGGCTCTTCCTGAACTCTCGTGGGTTGGCCGAACCGCAACAGTTGGCTCAGCCACAATTGAATTTGTCATTGCGTGCCCGCGCTGCGTGATGGTTACTCGGGCCATTGACGACAGTGTCGGCGATGATCGAGAGGTGCTTCGATACGTCGTTCGAGAACTCAATCAAGATGTTGGCGTTTACGCCAACATTGTGGAGCCGGGAACGATCTCAGAGGGCGACGAACTCATCTTCATGTAAGACCCACCTCCACGTATCCACGTACTGAATCCTCTCTTTTCCTAGGCTTTCGGTCGGTGACAGAGAGTCACTCGGATATCCGAAAAAAGGGGATTCATTATGGACCAAGACAGATATATGCAAATGGCGCTAGCCCGCGCCGCCGACATTCGAACAATCGTCATCTCTTTCACACTTGCTCACGCAACACTCAGCATTGTTCTGGGATTTGCGGGAGCGGGGCTACAAGATTCAGGAATCCAACTGGCGCTTGCGGCGTGGATCATTCTTGGTTCTCTGTGGAGCGTTGCATTCATGGATGATGCACTGCAGGACGTGAACGCTGCGTTGAGAGATATGGATGGCTTCATGGATACCGCAATGGGCAAGCGGTTAGAGAAGGCGCCAATCGCCGTGTTCCGCATTGTCAACGTGGTCATTGTTGCTCTCATCGTCATCGCCGAGATGATGGCGATCTACTGATCGATTGCTGAGACAGACATGAATTCAAAAGACCTCTACCGCTGGGTTGATCACCGGGCAACGATGCTGTGGGTCAGCCTCAAATGCCTTGTCTTTCTGACAGTTGGTGTTTCGTTAGTTGTTGCGCTTGGCGATCTCACAAGCGGGGCCTCGACGGCTCTGTCGATCGCCGTTGCTGGAATCGGATTCTTTCTCTGGTTCGCAGCGTTCGGCGCTGTGATGGACATTGCAACCATGCGAAATGACATGGACGACGACCTCAAAGGAAGCGCATTCGGTGCGAACTTTGCGAAGGCACCGTTCCCTGTCTATTTCGGATTAATGACATTGGTGATGCTCGGCACCCCGGTGATGCTCATCATCATGTTGAAGTCGTAACGACATCAACACCCTCCGAACTCGCCTGCTCCGTCATTCTTTATGAAAGAGTGCCGGAGCAGGCGCTGATCCAATCAAGTTCTAAAGAGAACGCACCGTCTGCCCCATCGGCGAGAATGATGCCTATCGTCGTCACATTTTGAGGTTGGAACGGCGGAGCATCTACCCGGCGGCCAAAGATGCGAGCCTCGAGGTCGTCAAATGAGACGTCGATGACCTGCCAGCCGTCTCCTTCTGTCTTCAGGGGCGCGTAGTACGTCACACGGTATGCCTGAGAGTCAATATCGGTAAGAAGCACCTCGTATCGGCGCTCATCGGTGCGCAACCTCATTTGCAGCCGATCTGACGTATCGAGACCATCGTCGAGCAACCTGCGCACCGACGAGAAACCGCCGCCGTCAGTGACGATGTTTCCAGTGAATTGCATCTGGTTGGTTTCCGTTGTGACTGCGCCCTGTGATCTCCCACCCATGACGCCGTCATTGACTATTACCCACGGCTGGTCTGCTGATTCCGGTAGTCGTTGACATGACTGGCCAGTCTCTACGTTGGCCGGCTCAGTGACGTTCGTCGTGGTGCTTAGGGCCTGACTCGTCGATGTTTCAGCCACCGCTGGTACCACCACTTCTTCTGAGACGGATGTCGTCGTTGTACCAACGGCTTCAACAGATGTGGTCGTCACCACTGTCTGGCTCGGTTCTGATCGGGCATCCTGCTGCTGGGTGGCTGAACATGATGCAACTACTACCGCAACAGCACACATGCACAGAAACCTCACCTTCAAAGTTTGAAGGCAATCTCCTGATTAAGCGAACTCTTGCGCAAAAACGGAAAAGAAACCGCAAAAATGCGAGATCGTGCAAGTTAGGTGCTCTTGAACTGCGGGACAACACACCGTTGCTCACCATCAAGGGAGAAGATCATGAAAACCATCCGCAACACCATCGTCGCAGTTCTCGCTTTTGCCGGGGCTTTCAGTTCTGGAACCGTCACTTCTGCTGCACCCGAGTACCCGGCCGACCAGACGCTCACCGTTCGACTCGTTGACGCAGAGTCAGTACATCCAATTGCGGGGGCAAAAGTTTCGATTTATAACTACGTCACAGGGGAAACAATTGTCGCCAAGTCCGACAAGAAGGGTTGGGTCAAGGTCGACTCGCTCTACGGTGATGAATTTGCGGTCCATGTCCGTAATACGCAGTGGCACTGTGGTGGCCAAGTGATGACCGACCACTTCGATCGCTTCGAGCATGCAAATCTTTTCGTTAATCAACGAGACGGAAATAGCTTCTCCGCCGGTCATCTCGGGGTTGCTGCAATGAGCCTTCGTTCAGCATCTGGAACCTGCTGACCGGCAGCCGCGATTCTGAGTTGATGTCAGCGGGCGGGTAACCGCTCGCTGATTTCGCGTGCAAGATCTTCACAATCAGCGGCACCAATGTAGAGATACCGACCACTCGACAGTTCAAGTCTTACTGCGTGATGACCACCGGCTCTCCACAACATCCCGTTTGGGACGGCGCGGATTCCCCAGCCGTACAGCGCTCGCATGCGATGGGTTGAAACATTCACGATCTCAGACAGTTGCACTGTGCGTCGAGGCCACCCGTATGCAAAGACCACCTGAAGGTTGATGTGACTCACACGCACAGTCATTCGCCGGAAACCTGCCACGAATGCGAGAGCGGCGAAAGCTACCCCTAGCGACGCCAGACTTGAGCCCTTGAAACCATATGCAATGATCGGCCAGCAGATAAGGGCGGCCACTGAAATTCCAATCACGATCTGGGTGCGCGACGACAGAACGTTCTCAAAGAAGACCTCGTCAGGTTCCTTGGCCAATGCTGGGCCTTTCTCTAACTTGACCGTCCGCCTACGAAAAGGTCCTCAACTGAGGGGTGCCTTTACGCCGTCTTTTGGCTTCGGGGGTTCAATGCGCTCTGCTTCACGCTGAATGCCCTCGATGACGGCCTCCATGTTGCTTCGGTGCTCCAGAAGTCGCCGACGGATAATCTTGCCGGTCTTCTCTGGCATCTGGGCGATGGCATGGCTGATCCCTGACGGGCCTGGCCCAAGCGTGACAGAGAATCGGAGCCGAGTTGCGCCCGCAATTCGTTCGAGGTCAAAAAGCCACTGCGCCCCGGGGTTGTCGGGGTCAGATGTCACCCATCCAAACGATCGCTCTGGTGAGTATGAGCTGACGAAACACGGCACATCCCATTCGCCAATTGCTTCGTGTTGATTAGACCCGGTGAATGATGAGCCGACGGTGATTTCCGCATCGGGGTCGTCCCAGCGTGCGCCAACAAATTCTGAACTGTATGCGGCTCCGAAATTGATATCGCTGACAAACTGCCATACCGATGCTGGCGATGCCTTGATATCCCGTTCGACTACGACTCCGGGGCCATCGTCGATGGTGTGGTCGGCGTTGGGCCCCGTCGCCCAGGTTGTTGCAAAGCGATCGAAGTAGGTGACCTCTCGCGCTGGCCGTCGGGGCGCAAGGCGGACATCGGTGCCTTTCATCCACGCCACGGGAAGCATGGCGATTTGTGTCATTCCCTCGGGAATTCCCAGCAGTTCTGCGAGGTCGTCTCGACGAGAAAGTATTGCGGTTGTCCACGCTGATCCGAGGCCGCGAGCGCGCAGAGCGACACAAAAACTCCATGTTGATTGGATCACTGAGTCGAATAATCCTGGTCGCCCGCTTCCATCGTGAACCCCGATGATGGTGGGAATCACGATGGCAGGCACTTCAGCTAAATGTTGCGCAAGGTGCGCCGCTGATGCCATTACTTTTTCTTGCGGGTGGCCGGTGCCTTCGAGTTTTTCGTATGAGGCAATCATCCATTGACCAGCGGATTCCATGTAGATCTCTGCGATGCGATCTTTAATCTCTTGGTCTTGAACAATGATCCAACGGCGACTCCCCTGGTTGCCACCTGATGGCGCCTGCTCTGCGATATCTATGCACT
The DNA here is from genome assembly GCA_965660025.1 of uncultured Ilumatobacteraceae bacterium. Lineage (GTDB taxonomy): Bacteria > Actinomycetota > Acidimicrobiia > Acidimicrobiales > Ilumatobacteraceae > Casp-actino5. The sequence continues at coordinate 14,650 of CBFHYI010000020.1, read as the reverse complement.
CCAGAAGAATTTCTTGGTCAACTGGTCGTTCGAGATCGAGTCGGCGGCGGACCGCCCTCGTCGTCATTAGCGCATGATCAACTGAGGCGATGTCAACCTGCATTTCACTTACCCGGCATCATTGCGCTTGAACCCTCGGTCATCAGAGATGTTGCGTGGTTGCGCGCCTGCTTGCAGAGCGCTACGAACTCTTCGCGCTCTTCGGGGCTTAGGACTTCAAAATCTGGTGCATGAAGTGTGTTTGCGTGAACCTCGAGTTCTTTTCGAAGATCTTGATGAGGTTCCCCATCAGGGAATGGGGCTTCCCAGCCAAAGAGTTCTGCATTCCATACGCCAGTTGGTCCACTCATGATGGCTTCAAGTGGCGACAGGTGCGAGCCGAGCATCGCTGAGCAGAATCGTGAAAATCCGAGTTCTCTCAGAGTCTGACAGAGTTGCATTGTTCTTCCTGCGCCCGGTTCTGGGAGTGTCTGATCACGCCAGCCGACAAAGAGGGGTGCTCCGAGCGGGCTTGCGTTATTCACGACCCGTTCAGCGAGTTCACCGAGTCGCTCAACGCCGTCGAAACCTTTGAGGTGGTCTTCGCCCCATTGCTGACAGATCTTTGCGTAAATCGCTGCCCCGTCTTTCGGATCAAACTGCGCGCGTCCCTTTACGGTCTGCTTTGCAAGAAATCCAGGGTTCCAAAAGAATGCCGCTGCCACCACATTGTCGACAGGGCAGTCGCCCAATACCCCTAGCCTGCCAACCGCATAGCCTGCGATGCCGTCTGGCATGCCGGCTTCAACAGCCTGCTCTGTGGTTGAAGGTGCGAGTAACCAGTGCATTGCGAGCATCCCAACGGAGCCTCGCATGCTTTTTGCAACGTCTTGACTGTCCATTTCGCCACCGTAATTCGCTCGGTGGAATGGTGAAGAGTCGGTGCCCTTTCGCAGCGAAGTTCTCTTCGGGTGCTAAGCCGAGTGGATGTCTGCGACAAGTTCCTGTAGTTCGGCCAGGTGATTGTCATGTACTTGGCGCGGACTCGCACCATATTTCACACACAGGGCCGCAGCGCATGCGGTGGCAATTGCGTGCTGAGCGCCGTTACCCATGAACTTGGTGACCGACCCTGCGACATGGGTGACACTGATGTGCTTGCCGGCCATCATGAGGTTGTCAATTTCTGATGAGTACAGGCAGCGAAACGGGACAGTGAACGGCAGGTCGTCACGGGTGTCCCATGTCCAATTTTTTAGGCGGAAGTCATATTCCTCGTGGATCGGGTGGTGCAGGCAAAAGGCACCTGAATTCTCTACGATTGCATCTGGAAATTCGGTGTGTTCCCGGATGTCGTTTTCGGTGAGGATGTAGTCACCGACGTAACGACGAAACTCTCCTTGACCGGGCACGAACGCGACCCAGTCAAATTCAAGATTGGCCCACTGGTCAGCTTCCATCGTTTTGATGTTGCTCATCGTTCCGTACACCGCTCGCAGCAAGTGGTCTCGAATGTGTTCACCTTCGGTGTATGGGTCGTTCCACTGCCCGTATTCCCAGTAGTGCGTAAGTCTCCTCGTGAGATTTCCAAATGAATCATCTTCATCGGGTCGGAAGGCGTCAATGACGGGCCCATCACCGTTATCTCGGCCAGGTTCAATCGCTTGACCACCAAGGTCGGCGAAGTCTTTGGCGACTTCGGTTGCCCAGGGCACATCGGGAAAGTCGACAGGGTGTTCCGCTTCTCGTGTACGGAAAAACAATGTGTGGCCATGGTGTTGATCAAGGCGCTCCGGCGGGGCATGTGACTCACCAAATTCCGAGGCACTCTCGATTCCGAACATGGTCGGGGCCCCTGACAGCATTCCAAGAATTGCGGTTCCGGTGCAGTCAATGAACTGGGCTCCCGAAATACGGATTTCTTTCCCACTACGGGCGTGTCGAGCGTCTACCGACAAAATCGTTCCCGCGTCAGAGACAAGATCGAATACTTGAAACTCGGTGTAAATCTCAACATGGGGTTCGGCATTGAGTTGTTGGTGCACCTGCAGGTTTCCCTCGGGAGTTCGAGAAATTGCTTCTGCGACGAATGGGCCTTTCTCTCCCCGGGGTCCGATGCCGATCTCCGTGCTTGCATTTCCTCCGAGCACCGGTCGATTTTGGATGAGTGCCACGGTTCGGCCGAGTCGCGCTGCGGCTAGCGCACCGATCGAGCCGGTCACTCCACCTCCGACAATGACGACATCAAAACTTCCGACCTCTTCGGGTTCGGCCGGCAGTCCGCGTCGCTCTTTTCGCCAACGATGGGCATCTTCGCCTATCCCGTCAACTGGTTGGGAACCTGTCGAGCTCAAGAAGAGGGCGTCGCACCTTCCATCAAACCCTGTGAGGTCACGTAACGCAATGTCGACCGGCCCTTGTTGCAGGTCGATCTCACCGATGTGTTCCCACACCCAGTCTCCGCCATGACTGCCACATTCGTGTTCGATGACGTGTCCGTTGATCGCAACGTTGAAGCGGCCGGGGTGGTGAGCAGGAACCCAGTCTTTTGTTCGGGCCCACACCTGGTAGCGGCCGGCGGTGACAACTTCGATCGTGGTTCGGGCGTCGTCAACAAGTCGGCCGTATCCGTGCGCAAGTAGGTACGGCGATCCCATTTCGTGCGCAAATTGGGAGTCAAGTGACCACCCGCCGTAATCGGCGAATTCCTCTGTCTCAACAAGAATTTCCCCGGCCACATACTCGTTCACGATCATTTTCTCCCGACGTATCGAGCCCTGCAGAACAAGGTTGCTGGCTCTAGAGGCCATTCATCCAGTCGTTGATGGCTTGGCCGATTTCATCTGGGCTGTCCTCTTGAATGAAGTGGCTGCCCTTCACGGTGACTTCGGTGATGTTTGGCCATGACCGCACAAACTCTCGTTGGGGACCGGTAAGGATTGCCCCGGGGTCAGCGTTGATGAAGAGTTTTGGCAGTGGTGCTCCCGACAACCAGTCGGCATATGACTGGACGATCTCGACAACGTTGGCTGGTTCACCGTCGATGGGGATTTGTCGAGGCCAGGTGAGAGTTGGCCGGCGGTGTTCGGGTTCAACGAATGGCCTGCGGTATTCGTCGATTTCCGCCTGTTCGAGATTTCTGATGATTGAGCCTGGCAACACTGCTTCGACGAACAGGTTCTTTGTCATGATCATCTCTTCTCCGGCTTCGGAGCGGAGTGCTTGGAAGATTGGACGAGCGAGGTCTGGCCACTCGTCCCAAGTGACGGGGCGAACGATCGCTTCCATGAACACAATTCCTGCGACCCGATCGCGATTACGGTTTGCCCAATCGAACCCGAGTGCTGACCCCCAGTCGTGGATGACCAAAATGATGTCATCACCGAGGTCGAGCGCGTCGAGGACGCCATCGAGATATTCGCGATGTTGAACGAACGTGTATTGACCTGGGCTCGTGTCGTCGAGTTTGTCGGAGTCACCGTGACCGATGAGGTCTGGGGCGACACAACGAGCGGTGGTTGCGACATGCGGGATGATGTTGCGCCACAGGTACGACGATGTTGGGTTGCCGTGAAGGAATACAACAGACTGACCTGACCCTGAGTCGTGAACGGCCATCTGTTTACCGTTCACTTCGATCATTTTCTTTTCGAGCGGGTTCGAACTGATTGGCATGGGGGAACTCCTTTAGAAGAATGCTTCTGAGTTACCTTTGCCGCTCACCGTAAGCGATTACGAGTCAGAGGCCGTGCGCTGTGGTTCGGTTCAGCGTTACAGATCTTGTTCGCGTTGATTGCGAAGGCCGATCGGTGGGCCAAGAATTTCGTTGATGATCACGGCATCTTGAAGGCCACCTTGCAACAAGCTGCGGATGCGCTGCTGACGTGTTGTCACTTGAGATGCCAGTGTTCGAGTTGCTCGAGTTTGGGTGCGCTCTTCAACATTCCGAGGCTTGGCCTGCACCCGAGCGTGTCGTTTGACCTCGTTAGGATCTTCAATCGTCTGCGGGCGGCTAACTACAGGAGCTGCAAGTTCCTGTCCGGATGCCTCGACCGCTTGCTCGCGGCGTGCTTCTTGGCGTGGTGATTGAGTGGCCGCTTCGCGCCTCGCGATTTGTTGCGCCGGCTGCCCTTGCTGCGCGGGCTTTGGCTGTTCTGCTCGGCGGGTCTGTTGAGCGTTCTTGGGGTAAGCCGTTCTCGTGGTCCACCCTTGGCCGTCCCAGTATCGATACTGGTGTTCGCCAGATGGATCTGGATACCACCCCGGCGGGATCGAACTCACTGCTCTTGAGTTTCGTCATCACCTGCGATACTGCTACGCATCTGGGTGTCTGCCTGCACGTTCTGCATGCGGTAGAGATCCATTACGCCGAGATTGCCCGATCGCAACGCTTCTGAAAGCGCAAGTGGAACTTGAGCTTCTGCTTCCACCACTCGAGCGCGCATTTCTTGTTCTTCGGCCACAGCCATTGCACGACGTTGCTCAGCTTGCGCCTGAGCGATCTTTTTATCGGCATCGGCCTGATCTGTCTGGAGTTCTGCACCCACATTGCGCCCAATGTCGACATCTGCAATGTCGATGGAGAGTATTTCGAACGCAGTGCCTTGGTCGAGTCCTCGTTCGAGCACTCGCTTCGAGATCGCCTCCGGGTTTTCCAATACCCATTTGTGACTCTCTGCGGAGCCAATTCCAGACACAGTTCCTTCACCAACACGAGCGATGACTGTTTCTTCTCCTGCACCACCGACAAGGCGGTCAATGTTCGCTCGAACCGTAACTCTGGCGACTGCAACAACCTGAATGCCATCTTTCGCAACTGCTGCAACCCTTGGAGTGTCGATGACTTTCGGATTTACGCTCATCTGTACCGCTTGCAAGACATCACGACCAGCAAGGTCGATCGCCGTGGCACGCTGCCACGGGAGCTCGATCGCCGCACGGTCAGCCGAAATCAGCGCATCGATGACTCTTCCAACATTTCCACCTGCAAGAAAATGGGCCTCCATCTGGCCGATCTCGAGCTCGATTTCCGCTTTCGTCGCACTGATCAACGGGCGAACAATTTGACCAGGGGGCACCTTCCTGAGTCGCATACCGATAAGCGTTGAAATCCGGACTCGTACGCCAGAAAACAATGCAGTGATCCACAGGCCGATCGGCACGAAATAGAGAATGAGGCCGAAGAAAAATACGACCACTCCGAGTAGAACTAATGCCAAAATGTCACTTCCATTCATTACCTACCTCATTCAGTTGGCGGAGCATCCCTTTGAGAGGGGGGCTCCTCTCGAGAGTCTCCCACGGATTGTGTTGAACGCACAAGCCGTTCGTTGCCGCCGAAAAAGTTCAGCCATCTCCGGGGCCGGATCGTTGGTGATTCACCCTGCGCGACGGTGCTTCTCAGCATGATTCCTCGGTCAACTCGCTGGGGTCGAGAGTTTCGGAAAACAAACTTGATCAGCAACGAAACGGCGACAGCTGCTCCGACGAGCGCAATCACCACGGTGAGAACTGCAGTCCGAAGTGTTCCTGAGGGCGCATAGTCAAGGTTTCGTCCAAGCAGCGACATCACCATTCCAGCGACGAGCGCAACTGTTCCCGCAATACCGGCGATACCAAATCCAGGAATCACGAACACTTCAACCGCGATGAGAACAATGCCGGTGGCAAGCAACACGGCGTCTTCCCAGCCCGCGAGTTTTGCGAGCAGATGGCCCCAGAAGAACAATGCGAAAAGCCCAACGCCACCGAGGGCGAACAGGCCGCCAGAACCCGTCGTGACCTCAGCGATGAGTAGTCCTATCGCAGCGAGGAGCAAGAGCCCTGCGACCGTTGGGGAGGTGACAAATCGGGAAATCGTCTCAAGTATTCCTGGTCTTGCGATGTCGACTGAGTCGGCGTCAACGCCGAGGTCGTTCAATACATCATTGAGACCGGCGATTTCTGCTGCCGCAAGACCGCTTTCTACTGCCGATGATGCAGTCAAGGTGAGGAGGTCTCCTTGTTCAATAATGCCCGCAATTTCTATGTCGGAGTCAACCATTGCCGCTGCGTACGTTGCATCTCTTCCGGTTGCTTCTGCTGTCGACTCGAAGAGGCCTCGAACCGCTGAGATGGTTTTTGCGTCTGCGGTCTCTCCTGTTGCCCCATTAATTGGTGTTGCTGCTCCGATGACAGCGCCCGGTGTCATATAGATCGTGTCGGTGGCGAGAGCGATGAGAGCACCGGCACTCAGCGCGGTGGTGTCAACAAGGGTGATCGTCGGCATGTCGGTTGCGAGAAGTGCATCACGCATGCTGATCGCAGCGTCGACTCGACCACCGGGTGTATCCATGACCACGATGAACGCAGTTGCTCCACTGCTTTGTGCTTGATCGATCTGACGTTCGAGAAATGCGGCAATGCCGAGATCGATTGTCCCTGATATGTCGATGACGTGAACTTCCGTTGTTTCAGCAAGTGCTGGACGTGAGAGCCCAGCGATTGTCATCACGATTCCGAGAAACACAAGCACTGAACGTGACATGAGTTGGCGAAGGCGACCGATGCTGCCCGTTTGGTGCATCTCAGTTCCCACCGGTCGGTTCTTGATCCCAGATCTGCCGAGAAGGTTGGTCGCCGTAGAGCACTTCGGCTGGACTGCGCTTATCGATGTTGCCGGTCAACCCGCGATAGACCCCGAGTCCGCAGAGTTCGCGAAGTTGTGGGGTGAAGGTCGCCATGATGTGAGGTGGGATTCCAAGCTGGATGTTTTCTTGTTGCCGAATGAACCCGGCGCAGTAATTCATTGCAATACCGACCCGGGTTTCATCTGTTGTTGTGTTCGCTCCCCCGCCATGCCACAAACTTCCATGCCAAATGAGCACGCTGCCTTTCGGCATTTCAGCCGCAATCGTCTCAACGTCGGGCTCACCGTCTCGGTAGTTGGGGTTCTGCCATAGATGACTTCCCGGCACGAGACGTGTGGCTCCATTTTTTTCGGTGAAATCGGTCAGAGCCCACATTGAGTTACAGACAGTTGCGATGTGCGGTTTTGCGAGTGGCTGCACTTGGTCATCTGCATGAAGTACTTGTGCGCGCTCTCCAGGACCGATCGCGATTGATGCAAGGCTCGAGATGAGACATTCAGCACCGAGGACAGATTCGATAACTGGCAGTACCGACGGGTGAACGGGCACTTGTTGCCAGAGTTCGCTGTGTGCGAGCAGGTTGTAGGTCCTGGTGGTGTGGTTTCCTTCGAATTTATTGTTCGCAGGCATGCGCTGCAGTTCGTCGTGTAGCCGCTCTACGTCGTCTCGTAATTCGTTGATGAGTTCGAGGTCAATCGCATCGTTAATGATCGTGTATCCGTCTCGAGACAGCTGCTCGAAATGAGAATTCACATCGATCGACACACCATTAGCGTAGATCGTTGTCGGGCTGTAGGTTCGACGGGGCCTCGCTCATGACTTCTTACCTTTACCGATGCTTCTTTGGCCCTTTGGCCCTCAGCCTTGTGATCGCTGGCTGCGCCGGAAGTAGCGATGTCGCTGAGACTGCCGAAGTGGCCGAATCATCGACGACGGTCACTGTCGTTGAGACAACGGTTCCAACGACCCCGCCAACAGTTCCCGCCGCCACATGCCCAGAAGTTGAATCAGGTGAACTGCAGGCGGTCATCGAAGCGCAAACGTTGGCGATCTCACAACGCGATTTCGTTGCTGCTCTCTCGTACTCCTCAACGTCATTTCGTTCGAACACCACAGCTGAGCAGTTCGAACGCATGATTTCTTATGAGTACGGGTTTCTATTGAAAAATCCTTCGATCTCTGTGGCGGCATGTCAACTTATTGGTGATTCAAGAGATCTTCTCGTTGAGCTCGGCACCGAGCGGCGCCATGTCATGGCGTATGTCCTCACTCCAGATGAAGGGCAGTGGCGCATCGATGTTGCGGCTCTGCTCGGCGAACTTGATGGAATGACTGCGTGAGTCGGGCGAAATGATTCGAGTTGCAACGTGGAACCTGTGGTGTCGGCATGGCAACTGGCAAGAACGGCAACCAGCGATCTTTTCAACACTGGTAGCCCTCGGTGCCGACATTGTCGGGTTGCAAGAAGTGAGTACAAAAGACCCTGACCACGTCGCACAGTTGCGCAGCGAATTGGGCTACCACACTGCGGTTTCACCTGACGAAGAGCACGATCGCTGGGGAATCGCAAACGTGATTGCGAGTCGATGGCCGATCGTGAACCACGGATGGGAGTATCTCGATGTTGGCGACATGCCCCCTCACCGGACGGTGTTGTGGGCACACGTCAACGCACCCGTAGGCGACCTCATGGTCTACTGCACTCACCTCTCACACGGGTTTGACAACAGCGCACTCCGGCAGCGTCAGTTAGCCGAGATCTGTGAGCTTATTGTTGCCCAACGGGGTGACGACAACGATTCATATCCACCGATCTTGATTGGTGATCTCAATGCCGTTCCTGAAAGCGACGAGATTCGACGCCTGACCGGTTTGGGGCCGGCGTATGTGGCCCGTTTTGTGGCGACAGATGCGTGGGCTCAACGAGGTGACGGGGATGGCGCGACGTACTCGTCGAATAATCCGTATGTCGTTGATTCTGCGTGGCCCGAGCGACGCCTCGATTACGTCATGACAGGATGGCCGCGTCCTCGTCCGAAAGGTAACCCGGTTAGCGCTGAACGTTTCGGTATCGAGCCGGTGAACGATGTCGTTGCGAGCGATCACTACGGCGTGATCGCTGAACTCGCGACATAACTCGGCTGTTGTTGTGCCCTAAGGGGCCGCTATGGCAGGGTGACGAATCCGCCTTGAGCAGAAACGTTTCCTGCGTAGTCGGTGATCACGAGTTCGACGTAGATTTCGAGACCCGAGTCAAGCGGTTCGAGATCGTAAATCAAGCTTGGAAGATCTGCGTACAACCCGACTTCGCTGAGAGTGAGCCATTCGGCGGTGCCATCTGGGTACTCGTTCAGCACGATCGGGAAGATGAGGCCGTCAGGGTCAGCTGAAAGTTCACCGATCATTCCGTCATCGGTGTACTCGTAGTACACCTCGCTCACGATGTTGGCCTCGTCATCGAGTGTCAATGCGAGGACGAGGTCGTGGTACGGGTCATCGGTCTCGAACTCTTCTGGCGGTACGTACCAGAGGGGTACGTCGAAGAACAGGAATCCTGACTCTTCGTCGACTTCCATGTCGAGATACGCGTAGTCGGTGTCGATGCCGTCAGACAGTGTGAGTGCCGTCAGGTCATAGAAGCCGTAGACCTCGCCGGTGCCGTCACCAAATGAGGTGTATTCGGCTGGCTCTTCTCCGATGAAAATGATTGATCCGTCACTTTCGTCGGTTACGCCATAAAGGATTTCGGCAGAAACGATGGAGTCAGAGTCCCCTTCGTTGACGGTGCCGAAGACGTTGATGCCTGAATCGTCAAAGAAGTATTCGATGCCGATCTCTTCGTCAAATGTGGAGGTGTCTGTGGATGCGAGTCTCGATCCCCCATCAAAATAGGAGTTGAGAACCGTTGACCAGCCGGGGACTTCGCCAAGATCGAAGTAGTCACCATCGAAATAGTCAGATGTTGGTGGGAAGTACACGCTCAGGCCAGTGGCTTCTGAAGTCGCAATTCCACTGATCTCATGAATGACCACGGTCTCTAACGCGCCGAGTACCGCGTCAGCTTCCGGGCGAACAGAGATGCTGTTAGCCGACAACTCGGTCATCAAGACACCAAGGTCAACTGCATTGCTTGCCTGTGCCGGATCAGGGCTATCACCGAATGCAAGTGAGTCCTGCCGGGCGGCGCCAAGTGCTGCGAGTGCAGCACTATCAGCGAACTCGATGACGTCGCCGAGTTCTCGCAATGCGGCATCGAGTTCGTCAAGTTTGGTGAGATCAACCGCCGACAGCGTGATCTTCAATGCGGTTCCGAAGTCTTTTGCGTGCGCTTCGTAGGTGTCGACAATGGTTGTTGCGAGTTGGGCTGCGGAGACATCGTCGCCACTGCGGAGAATTTCGAGTGACGAGAAATCCCAACCGTGACCTGGTTCGAGTTCTTCTGATGCAACCATGACATCGGCGAGGTCTCGCATGGCGTGGGCAACCTCGAACGTCCCCATCAGGCAGGCGTCAAATCCGATGAGGTCAAGGCGGTCGACTCCTGCGGCGTCAAGGCCTTTTGCGATCCCTTCACCCATTTCGGGGAGGGTGAGAATATCTTCTCCATCGGTTTCGTCAGGTCCCATGCCGGGCCAGCCGGCACCGTGATCCCAAATGATGAGTGCATAGCGGTCTGCCGGGAATTCCTGAATCCCTAGAGCGACAAATTCTGAGAGTTCGTCTGCGGAACCGGTATTTACTTCTCCAAGATCAACCGATTGGAGTATTTCTTCTTTTCCAACGTGGATCAGCTGGGTGCCTTCGAAATTTCCGAGAGGACCCACCTCGTCATCTGCGTATCCCGGATGCCGGTCGATGAGAGTGACGATGTTGAGGTGCTCGTTTGATCCGGCTTCTGCCATTTCGAAGATGTCACCGACAGCAAAGGGCTCGAGGTCATTGTCGCCCATGACGTACACGAGGACTGTCCAATTGGCTTGTTCGTTGTCGTTTGAGATGCTGGCAGTGTCGTCTTCGCTTTCGCCTGCGTCTTCGGCGGGCGCGCTGTCGTCGTCATCGGAGTCGGTTGCGATCTCTTCGGAGCGTTCTTGCACTGTGTCTTCGACGATTTTTTCGGAGTCATCTGCAACGGGATCTCCGCCACACGCAATGGCTCCGAGGGCAAGGGTGAGAGCGAGGGTTAACGATCGAGCGCGAAATTTCATAGTTCATGTTCGCATACGCCGCTCGTCAAGAGCGCTTCGCGACAAGCAAGTTACGAGACTGGTGGTTTGTTGATTGGATGACTCCACTCTTCGTAGGGCATGTTCGATCCGAGCACCACTCGAGTTTGTGTGCCTGCAAGAGTTCGGTGAAGCCATCCGGCTTCTGCGGTCACCATGCATCCAGGCTGAACTTGCGTGACTGCACCCGTCTCGTCGGCAAATGAACCTGAGCCCGAGACGACGATCGCTACCGAGTCGAATTCGTGCCAGTGCAACTCTTCATCGGCCTCATGTGAGTCGTCGAATGCAAGCGAGTGATAGCCGAGCGATTGCACGTAGTCGAGGGCTTCTTGTTCAGTGAGCGGCTCGCGTTGGGTGAATGTCATCAAAGAACTCATTGTTCGACCATAACCCACGGTCCCACCAGAGTCCGACTGGTGGACAGTGACGAGTCAGAACGAAAGGACGACGTCAGCGGTCGCGCTCATCGAGACCACCCCTGGAGGGCCGCTCCACACCAAGCCGTCTATATCCATGAGCACTTCTGCCGCGTTTTCCGGGGTGACTCCGACAACTGCTTGAGAGCCCGTTGAACAGGCGATCTTTGCTCCCTCTATGAGGGTCTCCATCATTGTTCGGCAGGTTCCCGATGGCATACCAACCCGGTCATCGAGGCCGTCGATGAACTGTCCTTGTAAAAGTTGGACTGCATGCGAGGCAAAAAAGACCTCAACGCTGTTCCCCGCTGTCACTGCTTCCGCTGCGCATGCAATTGCAACTGCGCATTTGCGCGGGTCAACATCTGGATCTGTCGAGATCATAAAAAAATATGTGGTCATTATTTCCTCCAATGTCGTGCTCGAAACAGGCGATTACCTAATGAACCTCGAAGATTCGTCAGGGCGATGAGCCGAGTTCGCTGCTGTGACGGTAGCAGTCGTCTATTCGGTGACGGTGATTGTTCCTTGCATAGAGGGGTGCGGGGAGCACCCGAAGGCGAAGGTTCCGACGGCATCGAAGGTTGCCGAATGGGTGTCACCCTCTTGTAACCCCGAAGAGGAGAGCGACGCCGACCCGCTAAATGTGACGGTGTGAATTGCGGAGTCAAGGTTCGTCCATGTGACAGTGTCTCCAACTCGAATAGTTACTGCTGACGGAGCGAAGCTGAATCCACTGATATCTATCGAGTGGAGCGACGATGACATAGGCATCGACGTGGTAGTCGATTCAGGTGCTGATGTCGTGGTAACGATGAGAGCAGGGCTTGACGTGGTTGTTGATTCAGCGATGGTGGTGGTCGCCGGAGTTGCAGTTGAGGTGGTTGCCGCCACTGTTGACGTTGTTGCAGGTGAAGTCGACGTCGTCTCAGCTGCGGTCGAAGAGACGGCGACAGGCACTTCGGATGTCGTTGTTTCAGGTGCAGTCGTTGTCACGTCTTCGGTGGTGGAGACAACCTCGCTTGTCACATCGTCCTCATTGAGAGATTCATCGTTTAGCTCAGTCAACCCTGAAGATTCGGCACCTTGCGGCGGCTGCGGTTGGCACGCCGAGAATGCGACAACACAGGCGAGAGAGGCGAATGCGACGGTTCGTAACAGCGTCTTCGGCATGCCGCATGTTCGCACTTGGCGACGCAGTCGTCCACTTCGACCAAGCGAGGCATCAACTGTCGCCCGGAAGCGTTTTGTCAGCCCTGACCTGGAAGGTAGCCGGATACATCTGCGAGCAAATGTGCTTTTCCATACACGTAGAAACACACCTTGCCGTCAGCACTCACCGGCGCAATCACCGAATTGGGAATCGTCTGCCCACTCACGAAGTTGAGATTCGACGAATCCGGAACGTCACCACACGGATACACCGTCACAAAACCACCGAAGTCAAAGGAATGCTGGCCACCGAGAGAAGCATCGGCCACAACCACCCCTTGACGCTGATAGAAATATCAGGGCTATGGCTGAAATCTCGTTCGGAGTAGTTCCATGCTGAAATCACTGGGAGTTATCGTTTCTCAAGCAGCTCGGCAGTTCCGATCAACGGATCAAGGAAACCCGCGCAGCCGCTTTGAACGAGCTCAGCAGGTAGCGCAACGAACAGAACGGCGACGACGGCGCAAAACCATCATCATCCTGTCGCTCATTTTCATTGTTCTCGTGCTGGCATACACTTTCCTTTTCCACGAGATCATGGCTCGGGAGGGACGGTCACATTCATGGCCGACCGGCATCTACTGGACGATGACCACCATGACGACGCTTGGATTCGGCGACATCACGTTCACCTCTGACCTGGGTCGACTGTTTTCGGTGCTCGTGCTTGTGTCAGGCTCAGCGTTCCTTCTTGTCGTACTTCCCTTCGCGTTCATTCAGTTCGTATTCATTCCGTGGATTAATGAACGAGAGCGTCGTCGAGCGCCACGGGCGCTGCCGCAGTCGACTTCAGGGCATCTCATTCTCACTGCGCTTGGACCCATTGAGCAAGATCTCATCGACCGAGCTGACAAAACGGAACTTCCGTACGTACTCGTGGTCGAAGATGTCGATGAGGCCGGCCGTCTTCACGATGAGGGCCGAAACGTCATCGTCGGGGCGCTTGACGATCCGGGCACCTATCACAACGCCCGGGTTGAGCATGCCGCTCTTGTCGTGGCGACTCAGAACGACCAGATCAACACCAACATCGCCTTCACTGTGCAAGAGATCGCCCCTAGCACTGCAATTCTTTCGAGTGCGAACGCCCCTGCTGCTGTAGACATTCTTGAAATTGCAGGCGCCGACCATGTCGTCCAACTTGGAAACATCCTTGGGTATGCGATGGCAACACGTGCGCTCGGCCTTGGAGGAAAAAGTCACCAGATCGGAAATTTCGCCGGTCTGCAGATCGCTGAGGCAGGTGTGCTGGGCACCGCTCTTGCAGGTCGCACCCTTCAGGAATCTCAACTTCGATCTCTCGTTGGGGTCGGAATTATTGGCGTCTGGGATCGCGGCGACTTCGCTGTCGCGACTGGCGATACAAAACTCTGTGACTCGTCAATCTTGCTTCTCGCCGGAACATCCGATCAATTGGCTCGGTTCGACGAAAAGTTTGCGGTGCACTCTCCTACCGATTCGAAGGCAATCATTATTGGCGGCGGCCGGGTTGGGCGTGCCGCTGCACAATCATTCATGTCAGAAGGCATTGACGTCACCATTATTGATCGGCTTGCCGAACGCCGGCGCTCAAAACCGTCGTATGTGATTGGCGATGCTGCGGACCGGTCGGTGCTCGAGGCCGCTGGCATTGCAGATGCGGGAGCGATCCTTATCACGACTCATGACGACAACGTCAACGTGTATCTCACTCGGTATTGCCGAGGTCTGCGTCCCGATGCGCGCATCGTTTCGCGGTCGAACCTTGGACGAAACGTGACCACCCTTTACCGAGCCGGTGCAGATGCGGTGCTGTCATATGCAGGAACAGGCTCCGCAACGATCTGGAATCACTTCCGCGGTGATGAAACCTTGCTCGTCGCCCAGGGGCTCAACATGTTCCGCACTCCAATTCCCCGAGAACTCATTGGTTCGACGCTCGCTGATTCGCACATCTACCGTCGAACTAACTGCAATGTGGTCGCCATAGAGCATCACGGCACGATCCGTGGCAATCCTGACGCTCATGAGCCATTGCCGGTCACAGGTGAATTCCTCCTTGTCGGAACGGATGTAGCGGAAGAAAAGTTTTCTCAGGTGTTCCCTCATGCGCGCCGCCGTCCGCTTCTCACCCGTGGCCGCCGCTAAGGGGCACAGCATCCTGTTACAGCGTCCACAGCAGATCATGTGACACTCATCGCAACGCTGC
>CBFHYI010000019.1:0-27013 GCA_965660025.1 uncultured Ilumatobacteraceae bacterium | reverse complement strand
GACTTCCAGGCCGGGAACGAAGAAGACCAGATCCAGCTACTCAGGATTACCAACGAAGATGAGCAGCGGCAGCGTAAGCGGCTTGACACCGTGCGTTCTGATCGCAACCAGGATGCCGTTACCGAAGTGTTGAATAAGTTGCGGGTTGAAGCCGAAGACCCAGAGGTCGATCTCATGCCAACTCTGATCGAGGCCTCACACGCATATGCAACCGTCGGCGAGATGATGAACACGATGGCAGGCGTCTTCGGGCGTCACGTCGAGGTTCCAAGCATCTAAGGGGAGAAACGATGTCAGGAGAACGAATTCTTGTCGCTAAAGTCGGCCTCGACGGCCATGATCGGGGCGTAAAGGTTGTGGCCAGGATCCTTCGTGACGCCGGTTACGAGGTGATTTACACCGGCCTGTTCCAAACGCCAGAAACCGTTGCCGCTGCCGCAGTCGATGAAGACGCCGATGCCATCGGTCTTTCGATGCTCTCTGGTGCTCACATGACCCTCGCCCCTCTCGTCGTCGAGGCGGTTCGGGCACGCGGTGCAGACATTCCGGTCATCCTCGGCGGCACCGTGCCTGACCACGACCTCGATGAACTCAAAGCCAAGGGCGTTGCCGCAGTACTCACGCCGGGCACAACCGCTGAAGGAATCATCAAAGAGGTTCAGCAGGTTCTCGACGGCACCCAGGCTGCCTAACGTGCCGCTTGACCCCGACGTCGCCCAGCTTGTGCAGGCGTTGGCCGAGACCGGGGCGCCTGCACTGTCAGAGGGAACTGTCGAGCAAGCGCGGTCAAACTATTTTCGTACGCCGACTCCACCCTCCGACGAGATTGCACACGTAACCGAGTCGTCGGTGGATGGGCCTCATGGATCAATTCCGATTCGCATCTACGCCACGACATCGCAGCCAGCACATCTTCCCGTCGTCGTCATGTTTCACGGAGGAGGTTGGGTGCTCTCTAGTGTCGACGGCCATGACCACGTAGCGCGCAGGCTCGCAGTGGTCACCGATGCTCTCATCGTTTCAGTTGACTATCGACTTGCACCTGAGCACCCATTTCCTCAGCCACATGATGATTGTTGGGCGGTAACTCAATGGCTCAGCGCACAAGCAGAGTCAATCGGTGGAGATCCATCTCGGATCATCATTTTTGGCGACTCGGCTGGCGCAAATCTCGCCGCCGGTATCGCACTTCGCGCTCGCGATGAGGGGCTTCGCCTATGTGCACAAGTTCTCTGCTATCCGTGCGTCGACACCGAACAAGACCCCTACCCGTCGATGACCGAGAACGCGACCGGATATTTCCTTACTGCGGCTGACATGAGTTGGTTCTGGGGGCTATACCTTGCCAACGGCGGTGAGGACAACCCCTATGCGGTGCCCGCACGAGCTGAATCGCTCAACGGTGTTGCTCCCAGCCTCACCATCACTGCAGAGTTCGACCCACTTCGTGATGAAGGGGCTCTCTATGCAGAACGTCTCGCCGCTGCAGATACCGATGCCGAATACCTCGCGGTGCCGGGAGTTGTCCACGGGTTTATCGCTCGATGGCACACGATGTCTCGGGCAGTCGGCATCCACGATGCCATTGGCGAATACTGCTCTCGCATGTTCCAATGACAACAGCGCTTCGTCGCCAACTCACTCCGACCGATGCCGTTGTCGTTGGCATCGGGTCAATGGTAGGGGCCGGGGTGTTCGCAGTGTGGGCCCCTGCGGCGAATGCTGCCGGTCGATGGCTGCTGCTCAGCCTCTTCATCGCTGGTGGTGTTGCGCTGTGTAATGCCACCTCGTCAGCACAACTTGCCGCCCGACATCCAGAGAGTGGCGGAACCTACGTCTACGCACGAGAGCGCCTGTCGCCATTTTGGGGCCATGTTGCTGGATGGGGCTTTATCGTCGGCAAGACCGCAAGCTGCGCAGCGATGGGCCTAACTGCTGGCCTCTACATCTGGCCCTCTCAGGCTCGACTCGTCGCGACAGCAGCGGTGGTGCTCATCGCAGCGATCAATTTGGGTGGCTTGTCGAGAACAGCGTTTGTCACCCGGGTCATTCTTGGTGCCACCGGCCTCACCCTCATCATTGTGGTCGCCAGCGCCTGGGTACAGACGACGCCACGCCCTGTCGAACAACTGAGCGCCATCGACACGAACCCATATGGAGTTCTGCAAGCCGCCGGGCTCATCTTTTTCGCGTTCGCAGGTTACGCGCGTATCGCAACCTTCGGCGAAGAAGTCATTAACCCCGAGCGAACGATTCCCTGGGCCATTACGCGAGCACTCGGAGCTGTTCTTCTGATCTATCTCACGGTTGCAGTCGTCGTGCGTTCATCGCTGACACCTGAGGACATCTCGACAACCTCTGCCCCGCTGAGCACCATCGTCGGATTCAGCTCGCTTTCTCGCCTTGCTCCGGCCATTTCAGTTGGTGCGGGCATCGCATGTTTTGGGGTATTACTCAATCTCATTCCAGGGGTCGCCCGAACGATTTTGGCGCTGGGCCGACGCGCGGATCTTCCTGCATGGTTCGCCCAAGTCTCGGCGCAGCGCTCACTCCCCCTTCGTGCAGAACTCAGCGTCGTTGCGGTCGTCGTCGCTCTCATTAACACCGTTTCCCTCACCTCTGCCCTCTCGCTGTCTGGAGTGGCGGTGCTCACCTATTACGCAATCACGAACGCTTCTGCGCTGCGTCTGCAACCAGCAGAACGCCTGTGGCCTCAATGGCTTGCACGCCTCGGTCTTGTCGGGTGCATCGTGCTGGCGCTAGCACTTCCATGGCAAGCAATGGTGTCAGGAGTCATCGTCATCATCGCTGGGGTCATTGCGCGCTCGTTCGCTGTGCGCTCGCAACAGGTCTCCGAATGACAGGTTGATGCCGTTACGGTTCGACGATCGGGAATCCCGAGTAGAACAACTCGAGGTGACCGAACGCGAATTCAAACGCGGTGTGATCACCTTCACAATGTGATGCTGCGAGTACGTCATCGACCGTCATCTCATTTGCGGCAAGCGCAATGAGGTACTCCACCGGCATCGTGAGTGCAAGATCTGAACTACCCCTCAACCCCGCGATCGACGACATCGCACGATTCGAAATTTCTATCGTCCAGTTCGCCTCAGTCGGGCGGTCGCTGATCGTCAAGTGAATGGTGACATGCCGCCCGCCGACCAGATCAGACGGCACTCGCACGGCAATCGTGTCAAGCAGTTGGCTAACCGTCATCGCATCAAGAAAACCCCGACGCATGGCTTCTCGCCTCGGTGGCGCACCATTCCGCAATTCTTGAGCTCCGGTCAAATACGCGTTCCTAAATGTCGCCGACTCACTTTGGTAGCCAAGCTGTTCAAGAGCATCAGCTTGGAGCGCTCGCCCGGCGGCATGGTCGGGCTCAGCAAAGACGAGGTGGTTGAGCATCTCCACCACCCACCGATAATCGCCCTCGTCAAACGATTTCTGCGCAGCTGCAACCATTGCGTCGGTCCCGCCCGCAAGGGCGACATAGCGAGAGCCCACCTCGGTCGGAGGCAGGCGCCAGAGGTTTGCCGGATTTCCGTCGTACCAGGACAGATACCTCTGGTACACCGCTTTTACATTGTGAACGAGATGGCCGTAGTACCCGGTGGTATGCCCTTGCGACGAAAACTCTTCGGGGAGATCAAGTTCTTCTGCAATCTCGAGAGCCGTGTATCCGTGATTCGCGAGCCGCATTGTTTGGTCGTGAATCCAGCGGTACATATCTCGCTGCTTGCGCAGATAGTCAACGATGTCGTCGTGACCCCAGCGTGGCCAATGGTGGGAGGCAAAAAACACCTCGGTCTCGTCGCCAAAGAGACTGATCGCCTCGTCGATGTATTTCGACCACGCAAGTGCGTCACGCACCAAAGCACCCCTGATGGGCACGAGGTTATGCATCGTGTGAGTGCAGTTTTCTGCCATACACAGCCAACCGAAATCTGGGAAGAAAAAGTTCATTTCGGCTGGAGCCTCAGCTTCGGGGGTCAACTGAAACACAACCCGAACCCCATCAATATCGAGCTCTTCTCCAGTGAAGGTGATCTCCTCAGTTGGCGCGATGAGACTCGGAGCCGCAATCGCAAGCCCCTTACCGAGGCCGCAATCGACGTGTCCCGTAGGCCCAGGCGGCAATAGCGGTCCGAATTGATACGCAGCGCGCCGGCCCATTGCAAAGCCTGCAATCACATTTTCTGCGATCGCTTCGTAGAGAAAGCCCTCAGGGGCAATCACCCGGCATCGTCCGGCGTCAACTTCTTCCTGGCTGGTGACGCCAAGCACGCCACCGAAGTGGTCGGTGTGAGAATGGGTGTAGATCACTGCGACAACGGGGCGTTCTCCGAGGTGAGTGTTGGCTAATTCGAGTGCTGCTCTCGCTGCGGGTTCAACGGTGAGCGGATCGATCACGATCCACCCGGTCTGCCCTTCGATAAAGGTGATGTTCGAGATGTCGTAACCACGCACCTGCCAGACTTTGTCCGCGACGCTAAACAATCCATGCTCCGCGTTGAGTTTGGCTTGGCGCCACAGGCTGGGATGAACCGTGTCAGGTTGTGCACCGTCGACTACGTAGTCGTGACGGCTTGCATCCCAAGCAACCCCGAGCGGGCCCTCAAGAACACCGGTGGGATGCTGGGCGATGAGACCTTGTCGAGCTCGGTCGATATCACGATCATCCATTCCGAGGTCCCGTGGTGCATTCGCTTGCTGGGTGTGAACAGTTGCTGGTTTCGGTGTCGTCATGACATCTCCTCGAGCGAGGCGCGTAGTTGCGCTTTTTGAACTTTTCCGAGAGCGTTGCGTGGCAAACTCTCGACGATATGTACCTGTCGTGGGCGCTTGTGAACAGAGAGTTGGCCGGCAACATGTGCAATTACCTCGTCTGGGTGCACTGTCGCACCCGCAGCCGGCACCACCACGGCTTCGATTCGCTGGCCGAGGTCATCGTCGGCGACGCCCACAACCGCGACCTCTGCCACTCCAGTGAGCTCAGCAATGGAGGCTTCAACCTCGCCAGCGCCAACTTTGTATCCACCAGATTTGATGATGTCGACCGACGTTCGACCAACGATTCGATGCATTCCATCAGCACCAATGACGGCAGAGTCGCCAGTCACAAACCACCCATCGGTCGTGGTTGACTCCGCTGTCGCATCGGGCCGGTTGAGATAGCCAGCGCCAAGGGTTGCGCCCCGCACCTCGAGCGTTCCGATCGATTGCCCGTCATGGTTGAGCAGTTCACCATCGTCGCCCCGGAGTCTTGTTTCGACACCATCGAGTGGTAATCCCACATGGCCCGGGCGCCGATCGCCGTCGATTCGGGTCGAGATGGTGATCATCGTCTCGGTCATTCCGTAACGCTCGAGCGGGGTGACTCCGGTGAGCTGTTGGAGTTGTTCGAAGACTGCGACTGGCAACGCCGCACTTCCCGAAACGATCGCTCGCGCCCCTTTCAAGGTTTGAGCTGACGACGTGTCAGAAACCATCCGCGACCAGACAGTGGGAACACCGAAGAACATCGTTGCTCCGTCCGCCATTTTTGCTGCGTAGGCCTCCGGAGCGGGCCGAACGGTATGTGTCACCCGGTTACCTCGCCGCAATGACCCGAGCATCCCAAGCACCAACCCGTGAACATGAAACAGCGGGAGCCCGTGAACAAGGTGGTCATCTTCGGTCCATTGCCAGGCGTCGGCCAATCCGTCAAGGCACGCTGCAATCGGACTTGTCGGCATGAGCACACCTTTCGGCGCACCTGTTGTTCCCGAGGTGTACATGATGAGAGCAGCATCATTGAGATCGCCGCTTTCGCCAGATGACAACGAGCTGCCATCACCGCCAAGAGGGATGACGGGAAGCGACGTCTCATCCCATACGTGATCGCCGAGGATCGCAACCGCACCTGAGTCACTCAAAATGTGGTGTCGCTCGGCAGGGCCTGAATCGGACGCAACTGGCACGATCGCAACTCCTGCTCGAAGCGCGGAGACGATACCAACCACCGTCGACATCGACGGGGTCGCACACACCGCGATTGCGCGTGCACCACGGATACGGGAGGCCGTCGCATCGGCCAGAGAAAGTAGTGCCTCGGCCGACATCCGGTCGTCGCCAACGACCACCATTTCACCATCGCCGCTGTTTCCAGCGCGCCGGACAAGCCCTTCGAGCAATTCCATCCGGACATTCTGACACCGCTTATCTGCACAAAAGAAGCCACCAAGCCCCAAATCGCAGGGTCACGAGCCAGTAGGCGACCAATTCTCGCCTACGAACCAGAGCGAAGTTACTCCTGATATTCGTGTTCTGCCGACGGGTACTCGCCGGAGGCTACATCGGCACAGAACTGCTCGGCTGCCTCACGAAGCACACCGGAAAGGTTTGCATACTGCTTGACAAACCTTGGAATGCGACCGGTCGTCAACCCGGCCCAATCGGTCCACACCAACAGCTGACCGTCGCAATGCGGTCCAGCTCCAACACTGATTGTCGGAATTGACACCGCCTCTGTGACCCGTTGCGCAACAGCAGAGGGCACCATCTCAAGTACGACTGCGAATGCGCCGGCAGCTTCGACAGCCCGTGCGTCAGCGAGAAGCTGCTCGGCCCCGTCGCCACGACCTTGAATGAGGTGACCGCCGAGGCCATGCTCACTTTGAGGGGTGAACCCGATGTGGGCCATCACAGGGATTCCCGCACTCACAATTTTGCTGATCTGTTCAGCTGATCGCTCGCCACCCTCGAGCTTCACCGCATGGGCTTCGGTTTCTTTCATGAAGCGAATCGCTGTGCGCAGTGCCTCATCAGGCCCAAGTTCGTAGGAGCCGAACGGCAAGTCGGCAATGACCAGTGCCCGTTTCGCTGCCCGAGCAACTGCTCTGGTCAATGGAATGAGCGCATCGACAGTCACCGGAAGGGTCGTGTCGTATCCGAACACGGTGTTACCAGCAGAGTCACCAACGAGAAGAAAATCGATTCCTGATTCATCAAAAATCTGAGCGGTCAGCACGTCATAGCTCGTGAGGCCAGTAATTCGAATTCCTTGCTCTTTCGCCCGCGCAAAGTGACGAATCCGAACACGCTTCGGTGCGTCGGGGTTTTCGGCGCCGCCGTAGGGGCGCTCGACTTCATCTTGGGAGTCGATCTCAGCCATAACGCCACGCTACCCCTGCAACAGAGTCGAGTTACGAGGCGAGAAGTGCCGACATTATTGTGATCGCGCCCACAGAGTGCAAAGATGCGGCATGGGAGTTTTACCTGATCAGTTGCCGTGGTGGATCGCTGGACCCCTACTCGGATTGCTCGTTGTTGCGCTGTTCACTATTTCGAATCAGCCTCTCGGGGCATCTGGGGCCTATATCCAGACGGTCAAGACCATTCGTCGAGACACCGATTCGGTGAGTTGGCGAGCCTTTTACTTCGTCGGCATCTTTCTCGGCGGCGGTCTTGCCACCATCCTTGGCCCAGGTATC
The DNA here is from genome assembly GCA_965660025.1 of uncultured Ilumatobacteraceae bacterium. Lineage (GTDB taxonomy): Bacteria > Actinomycetota > Acidimicrobiia > Acidimicrobiales > Ilumatobacteraceae > Casp-actino5. Next base: position 19,535 of record CBFHYI010000019.1, on the reverse strand, counting down.
GAACTTCGGCGCGGGTATAGCGCCCTCCACGCTGCGGGGTGGTCAGAAGCGACCATCATGATCGTCATCCTCTTCGGAGCCATCGTCATGGGTTACGGAGCCCGTGTGGCAGGCGGTTGCACCTCCGGGCACGGCATCTGCGGAACTGCTCAACGGTCTCCTGCTAGTTGGGCGGCAACCGCCACCTTTATGGCCGCTGCTGTTGCCGTCACCTTCCTGCTGACGTCGTTCACCGGTCTTGGCGATGTCGTTCCGGCGGTGGCGAAATGAGACGCTCAATGAACATCATCGGTCTCGTCTTCGGAGCGATGTTTGGCTTTGTTCTCGCTGCCGGCCGTCTTCACGATTACGACACCATCCACGCAACACTTCGACTCGAGAGCTTCTATGTGTTTGGTCTGATGGGTTTGGCGATCGGTATCTCCGCTCCTCTTCTGTGGCTGTTGGAGCGTCGCCAACTCGCTACTCCTTATGGCGGGGTGCTTTCACTCGCTCGTTCAAAGGTTGAACGACATCACGTCTATGGTGGAGCTCTTTTCGGGGCCGGGTGGTCAATCGCAGGAACGTGTCCAGCACCTGCGCTCGCCATGCTTGCCTCTGGTGCTGGTTACGGCGCGATCGCTGTCGTCGGTCTCTTCATCGGGCTGATGGCTCGCGATCGGCAGGTCCAGCGTTCACATAGCGTCATTCTGGAAGGTGACGGTGAGCGAAGCTCGCTTCCCATGACAAAGACGCTTGGGGCGCGCTAGCCAACACCATTTCACTGGCGTCATCTGCAACCACCCCAGGTTTGAACTGTCTTAGGCGTGACCGGTAACTGCGTTTGCGGGATCATTCACGTTGACTGGGTCATCAGGTGTTGCAGAACGCTGATTTCCACTCAAGATAAATGCGGTCACCGCAAGGGCGACCATGATGATTGCACACACGGCGTATGCCGGGAATCGGCCGTAGCTCTCATAAAGAAACCCTGCCACAACCGCGATTGCGCCGGCCGAGAGAGTCTGCACTCCCCCCAGCAAGCCCTGCCCGCCAGCGTGGCGATCTTCGGGTGTCACCATTCCGACGGCAATAGCAGAACTCGACACCGTCAATGAATCGGTAACCCCGTGGAGGACTCCGACTCCCAACATCACAAGCGCAGATGGAAGCAGTCCATACATGATCATGTAGATGGCACCGATGATCAAGCCCACCGGACCAACACGAAACGGTCCAATCCTCTGCGCCAAACGGCCGCCCCGCTCTGCCAAGAAGATCATCGGGAGTACAAACAAGGTGATTCCGACATTCGCAATCCACTCAGAGGCCTCAAGATCGTCAAGCATGACGACCCACAACGCATCAAAGGTGCCAATCATCACGAAGACTGCAACACCCATGCACACGGCCGCGGCATACGGCTTAATCTTCAGCAGATCAAAAGCCAGCTTGCTCGACTCAGCATCGGCGCGCTCCTCAACCTTGATGCGCACGATAATGAAGATGCTCAACAGTGATGCTGTAGCGATCATCAGAAACGGAGCCGGGAGCCCTAACGGACCGACCACCAGCGCCGACAGCAAAGGGCCAACCGCGAAACCTGCCACATCTGCGGCAAGAAGAAGACCGAGGTTGTCGCCAAGGCGATCAGCATCGCCAAGGATGACAATCCGACGGATCGCAGGAAACGCAACACCGAGACCGATCCCCATAACAAAACGGCCAATGAGCAGAACGGCAGTGGTTTGCCCGAATGCAAGCATGACTAAGCCGCCGAAATTCAACAGAAGCCCGACGACGACAATTGATTTGGCGTGTCCCCGATCTGCAAGTGGCGCAAGGAAGATCTGCGCGAGAAACGACGACAGAAACCCGATTCCGACGATCATGCCGAGTCGACTCTCCGAAATGCCGAACCGGTCTCGATAATCATCGAGCACGGTGAACATGACGCCATAGCCAGAGGCCATCACCGCCATAATCGCGCCAAGGCTCATCACCTTACGACGAGTCATGGGCGGAGCGAGCGGATCGGCGGGTGTCACGAGGTGAGGCTAACTGGCTCGCACCCGAACAGAGAGGCATGTCACACAGCCTTCGAGGCGTTCGAATTCTGAGATGTCGACGCATACGGTCGTAAGGCCGCGCGCTTGCAACATCTCCGCTGTGCGAGGCGCCGAGGTCGACATGAGCACCGTGTCATCGGCTGCGAGAACGACATGTCCGCCATGTTCTTCCGGAACCTCAAGAAAGCGGGGGAACAGCGTCTGGTCATCAATCAGCGGCGGATAGCCGATCACCGTTCCGTCAGGTAACGCGGTCACCGCCGATTTGAGGTGAAGGACCTTTGTGACCGGAATTGGACGCACTCCCCACCCCCGTGGCCCAATGATCGATGCAAGCGCTTCAACACCTGCATCATTAGTACGCCCACCCACTCCGACATAGGCGGTCGACCCGATTTTCAACACGTCTCCGCCATCGAGATCACCGGTTGGCATCTCTTCTACCGCAAGACCCGCGTTACCGAACACGTCCGCGAGCCCGGTGGTTTCCCCCCGACGTTCGGGGGCTCCCGGACGGGTAACGACGGCGAGTTTCCCAAACATCACCGCAGCATCTTCGATAAATACGCCGTCGGGGTGTTCGTCGACGGCAGGAGCCTCGACAAGGCTCCATCCGCAACGTTCGAGAGCATCGCAGTAGTTACGCCATTGCTCAACAGCGCAGTCGACATCAATTTCGGTCCGTTCGATATGCGTGACCAATCCGTCACCAAGGTGTGGACTCGGTTTCCGGACGTACGCAATGTTTTTCACTCGGTCAGTTTGTCAGGGCAGTCATCACATCGGACGCCTCAACTCGCAATACGACGAGGGCTAGTGTTCACTCGTGGCGAACTTTGTGCGGTCTAACCTCATCGTCGCCTCCGGAACCGCATGCTCACGGGCAACAGGGCTTCTTCGTGTGATTGTGCTCGCATATGTTGTCGGTCAGAACGCGCTTTCTGATGCCTACAAATTGGCGAATGAAACGCCAAACATCGTGTACGACCTCATTATCGGTGGAGTGCTCTCCGCAACCCTGGTGCCGGTGTTCACCTCACTCATCGTTCAGGAGCGACGCTCCGACGATGACGAGCGCGGATTTCATGCTGTCGTTAGCGCTGCCCTCCTTGCGTCAACTGTGCTTGCAGTTCTTGCGGTGGCGCTTGCGCCGCTGATCTTCCGGTTGTACTCCCTCACCACCGCCGACACGGTTGATGCAGACACCTTTCGATCGGTCGGAACAATGCTCACCCGGCTCTTCGTCATCCAAGTGCTGTTCTACGGCATCACCGGGGTGATGACCGCAATTCTTCATTCGTTACGTCGATTTCTTGCGGCTGCATGGGCTCCTGTCGCATCGAATGTCATCATCATCGCCACCTTGCTCACACTTCCTGGTGCCGGCTCAACAACGTGGCGCCTCTCAGATGTCACCACCGATACACGCTTTTTTCTCACTCTCGGCTTGGGAGCAACCGGAGGGATTGCGCTCATGGCGCTCATCACCACCGTTGCGGTGTTCCGCACCAAGGTCGGGCTGAAATGGCACGTCGATCTTCGCCACCCAGCTGTTGCCCGCGTCGCAAGAATGAGCGGATGGACACTCGGATTTGTTGTTGCGAATCAGGTTGCGTTGGTTGTCATACGCAACCTCGCTGACCCGGGCTCGTCGCTGGCATCCGCCTATTTCGATGCGTTCATCTTCTTCGTTCTTCCCCATGGCCTGCTCGCCGTCTCCATCGCAACAACCTTGCAACCTGAACTCGCCAGAGCGGTTGCCCAAGAACAGGGCGAACGCTTCACACGATTACTCACCGGCGGCATCAGAGCGATCGTTGCTCTTACCGCTCCCGCATCAGCTGCGTTGCTCGTCGTCGGACCACTTGCGGTTACAAGCCTCATGCAGCGGGGTCAATTTGATGCGACCTCAGCACAAAACACCAGCGATGCGCTTTCCGGGCTTGCGATCGGTCTCATCGGCTTCTCGACATATCTGTTCATCCTCCGAGGGTTCTACGCACACGGAGATACCCGAACGCCGTTCTTCCTCAACGTTGGAGAGAACGGCCTTAACGTCGTACTCGCAGTGATTCTCGTGGGTCCGTTCGGCGTCTTCGGTCTCGGCCTGTCGCTTGGAATTGCCTATCTCGTGGCAGCGGCCGTCAGCCTGATCATTCTCCGCCAGCGGCACGCGCGAACTCTTCACGTCGTTGCAGTTACCCGCGACATCGCCGTGCTCTCGCTGTCGGCCGGCATCAGCGGCTGCTCTACCTGGCTCCTGATGTCTGCGCTGAGCGCATCTTCTTGGCGAGGAATCGGAGGCATCTTCGGTGCAATTGCGCTGTCAGCCGTGCTCTTTGCGGTCTACATCGCCTGCACAAACGTGTTCAAGGTCGACTGGAAGAGCCTGAAAGTCCTCGCAGAGTAGATCACTGCGGAAGCACGACAAGATCATCGCGATGGACAACCTCATGATGCATACCTTGAGGAAGCGCAGAAGTCTGCAGTCCCATCACATCACATAGCTCGGCGGCCGATAGGCCGGTCATCCCTCGCGCAAAGACAACACCGCGTGAATCAACAATCTCCACCGTCGCTCCTGAGATAAATGCTCCATCGACTTCGGTGACGCCCGCCGGGAGGAGGCTCGTGTTTTTCGTGGTCAGAGCTGCTTGTGCCCCGTCGTCGACGGTGATGCGGCCGGCGGTTTCTGCAGCGAACGCGATCCACAGTTTTCGTGCGGTCAGGGTTCGTTGATGCGCGTCAAATGTGGTGCCGAGGGTTTCGCCCGCAACGATCGCTGCAACAACACCTTCATGCTCAGCATTTGCGATCACTGTCCTCACCCCAGACCACGACGCAATTCGAGCAGCAACAAGTTTCGATGCCATGCCGCCAGACCCAACGCCACTTTTTGAGGTCGATGCCTGAATCGACAGCAGCGGGTCGTCAGCCGACACGCGATCAACCAACTTTGCGTCGCTGCTCAATCGGGGATCAGCGGTATATGACCCGTCAAGATCGGTCAGCAACACGAGCAGGTCGGCACTCACACTGTGCGCGAGCAATGCTGCGATTCGATCATTATCGCCGTAGCGAAGTTCACTACTTGCAATCGCATCATTCTCATTGACGACCGGCACACATTTCAGTGACAGCAGCCGTTCCAACGTCTGTCGAGCGTGGAGATATTGGCTTCGATGTACGAAATCGAGCGGATCGAGCAGCACTTGTGCTCCTACGAGGCCATGCGAAGCCAGCTCGTCGTCATAGACCCCCATCACTCGGCTCTGCCCGACGGCTGAAACCGCTTGAAGTGTCTCAACGTCGGTGGGCCGCTCACTGAGTCCGACTGCGCCGACACCGGCCGCTACCGCTCCAGATGACACCACGATGGGCTGATGGCCAAGTGATGCGAGTGAGGCAACATCACGGCAAAGACGCGAAATTGCCTCATGATCAATTCCCCCATCCGCGCGTGTCAGCGACGAGGAGCCGATTTTGACGACAACTTTCATACCCACACAACTACCGGTTCACATCGAACAAACGGGCTCACACATCGGCCTGGTATTCAAAGCTGAACTCGCCGATCCACACAATGTCACCATCAGCAACGCCCGCTCGGGCCAACATTTTCGAAATCCCTAGCCGCTCAAGACGAGAATCAATCCAGTCAAGAGCTTCGGTTGTCGTCACGTCATTGAGCGCAACAACGCGCTCAACTTCCCGTCCGACCAACCTGAACTCGTTGTCATCGAGCCGCTCCACTACCGCCCCAGTGACCTCAGGGCGCAGCACGACGACCCCCTCGTGATGAGGTTCGACCGAGCGAGATTCGTGAACAACTGATGCCATTTGTCCGACGAGTTCGCGTACTCCCGACTGGGTGATTGATGAAATCACTAAGCGGTCGCCAAAGTTCTCCACATCTTCGGTCGAGACCATATCGGCTTTCGTTCCAACCACGATGCGCGGGCGCTCCAGAAGGTCGGGGCGGTACTGGCCGAGCTCGTTGAGCAACGTTTCTTCTTGTTGCTGGGCGGTCATCTCATCGACCGGCGCGAGATCGATCAGCAGACACAGCACCCGCGCTCGTTCGATATGGCGAAGGAAACGATGACCCAGTCCTCTTCCTTCGCTTGCACCTTCGATGAGACCCGGGATATCTGCCACGACAAAGTTGGTGTCGTCATCAAGAGCAACAACACCGAGATTCGGTTCGAGAGTGGTGAACGGGTAGTTCGCAATCTTCGGCTTGGCAGCGGAAATCACACTGATCAATGTGCTTTTGCCGGCATTTGGAAACCCGACCAGTGCAACATCGGCCATAAGTTGAAGTTCAAGCTTCAACCAGCGTTCATCGCCGTGTTCGCCCTGCTCAGCAAACGTCGGAGCGCGACGCTTATTTGAGAGAAACCGTGCATTTCCGCGTCCGCCTCGGCCGCCAGCTGCACCAAGCCAGCTGTCACCATGTCGAAACAGTTCTGCGAGCACTTCACCCGTGTAGAGGTCTTTCACGACGGTGCCTTCTGGCACCTTTACTTCGAGAGTAGTACCGCGCTTTCCGTGCAGATCTTTGCCTTTGCCGTGCACGCCATTTGTCGCCCGCCGGTGTGGGTGATCACGAAACGACAGTAGCGATGCCACATTGTGGTCGGCCACAAGCCATACATCGCCACCGTTTCCGCCATCGCCACCGTTGGGGCCTCCATCAACGACCGGACCCTCACGTCTAAACGACACGCACCCTGCGCCGCCGTCACCCCCTCGAATATTGAGTTGGCACTCATCAACAAACTGTGACACAACAAGCACGCTAGCGACACCCCTGCCCTATCGTGAGGACATGGCTGTCGACGACAGATTTCCCTCCGAGGATGAACTTGGTGAACGTGCAGAAAAGTGGGCGTCGACAATGCGCGGTCACCACCATGATGGAGTCGCCTTCGCCCACGAAGACTCATGGGCCGGGCCAGGTGATCCAGCAGTCATTTCCCGCCAAGAGCGCGAAGAACGACAAGACCGCTCGCTCGCACGACTCGCAACCCGCCCACACGGCGCCGGTTCGCGAATAGTCGAGGAATCGCCTGACCCCTTTCGTACATGCTTCCAACGCGATCGTGACCGCATCTTGCATGCGTCAGCATTTCGTCGTCTTGCCGGCAAAACCCAAGTCTTCGTCTTTCCTGATGACCACCAACGTACGCGCCTTACCCACGCGCTCGAAGTCGCCCAGATTGCTCGTTCGATAGCGGGGCCGCTTGGCCTCAACGTCGACCTCGCTGAGGCAATTGCGATTGGTCACGACTGCGGGCACGGCCCCGGAGGCCATGCGAGCGAAGACGCGTTCAGTCCGTACCTCAACGATGGATACGACCACGCGGTGTGGGGAGCAGATGTCACCCTCGTTCCACTCAACCTTTGTGCCGAAACTCTTGACGGCATCCGCAACCACTCATGGAGCCGGCCAGCACCTGCGACTCCCGAAGGTGAGGTTGTGTCGTGGGCTGACCGTATCGCCTACGTATGTCACGACTTCGAAGACGCTGTCGCCGCAGGCATCGTCACTCCGTCGATGCTTCCCAACATCGTCTCTTCTCGATGTGGCACCGCAAGAAGCCAACAGCTCGGCACTTTTGTGAGAGCCATGCTGGGCGCCACCGAGCAATCAGGGCGCATCGGAATGACCGCCGATATCGCCGAGGCGCTCTCGGAGTTCCGAAGGTTTAACTACGACAACATCTATCTGCGGCCGGCGTCAACTCGTCAGGCTCAAAGCGTTATCTCGATGCTGCAGGCACTAGTTGAGCATTTCACCGCTCACACTCATCTCATCCCGGTCGAGGCGCTTCTTAATTCTGGGCCGATGGGCAACGACGATGAATCACTCTTTGCGGCCGTGAGTTGGGTCAGTGGAATGACCGATCGCTATGCCTGCGGGCAAGCGGTTGAGCTTCTTGGCTGGCAACAAGATCAGTTGCCAGCCGGCATTGACGTGTAACAGAAGTTACGAGACGGGGTTGACGTCAACGACCTTGCGGCCCTTGCGCTCGCCAAATTTCACTGAGCCGTCAACGAGTGAGAACAACGTATCGTCGCCACCAATGCCCACATTTTTGCCGGGGTGCACGCGGGTACCACGCTGACGGATAATGATCGTTCCTGCGGTGATCTTCGTGCCATCAAACACCTTGACGCCGAGACGCTGAGCATTTGAGTCACGTCCGTTGCGGGTTGAGCCGCCACCTTTTGTCTTTGACATGTCTTATCCTCCGCTCAATCTCACGCAGTGATCGAGGTGATCTCGACGACGCTGTAGTTCTGGCGATGCCCGTAGCGACGACGCTGATTCGTGCGGCGCTTATAGGTAAAGCCGTTTACCTTTGGCCCCTTCATCGTGCCGAGGATGCGGCCCTTTACTGCGGCCTTCTCGAGAGAAGACCCTGCGAGCACACGATCTCCATCGACGACGAGAACCGGGACAAATGACACCTCAGAGCCTTCGTCGCCATCGATCAATTCGATAGTGATCTGCTGGCCCTCAGCGACCTTTTCTTGCTTACCGCCCGTGGCAATTACTGCGTACATAGCCTCACGGATGCTAACGGGTGCAGACATCAGTACCAACTGCCATTTCCATCAGTCGAGTAAGGAGTGATCAACAACCACTCCCCGCCCGGTGCAATTGGGGCACTGTTCAGAAAATTCGGTCAGTAATCCTTCGCCGATGCGCTTACGCGTCATCTCAACAAGGCCCAATTCAGAGATATCGAAGACCTGGGTTCGTGTCTTATCTCGGGCCAATGCATCGCGGAACGTCTCGATCACTTTCGCGCGGTTCGCTTTGACCTCCATGTCAATGAAGTCGATGACGATAATGCCGCCGATATCTCTCAACCGAAGCTGCTTGGCAATTTCTTCGGCAGCCTCAAGGTTGTTGCTGAACACGGTTTCTTCGAGGTTGGACGTTCCGACGTTCTTGCCGGTGTTCACGTCGATCACCGAAAGCGCTTCGGTGTGCTCGATGATGAGCGAACCGCCAGATGGCAACCAGACCTTGCGATCGAGCGCCTTGTGTACTTGTTCGTGTACGTGGTGACGCTCGAATAGCGCTAAGCCCTCAGCTTCGGCGTCGTAGTACTCAACGCGGTCGGCGAGCTCAGGGTTAAATGCCGCCACATACTCACGAACCTCTTCGTACAAACGGCGATCATCGATGACCACTCCACGATAGTCAGCGTTGAACTCCTCACGGATCACACGCACTGCGAGTTCCGGTTCACGGTGCAACAATGCTGGCTTTTTTAGCCCCTTTGCTTGAGCCTCGATGCGATCCCATTGCTCTAACAGCATTCGCATATCGGCAGTGAGTTCTGCTTCTGTTGCGTGTTCTGCTGCCGTACGCACGATGAGGCCATGGCCCTCTGGCTTCACCTTGTCGAGAATGCTTCGCAAACGGCGGCGAACTTGGTCAGGTAGGCGCTTTGAAATTCCGTACGTCGTTGAATTTGGAATCAGCACAACAAATCGCCCTGGAAGCGAAACTTCCTGGGTGAGGCGAGCACCTTTCGCTCCAATCGGGTTCTTTGTGACCTGACAGAGAATTGTCTGTCGATTCTTCAAAATCTGTTCGATGCGAGGGTCGTTCCCATCACTATCAATGTCTTCAGAGTCGTACTGAACGTCACCCCGATAGAGCACCGCATTCTTTGGCGTTGCAATATCGACAAATGCTGCTTCCATGCCCGGCAGCACATTTTGTACTCGTCCGAGGTAGATGTTGCCGTGGATCTGGCTGACATCGTCAGCCGGCCGACTCACGTAGTGCTCAATGAGGTTCCGGCCCTCGAGAACTGCGACCTGAGTAATACCATCACGCACCTGAACACACATGAAATAACGCCCAATCGGCTTTCCATTGCGCTCACGGCCACGCCGTTGATCTCGCGCTTCAGCCGAGAGCTCACCGCCGCGCCGGCGACGGCGCGAGGACGAACGCCCCTTAGATGGGGAACCTGACGACGCACCCTTCCCATTTGCCGACTCGGTGTCTTGTTTCTTCTGCTGTTGCCCTTTTTGTCCACCGCTCTTGCGACGTCGCTTTTGGCCACTCCGGTTGGACGATGGCGAACTCTGTGCCTCTTCAGAGGGGCCGTTTGCAGGGCCGGGTGGTGGCACGTTTGGAACCGGCATCGTGTCGCCAATTTGAGGCTTCTTCACCAATGCTTCTTCGCGTGCTTCAGCAGAACCCAGCCGGCCCTCTCGCATCGGTTCCGGCAATTCCTCAGGATTTTTTGTCGCCGATGACGACCCATCAGCAGCAGGCTTGGCGCGGCCCTGGCCACCACGCGAGCCCCGGCGCCGAGGCTGATGTGATGATGTGCGTGAAGGCGCGTTTGTTCCGTTAGAACTGCGATCGTTTGTTGAAGAGGACTGCTCGGAGGTGTCCGAATGATCTTCGGACCCATCGCGAGGGGGTGACTGTTCCATGAGGAAATTCCTTACGAGAGTTGGCGCAATCGATGCGCACAGATGAGCAGAAACCGGCTGCGTGAAACGCGCCTACGTTCTGCAAACGAATAGTCGCAATGGCCACAGAAAACACCGTCAAGACAACCGGGCTGACAAAAGTGGACATAACTCCAACAGTTTACCTGACCACATGTTGAGAAACCTGAATAGCGGGTCAGCGCATCCGCCGCATATACACACTCTGCACAAGCCCAAACATTGCGCAGTACACGATCAAACTCGACCCGCCGTAGGAAATAAATGGCATTGGCAAGCCGGTGACGGGAGTAATTCCGAGGGTCATACCGATGTTTTGGAACATCTGCCACAGCACCATCGTGAACACTCCGGCACAGATATATGTTCCCAACGCGTCTTTCGAGAGGCTTGCAACCCGCCAAATTCGAGCAAGGACGACCATAAACAACGAGATGAGAATCAGACATCCGACCAAACCGAATTGTTCAGCAACTGCCGCAAACGGAAAATCGGCCCACATCACCGGGATGTCGCGTCCATTCGTCAGAGGCCCCTCGAGCCACCCCTTACCCCAGAGACCCCCAGTGCCGACCGCACGGATAGCGTTTCGTACCTGATACACCGCGTCTTGAAGCGCCGGATCGGTGGTCTCTTGGTCAAGGAACACTTTGAGTCGTTGCACCTGGTACTCGTTGACGAGACGGGCAATAAACGCTGCGAGCACCGTCATCACCGCAAGCACAGAGACCGCAACAATGTATTTCGACCGGGCACCTGCGATCAGCAGTGTCCCCATTGCAAGCGCAACGAGCACCGATGCTGAGCCCAAGTCAGGCTGAATGATCACCAGCACCGCCGGAAACCCGACAAGAATGAGGCCACCAAGAAAACGCGGGTAACTCACTTCGTCGGTGCGCTCTTCTGCGAGAAACGCGGCGAGCAGCAGCATGGTCGAAAACTTGGCAAGTTCTGCGGGCTGAAGGTTGAACGGCCCGAAGTCAAAAGAAATCCGGTCTGCTCCTTGTGCGAGACCGATCAACAGCAGCAGCACCAGCATTGCGATCGTCGCGATATAGATCGATACCGCACGATCCTTCAACGTCTCGTAATCGATTGACATCACGACAACCATTGCGACGAGTCCGATAATTCCGAACACCACCTGCCGGGTCGCAAAGGCGAAGGGCTCCGCTTCGATTCGGGTTCGTGAGGCCGAATACACAACAAAACACCCGATCACCATCAGACAAGACTGGGTGATGAGAAGCACCCAGTCCACATTTCTGCTCGGGTCGCCTGGTGACCGCCTGATATTGCCGAGACCACTGCTCGGGCGGCGTGAGATCAATGTCCTCGCCATCTCACACCTACTCGATCAACCCGACCGTTGCGCCACCGCGGCGGTTAAAACAACTCACCTCGTCAAGGCGCTGAGGCTCAGCCGCAACAGTCGATGACTCGTCGAGCGGCTCTGAAATACGAACCGGAGCGCTTCGAATCGACCCTGACAGCATCATGAATGCACATTTCACCACGGGAGCAGCAGCTTGAGATCCGTAACCTGCTTTCTCCAAGTACGCAGTGATCACATACGGGTCGTTGTCGTCGAGCGAGAATGCAGTGAATGCAGAGGAGTCATTCCACGGGTAGTTCCCTTTGCCCTGTGCCGTTCCTGTCTTGCCAGCAACCGGGATCGCGTCATCGGGATAATCGAAGAAAAGTTTTTCTCCGGTCGTCGAGTGATAAGGAATGTCGGTGCCAAGTGTTCCTGCACCAGTCGTCACCACACGCGTGAGGCCTGTGATGATCGGGGTCAGTAGTTCATCTTCAATGTCGAGATTGCGCTGAATGGCGGGGGCCTGACTCGACTGGTGCACCGTCCCACCGTAGATGTCTGCGTATCCGGGTCGGCCGTCTGGTGTTCCAGGTTCAAATACCGTAGAGATAAGGGTGGGCTGAATGACGAGACCACCGTTCGCAAGAACGCTGTACCCCTGGTTCAGCTGAAGCGGAGTTGCCGACAGCAGACCCTGGCCAATCGACATCTGAATGCTGTCTCCCACATAAAACCCTCGCCCTTCGTCTTCGCTGATCACTCCTCGTTCAGCGTAGAGACGTTTGAGTTCTTGGTCGGGAACGGTGCCGTCATACTCAAAGGGCAGTTCGATCCCGGTGTCTGCGCCGAAGCCGAACGCCTCAACTTCCTCTTGGAAGACCGGCCCTCCGTCGTTTTGAACCAGAAGATCTTCACCGAGTTTGTAGAAGAACGCGTCTGACGAGACCGCAAGCGCCGCCTCAACATCAACCTCGCCATAGACACACGGCGCCCCGGTGCCACATAACGCATTCTTGAAGGTGCAGCGGATCAGCCCACGCGCACACCGGTCTTGGTTGACGCTATAGATGTCGTAATAACCCGTATCAACGTAGGTGTCTTCGGGGGTGATAAGGCCGGTATTCAACGCCGCGTACGCAGTAAACGGTTTGAACGTCGATCCAAGGTTGTATCTGCCCTGCACCGCTCGATTGACAAGAATCGACTCGTCAGGGTCGATCGGTGAGCCATCTGGCTTCGTCGAGGGGAAAATCTCTCTGAATTTCGTGCCGGTGAGGTCAGCTTCAAACCATCGATTATCGAAGGTCGGATAGCTCGCCATTGCGATCACCTCACCGGTGTCGTATCGCCGAATAATTGCCGAACCTGCCGGAGATTTGAACGGGACCTGCTCTGGTAGCGCAGGGTCAAGGAGGTCGTAGGTGCCGTCTGGCTGACGAACTAACGGGTTTGGCGCGTATTGATAACGCCTAGACACGATTGCTGTTTCAAGGGCCTGTTCGACGTACACCTGCGCATCGAGATCGATGGTCAACTGAACGTCATAACCGTTGATCGGTGGCACCTCCTCAACGATGTTGACGGGGCGATTCGTCGCATCGACCTCAAGCACCTGGTATCCCCATTGCCCGTGTAGGAGGTCTTCGAGGGAACGTTCAACTCCAAACTGGCCAACCCGCTCGTTTCGCAGGTACCCGCGGACCAGGTAATCGTCGAGTTGCTCAGCGGTTATCGCTCCCATGTAGCCAACGACATGCGCGGCGTGAGGCGCGTACGGATATACCCGCTTCCATTCGTTCAAGATCTCGACTCCGGGCATCTGCTCGACGCGTTCGAGTATCGCGATCGCAGTCGGCTCATCAATGTCTTCAACGAGAGGCAACGGAAGGAACGGCGAATAGAACCCCGACAGGTAGCGGTCTTCCATCTCGCTGACTTCGGTCTCGACCCATTCTGCAATCTTGGTGAAAAGTTCGGCTCGCTCACTTGAGCGCTGCAGATATTTCCAATCGACTGCGAGGGTCAAGATGCGCTCGTTATCGGCAAGGATTCGGCCGTCTGCGTCAAAGATTCGACCGCGCTCGGGTGCGAGCTGAATGACCCGAGTTCTAGATCGGTCGACTCGTGCCTGAAGTTCATCCGCCCGCACCGTCTGAAGGAACCACAGCCTTACGCCGAGCAAACCGACAAGAATGAAAGCGACCGAGGCAAGAATTCCGAGACGCACAGAACGTCGGTCAACTGCCATACGGTAAGTCTCGCGTCTTTCCTTGCGCGTCAGGTGTCAGCATCGGCAACTCGTACTTCGGCCGGACGGATGACCAACGCCCATCGTGCAATCGGAATCAACACCGGAGAGAGCATCCCCGCGGAGAGTGCGACTACTGGAAGCACGATTGCGATGCGCGCGTCAAACACGCCGGTCTCACCGGTGAGCACTCTGATAATCGGAACAAAGACCTCACCGACGGCAGCTCCGATTGCGGCAAGAGCTGCAAGCATCCACCAAGTTGGTTCAAGCCGGTATTGCCGACCCCAGCCAGCCGCATAGCCTCCAAAGGTCATCGACATTGCAGTGGATCCCAACGGCAAACCTGACGCAAGGTCGTACATCAGGCCCAGAACAAATCCGGCTTTTGCGCCCTCACCCGGGCCACTTGCCGCCCCCGCAGCAACTGCAAATGCAAGAACGATTTGAATGACAACACCGAGCACACGGATCTCGGTTGCGATCGTCATCTGCAACGACAACACGATGAAGCCGACCAAGACAGTGCGAGTGACCCATACCCGAGCCGGCACATCGTTCACTGTCCGACCTCACTCGCAGGCTGGTACAAGACCACCCGAACGAACTGCAGACGATCAAGATCGGCAGTCGGCTCAATTTCGAGTTCTTGACCTGCAGTGCCTGCCCTTGTAATGACATTCAATACGCGACCTAACGGGATGTTAGGTGGAGCGAGAGAGGTGCTTCCTCCGGCAGTGAACACAGTGTCGCCGACCTCGATCTGTCCGAAAGCCGAAGCGGAGGCGATAAATGACACTCTCGGCAAGCGATCGCTTCCCTGCCCGCGAAGCACACCGGTCTCACGGATGATGTCGACCACAGTCGTCGTTGTTTCCGCAATGCTGTCGGTGGCTTCTTCACCACTGGCTTCGTTTGCGGCGACCGCTGTGCCATCCGAGTCAGCGACGGGGAGAACAGTCGTTGATGTCGCTGCGACCGGAACTTCCTTTTTTGAGGCCAAAATCTTCACCGGGACCGCATACGAGGGGTCGGTCACCAGCATGATGATGCTCGACTGGGGCGCAACACTCGTCACCTTGCCAACGAGACCGGCCTCATTGATCGCCGCCATCCCAACGCGAATTCCATGAAGTGCTCCGCGGTCGATTTCAACCTGCTGGTCAAAGTTGCTCGGCGACTGGCCAACAAGGCGACCAGTGACCGATCCATACGATGCGAGGCTCTCAAGGCCGGCGAGTGCTAACAGATCTTGGTTCTCAATAATTGCGTTCTGGGCAGAGATCTCAGCTGACCGCTGAGCATCGATTTCGGCACGTAATTGACGATTCTCTTCCTCAAGATCGTCAAACTCCTGAAATGAGCGCCACAGCCTGACAACTGGAGCCGACACCACTTCCCCCGCCCGATTGATCGGCCGGTACACAACGCCGAAACCTGAGCGGACCCCATCAAGAACCTGATTCCCTCGAAGGTCCAAGGTGAGCAAAAAGAGTGAGGCCAACGCAAGGGCAATGACTACCCGTCGACGTCCAGGAGAGTATGTCGCCACGATCGGGCCCTCCTCAGAGGTCACCGCCGAGAGACATCAGGCCTCGGAGCTCGTTGATGTTCTCCAATGCACGCCCAGATCCAACCACCACGCTGTAGAGCGGCTCATCGGTGATGTTGACCGGCATCCCAGTTTCATGTGACAGGCGATCAGGAAGTCCGCTCAATAGGGCTCCCCCACCGGTCAAGGTAATGCCGTCAGTCATGATGTCTGCCGCAAGTTCGGGCGGCGTGCGGTCAAGAGCGGTCTTCACCGCATCGACAATAGAGCTCACCGGCTCAGCCAAGGCTTCACGCACATGCTCCGTTGTCACTTGGATTGTTCGAGGGAGTCCGCTAATGAGATCACGACCGCGAATGTCTGCGGTGAGTTCGTCTTCAAGTGGCCAGGCCGAACCCATCTGAATCTTGATTTCTTCAGCGGTTCGATCTCCAATTGCAAGGGAGAACTCTTTCTTCATGTACTGAATGACGGCATCGTCAAGTTCATCGCCGGCAACCCGCACCGACTGAGCGGTAACGATTCCGCCGAGCGAGATCACCGCAACCTCTGTTGTTCCGCCACCGATATCAACAATCATGTTTCCTGCTGCGGTATGCACGGGAAGGTCAGCGCCGATCGCCGCCGCCATCGGCTCTTCAATGATGTGAACCGGCTTTCGTGCCCCTGCGTATTCGGCCGCATCTTGTACCGCGCGTTGCTCAACACCAGTAATTCCCGAAGGAACACAGATGATCATTCTCGGTTTCGACCACTTCGACGCATGCACCTTTTGAATGAAATACCGCAGCATCTTCTCGCAGACCTCAAAGTCTGCAATCACACCGTCTTTAAGTGGGCGTATTGCTTTGATGTGGTTGGGCGTGCGACCCATCATTTTCTTCGCTTCGACGCCAACCGCAACCGGTCGCCCATCGTTCACATTGATCGCCACGACCGAAGGCTCGTCGAGCACGACACCGAGACCACGGGCATAAATCAGGGTGTTCGCGGTCCCGAGGTCGATGGCGAGGTCACGTCCTAAACCAAGTGGGTTACTTCGCACAACTTCCTCCTTCCCGCGCTCATAACTCGTCGTGTACACCAACGCAGACCATGTGAGCCTGCGGGCGAAATGTTACAGATTCGGGAAGAAAATGCCGATTTCGCGCTGGGCGCTTTCGAGCGAATCGCTGCCATGAACAAGATTTTCGGTGAACAGAATGCCGAGATCACCACGAATCGTCCCAGGTGACGCAGTGCGGGGATTTGTTGCGCCCATCATCGTTCGAACAACTTCCCACGTATCTTCTGGGCCTTCAACCACCATGGCAACGACCGGGCCGCGGCTCATGAAGGCGACGAGATCGGCGTAAAACGGCTTGCCAACGTGTTCCTCGTAGTGACGCTCAAGCGTTGACGCATCGAGTTGGCGAAGTTCCATCGCAACAATGTCAAGGTTTTTTGATTCGAAACGGTCAAGAATCGATCCAACGAGCTTGCGCTCAACAGCATCTGGCTTCAACAGGACGAGGGTGCGGTCTGACATAGAATGATGACGCTATCGGTCATCTCCCACTGTGACGCAGAAGGGTTGGGCGCACCGCTCCGACAACGTAGATCGATCCCGCCACCAAAATCGCGTCATCAGCGCCGGCTTGGCGAAGCGCTTCCTCGCATGCCGCAATTGGGTCGTCGATCACCAGCACCTCGACACATCCTGCTCGACGAGCAGCAGCACCGACAGCGGCCGCTTCAACACCACGGGGAGTCGGAGCGGTACACGCAATCACAACATCGAAATCGTCGGCGCGCAGTGCCGAGATCATTTCATCAGCATCGCGAAGGGTACCCACCACGAGGATTCGGCGGTCCTCGGGCCGAAGATCGTCGAAATACACGCCGACCGAGCTATCTGCACCTGGAGGGTTGTGAGCTCCGTCAACGATGACAAGTGGTTGCACACCCACAACTTCAAAACGTCCCGGAAGTTCGACAGCCCCAAAGCCCTCCCGAACAACCTCATCTGCGAGCGGCGCTGCGAAGAATGTCTCGACTGCGCACAGCGCTGCCGATGCATTATCAGCTTGATGGGCGCCATGAACAGGCAAGTACACATCGCTATACACGGTGGTTGGCGTGCGCAAGTCGAGCAGCCGGCCACCAACAGCCAACGTGTTATCAACAACCGCAAAATCTTCATCACGCACCAACATTGAGGCGTGGGGCTCCCGAGAGAACACCTTGATGAGATGCGGGTCGGTCTCGCCGACAACAACAGCTCCATGCTCGGTGATGATGCCCGCTTTCTCGCTCGCGATGTCGGCAAGCGTTGGACCTGCAAATTCGGTGTGATCGAGCCCGATATTGGTAATGACTGCGACCGTGGCATCGACAACATTTGTTGCATCCCATCGACCCAACAACCCCACCTCGATCACCATGACGTCCACTGCGACATCAGCAAACCAACGGAACGCAGCAGCGGTGATCGCCTCAAAGAAACTCGGACGCACCCCGGTGATTGCCTCCAACTGAGCGATGGCTGCGATCTGTTCGGCGAATTCCTCATCGGAAATCGGCTCACCATTGCGCTGAATACGTTCAGTAATGCGTTCGAGATGCGGACTGGTGTACATACCCACCGTCAAACCCGATGCCATCAGCAAGCGAGAAATCATTTGAACGGTTGAACCCTTGCCATTCGTCCCAGTGACATGAATAACCGGCGCAGCGTGTTGCGGGTCACCCATGGCAGCGCACAACCGGCCAATTCGCTCGGTGGTTGGAGAGTCGATTCTTCCGGTCACGTCGTAGGACGTGTGGTCGTCGAGGTACCTCAGAGCTGCGTCAAAGTTCATTGCACCCGACGTTCAGCTGGCAGCGCGGCGCTGACGAGATGCGCCTTTACGAGCCACCAAAGTTGGGTTCACCCGCTCAAGAACTGTGTCTGCGTCGATGACAACCTTCGCAATATCGCCGCGGCCCGGCAAGTCGAACATCGTGTTGAGAAGCACTTCTTCCATGATCGCTCGAAGGCCTCGCGCACCTGTACCTCGCATCAACGCCTGATCAGCCACGGCTCCGAGCCCATCGTCGGTGAACTCAAGTTCAACATCTTCAAACTCGAACACCTTGGTGAATTGTCGGACGAGAGAATTCTTGGGTTCGGTCAAAATCGCCATCAACGCATCTCGATTCAGCGAACGCACCACGCCGACCATTGGCAGACGCCCGATGAACTCTGGGATCATCCCGAATTTCACCAGATCCTCAGGGAGGACCTGAGCGAAGAGTTCGCCTGGGTCTCGTTCTTGTCGAGACCGCACAGTTCCGTGGAAGCCGACACCTTGTTCGCCAACACGATGCTCGATGATCTCTTCAAGGCCGGCAAAGGCGCCGCCGAGAATGAACAACACGTTTGTCGTGTCGATCTGGATGAACTCTTGATGGGGATGCTTGCGTCCACCCTGAGGTGGTACCGAGGCTTGAGTGCCCTCGAGAATCTTCAACAGCGCCTGTTGAACACCCTCACCCGAAACATCTCGGGTGATCGACGGATTCTCGCTTTTGCGAGCGACCTTGTCGATCTCGTCGATGTAGATGATGCCCGTCTCTGCACGCTTCGTATCAAAGTCTGCGGCTTGCAACAGCTTCAGCAAAATGTTCTCGACGTCTTCGCCGACGTAACCCGCCTCGGTGAGCGCTGTCGCATCTGCGACCGCAAACGGCACGTTGAGCATGCGAGCAAGGGTTTGAGCGAGGTGAGTCTTGCCGCAACCGGTGGGCCCGAGGAGCAGCACATTCGACTTCGTCAGTTCGACCTCATCACGGCGTCCGATGCCAGACGATGACTGCTGATATTGCACACGCCGGTAATGGTTGTACACCGCAACC
>CBFHYI010000018.1:0-30289 GCA_965660025.1 uncultured Ilumatobacteraceae bacterium | reverse complement strand
TCGTGCGCGCCAACCGTGACACCGGCGATCGACGAGACAACGGAGTTGTGACGGTGAGCGGTCCAGGTGTCGCCGGCCCAACGCCACGATCCCTCAGGGATTGCTTCGTCGAGCGAAACGATTGCCCCGCCGACATCTTTCGGGTGGAGATGCCGCCCACGAATGTCATGGTGATCGGCAGCCCAAATGATTCGTACGTTGCGATCTGCGAGGTCAGCGAGACGGTCGTCAAGGTCATCAACCTCGTGAAGCACCATATAGCCGCTGTCACCACCTCGTCGCTCGATCATTCGGCCCCCTGCGGTGCCCTCGGTTACTGGCGTGATGATCTCAATAAATTGATCCCCAACCACCATGAGAGCGTTTGTCAGTCCAAACTCTGAGACGTCGAGGTCTCTGACACAGATCGACAGCTGAAAGGTTTCGCAGAGTGCTGTTGCAACCGGTTCAAGGTCATGGGCGACAAGGGCAACTTGACGAAGTCTGATCATGGAGTGATCCTTGCAACCTTGTGTCGCCGGTAGCGAGTCGGGTTTGCGCTCGTCCACAACAGTGTCGAGCAGGCAGGATGCAAAGACACGAGGTGAGGAGGTTCCGCAATGACTCGAGTGATGACCGAAGGACTTGAATTTCCAGAAGGGCCAGTTGCACTCGACGACGGCAGTGTGCTCGTCGTCGAAATTAAGCGGCAAACGATTACGCGCTGTTGGCCGGACGGTTCAACAGAGGTGGTTGCAGAAACCGGCGGCGGACCCAACGGAATGGCGATTGGTCCCGATGGAGCGTTGTATGTGTGCAACAACGGGGGATTCGCGTGGCGTGAAATCGATGGAATGACGGCACCGGGCCATCAAGGAGATGACTACGTCGGCGGGTCAATTCAACGTGTCGTGATCGAAACTGGCGAGGTCACCACCTTGTACACAGAGTGCGACGGTCACCAACTGCGTGGGCCCAATGACATCGTCTTCGACACCAACGGGGGGTTCTGGTTTACCGATCTTGGCAAGAGTCGCTCTCGAGATTCCGATAATGGCGGCCTCTATTACGCCCTTGCTGATGGTTCCTCCATTGTGTGCGCGGCCTACGGGTTGACGAAACCTAACGGGGTCGGTCTGTCGCCCGATGGTTCAACGGTGTACGTGGCAGAAACATCGGTCGGGCGTGTCTGGAAATGGGATATTGCCAGTCCGGGGGTTGTCGAGAGAGGAACGACGCCGCTTGCCCATGGCACCTTGCTCTACGGATTTGATGGCTACCAGCTTCTTGATTCGCTCGCAGTAGATGGTGACGGCAACGTGTGCGTCGCCACATTGGTCACCGGCGCCATCAGCGTGATCAGCCCTGAAGGTGAGCTTCTCGATCAGGTGCACGTTCCGAAATGGGATGCCTATGTCACCAATATCTGTTTTGGCGGACCCGACTTAACGACGGCATATGTGACGTCCTCGGGTTGGGGTTTGCTGTACGAGATGCCGTGGAAACACCCCGGACTTCGTCTCAACTATCAGTAACGGGTTTCGGTTTCGACATCATTAGTGCACCCACTGACCCGACACCGGCCACGCATGCGCCGACGATGAATGTTCGGACGAAGTCGCGAGGTTCACGGCCTTCGCCGAGAACGGTGAACATCGACTGAATGCCGGTGAGCATGCCGATGTTCATCAGGGTGGAACTCATGCCGTTTGCAATGCCGAGATCGGCGCTGTCGACCGCATTTGCGACTGCGATCGAGTATGACGGTGATGCGAGACCCATTGCGATACCTGAAAGCGAGAGACCAATGATGACGAGTGTCAGGTTCTGAGATTGAGCGCCGCCGATCCACGCTGCCATCGAAAGCACCATGAGAATCGAGCCGATCAGCAAGAAGAAGCGTTCGCCATATTTCCCTGATAGACGTCCACCGAGTGGAGAAGTGAGGCTGTAGAACGCGGGCCTGAAGAGCAAAATGAGAGCGATGGCTCCCACCGAGTAACCAAACAAATTCGCCAACAAAATCGGGGCGATGAGAAATCCACCCATGTAGGCAAATTGGCTGAGAGGTTGACAGATGAGCGGCCCGGTGAAGTTGCGCAATTTGAAATAGTCGAGACGAAGCATCGGATGCTCGACCCGACGCTCAACCCGAAGAAACAAGCCAATGCCTGCCACGCCGCAGACTGCGAGGAAGAGCGGCACAGGTGCGGTGAAGCCCGAACGGCCACCGAACTCGAGGAAGAGAAGGAAGCCCAAGGTTCCAAGGGCGAGGGTTGCGGCACCAGTCCAGTCGATTGGCACATCGCTGTCGCCACCAGACTTTCGAAGTGTGCGCCATGAGGCGGTGGTTCCGATAATCGCAAGGGGGAGGAGTCCAGCGAATACCGAACGCCATCCGAACGCTTCGATGAGCGGTCCTCCAGCGACGAGAGCGAGGACGGGCGCCCCGGTCATGGTCATCTGGAACCAGCCCATCGCCTCACCGCGTTGTTCGAGAGGGTGTGCGGCCATGATGAGCGCCATCCCTGTCGGCATGGTCGCAGAAATGGCGAGACCGACCAGCATGCGGGCGGCGACAAACGCCCCTGCTGACGGCGCAAGTGCGCAGGCGAGGGTTCCGAGCCCGAGCAGTACTGCTCCGATGAGGAATATCTTCCGGTGGCCGTGACTGTCCCCGAGTCGTCCCATGATCGGGGTGGTAACTGCCATCACCAAGAACAGGCCGGTAACCGACCACGCGAGAAAGCCCTCAGATGAGTTGAGGTCGTCGGCGATGGTCGGCAGCGATGCAGAAACAATGGTCATCGATGACGTGAACACGATGACGGTGGTCACGACAGTGATGAGGACTCGCTTCGCATAGCGGGGATCGAGCTCTGTATCTGTTGTCGCCACGTTGGGGGAACTGTGGGCGGTCACTGCGATGACTTTACGAGATAACACGCGAGTTCACTCGCATCGAGGTCTCGTATGTGGTGAAGCCCACGGTTCGGCACCGTGGGCGGTTCATCGGTACGTTCACTTTGTGGAAAGCAATGACCTGGCGCCACCGAACGCCGCACGTCGAACGGTAGTGCTCTCATCGGGCGTCGAACTTTCCGTTATCGATAACGAACGCAACGAGGCATCGAGAGCGTGGTTGCTCGTTCACGGTCTTTCTTCTAATGCTCGATTATGGGATGGAGTTCTTCGTCGCCTCACGGCTGAGGGTGACCGGGTGATTGCGGTTGACCAACGGGGCCATGGCCTCTCGCAGTCGTCGCCGGACGGTTATGAAATGGAAATCGTTGCCGATGACCTGGCCGAACTGGGGAGATCTCTCGACGTCGCGCAACTCTTCCTCGTTGGCCAATCGTGGGGAGGCAATGTCGTACTTGAGTGTTCCGCTCGACACGAGGGGTTGGCGTCGGGGGTCGTTGGCGTCGACGGTGGCTTCATTCGCCTAAAAGATCACTATCCAGAGTGGGAGGCATGTTGGCAAGAATTGGCGCCCCCGGTTCTTGAGGGCGTTCCTCTTCAGCGGATTGAGCAGTGGCTTGCCCAGTCTGCAGCCGATTGGCCCGAGGAGGGTCGACGCGGAACCCTCGCAAATTTCATCGTGCGTGAAGATGACACCATCTCTCCCCGGTTGAGTCGCAACGACCATCATGATGTGCTCGCAGGTTTATGGCGCCATGAGCCCGCTGACGCACTGTCGCGCACGACTGCACCGGTGAGGTTTTTTATTGCCGACAGTGGTGATGCAGACCGACGCGTTCAGCGCCGATCTGCGATCGATGCACTCGTCGTTCAGGGTGGCAGCCAAGTTGATGCGGTCTGGTTTGAGGGGGCTCACCACGACGTGCATGCGCAGCGCCCCGACGATGTCACTGCGGCTCTGTTGGAGTTCGCAGGCCACCACTCTTGAGCCTCTGTTGAGGCGTCGGTGAAGCGGCTGTAACGCGCCGTTCCCGACACGCATCGTCTCGTTCGTGGAAGAATGACAACGGTGAGCGGTCATGAGCAACGACAAGGCGGGGAGAGCCACAGCAGAAGTGTGGTGCTCACCGGGTTTATGGCGACCGGCAAATCGACAGTCGGTCGACAACTTGCCGCACGGCTGCGTTACGGCTTTGTCGACACCGACCGCCTTATCGAAGAACGGTTTGGTCCGATTCCGGAGATCTTTCTAACTCAAGGCGAGGAACGCTTTAGAGCGATTGAGCGTGAGTTGGCGTCCGAGCTCGCTGCGTTGCCGGCGCTCGTCATCGCAACTGGTGGGGGGATGCTTGTCGACAGTGCAGTGGCAGATGTCTTTATCGGCGCAGGCTCATTGGTGGTGAGCCTTGTTGCCGATGTTGACACGATTTATCAACGCGTCGGCGGAAAACGTGCCGGAGAACGACGGCCGATGCTTGCGGTTGCCAATCCTCGACATCGCATCGCCGAACTCGTTGCAGAACGAGAATCGGCGTACGCAAGGTTTCCTCAGGTGCGGACCGACACCAACTCATCGGCACGGATTGTTGATGAGATCGTTGCTCTGATGTAGTCGGTCAGAGACTGCAGCCAACATGGTCAGCGATGACGTCTGCTGCATGCGCAAACGTTGAGGCAGCATCCCCCTCGCCTTCGGTTGAGGCGAGCACCCGCCAGATCTCTGCCGATTCTGCGAGTGTTTCACAGTCGCGGCTTGCCGCCAGGTTGGCGATCACAATGAGGTCCTCAGGGATTCCACGGTCAAATTCGATCCCCGAATCTTCGGTGATGTCGATCGCTCGACCGTCGAGAGCGATACCGGTGAAGACTGCAGAGTCGCCGTTGTCGCCGAGAGGTTGAAGGCCGGTGAGCGCAATGACGGGGGCTTCGTCGCAAAGTGGAGCGTTCGATAGCCGCTGTGCGGAATGTGTGCGGCATCTGCGGGCCGCCGCTTCGAGAGGCGAAAAGCCGAGAACACCGGGGTGCTGAGCGAATGCGGTCTCAAATTCGGTCAGAGAGTCACAGATTTCCATTGCGATGTCGAGAAGTTCGACGGTCTCATCGATATCGATGGCGAGGGCGGCCGCATCAACCCTGCGTTGGCACGGATCGGTGGGTGCCGCAGATGGAGTCTCTGCCGTGCATGCGCTCACAGTGAGCGCCAACGCGGCGACGGCACACGACCACCGTCGGGTGATCGAGAGAGACTGCATCTCTCTATGTTGCCCGCCGACCGAGGGTCGGGCAAGGCATGCAGGTAGTGTCTAATGTCTGGCGACGTGGCCGAGTGGCTTAGGCAAGGGCCTGCAAAGCCCTGTACATGGGTTCGATTCCCATCGTCGCCTCTCAGAGATCGGGTGGTTACAACCTCCGATCCTCCCGCAAGGGCGTGGAGTCTCTACTGTCAGATCATGACCGGAGATTCAACGCGCATCTTTCCAATTGAGGACCCATCGCCTGAAGTAGCCGACTTTATTGACCGCGCCGGGCTGAAAGGGCCGAATGGAAAGCCGATCAACATCTTCGGAACCCTTGCTCACCACCCAGATCTTCTTCGTCGGTGGATGGTGTTTGCGGGCCACATCATGGCGAAGAACACACTGTCGCCCCGAGATCGTGAGATCCTAATTTTGCGTGCCGGAGTGCGTTGTGGCTCCCGCTACGAGTTCGCGCAACACGCTCAAATCGCAAAAGATTGTGACCTCTCTGATGATGACATCGAGGCGACGAAAGGCCCGATCGACGCATGGCCCGGATCAGATCTCGAAAAGGCATTGTTGTCAGCTGCTGATGAATTGCACGCCCGCCAACGAATTGATGACACAACGTGGGCTTCGCTGTTAGAGCACTACAGCACCGAGCAACTTCTCGACATCGTGTTTACCGTCGGTCAATACACCCTGGTCTCAATGTTGTTGAATACGGCAGGGGTTGTCATCGATGACGGTATTCCCGACCTGTTGTGACCGGCGGACGAGGCCGTTTTTTGGCGTTGTACCGATTCCAGTCGCACGAGGTGGCTAGAACCCGCTACCGTTATCCGAATACGCTGGCGCTTCAAGCGGTTGGCACACACTTACACCTCAGATGAACGCACCCGAATGACAACCACAGATGCCCTTACAAGGGTTGTTGTGCCCGGCCAGCACCTGCTTGCGCCGCTATGTGGTCCGCGAGATGTCAATGTGCGGGCGATCGAGTCAGCGTTTCCGGCGGCATCGATTCAGATTCGTGGTGATGAGATCCTCATCAAAGGAAATGAGTCAAGTCGTGTCGGTCGGCTCTTTGAAGAGTTGATCGCACTGATCGAGCGTGGCCAAGAACTCGATGATGTCACGTTGGGTCGTGTGATTCAGATGGTGCAAGCCGATGAGCGACCCTCCGAGGTGCTTACCCATCAGGTATTGCGAGGTTCGCGAGGTCGCCACGTGCGTCCAAAGACTGCCGGTCAAAAGCGGTACGTCGATGCAATCGAGCGCAATGTCATCACGTTTGGAATCGGCCCCGCAGGTACCGGTAAAAGTTGGCTTGCGATGGCGATGGCGGTGAAAGCGTTGCAGGCGAAAGAGGTTCAGCGCATCATCTTGACGCGGCCGGCCGTTGAGGCTGGTGAACGGCTCGGATTTTTGCCTGGTGACCTGATGGCAAAGATCGACCCGTATCTCAGGCCGCTATACGACGCCCTGTACGACATGATCGATACCGACGGAGCTCAGAAGTTGCTTGAGCGGGGGGTTGTTGAGGTTGCGCCACTTGCGTTTATGCGTGGTCGAACCCTCAATAATTCATTCATCATTCTTGACGAGGCTCAGAACACGACACCTGAGCAAATGAAGATGTTCCTCACCCGAATCGGATTCGGATCGAAGGTTGTTGTTACCGGTGATGCGACCCAGGTCGACGTGCCCGACGGCCGAAGTGGTCTCAGCGGGTTGCAACACGTGCTTGACGGAATCGATGGTTTGGGTTTTGTGAGACTTGGTGCTGGTGACGTTGTCCGTCACCGAATTGTCGCTGACATTGTCGCTGCATATGAAGAACGGACGTCGTCATGAAGGAGCCGTCAAGTCCCACCGACGGCAGCCAATCTCATGCGGTTGTCGTCACTGAGAACGCCCAAGACGTTGTAAACGTCGATCTTGATCGGTGGGGGCATCTTGCAGAGGCCGTT
Source organism: uncultured Ilumatobacteraceae bacterium (assembly GCA_965660025.1). Lineage (GTDB taxonomy): Bacteria > Actinomycetota > Acidimicrobiia > Acidimicrobiales > Ilumatobacteraceae > Casp-actino5. The sequence goes on along the minus strand of CBFHYI010000018.1, from coordinate 23,178 downwards.
CTGCGCGCCGAGGGTGAGTCGGGTGAACTTACGCTCACCTTTGTTGATGCTGCAGACATCATCGATCTGAAAATTGAGCATTTCGGCGACGCTGGCGAGCACCCAACCGACGTGCTGTCGTTCCCTCTCGATGTCGATGTTAGGGAAGGCGATGATGTGCCTCGTCTGCTTGGAGACGTCGTCATTTGTCCTGAGGTCGCCAACCTCCAGGCAACAACCCACGCCGGAACGTTTGATGATGAGATTGCGTTGCTCGTCGTGCATGGCATTCTTCACATCCTCGGCTTTGATCATGAAAGTGATGCTGATCGTCACGAAATGCAGTTGCGCGAGCGCAAGCATCTCATCAATCAGTTTTGGCACGGTGAGGTGCCTGAAGGGTTTAGTTTTGATCACCGGTCAGAGGTGAGGTCATGAACGGCGCCAACCTCGTGATGCTTCTCGTCATTATTGTGCTGCTGTTCGCGTTGATCTTTTTGGCAATTGCCGAAATGGGCCTGTCAAAGATGACGAAGCCCCGGGCCGCAGCGATTACCGAGGACAAACCGCGTATCGAGCCGAGTCTGACCACCCTCGTTGACAACCCAGAAGGATGGATCAACCCGCTGTTGTTGATGGTGAACGTATGCCAGACCGTTCAAGCAACCTTGACCGGAATTGTTGCGGGGAATCTGTTTGGGGGAGTTGGCGTGGCCGTCGGTGTCACGTTGAACGTCATTGTCTTTTTTGTGCTCGCAGAGGCGGTCCCGAAGACGTATGCGGTGCTCAATCCTGATCGGGCAGCGATGATCGCTGCCCGACCGGTGCGGGCGCTTACTGCGTTTCCTCCGCTCCGAATGATCTCCGCAGGTCTGATTGGCCTCACCAATGTGCTGGTGAAAGGCCGAGGTTTAGAGAGCGGCCCATTCGTGAGCGAGCAGGAGTTTCTCGGCATCCTCGAGGCCGCTGCTCAAGATGAGGTCATCGAACACGAGGAGCGCGAACTCATCGAGTCGATCATCGAGTTTGGTGACACGGTCGCTCGGGAGGTCATGGTTCCTCGACCTGACATGGTGATGGTGGCAAATACGGCAACCATCACCGACGCGTTGAACCTTGGGATTGCGCATGGCTTTAGTCGCTTGCCGGTTTCAGGCAGTGACGAGGATGACATCGTGGGTCTCGCCTTCACGAAAGACCTCATCCGCGCAGAGCGTGAAGGCCGCGGTGATCTTCCGGTACTCGACCTTGCGCGAGATGTGACGTTCATTCCAGAAAATAAGCCCGTTGCCCGGCTGATGCGTGAGATGCAGGACAGCAAGTTTCACATTGCGATCGTCGCTGACGAGTACGGCGACATTGCCGGGCTTGTCACTCTCGAAGACTGCCTCGAAGAGCTTGTCGGTGAAATTGTCGATGAATACGACGCCGAAGAGCATGACATCGAGCGCTTTGACGACGGCACATTGCTGGTTGACGGCGGTCTCAACATCGGTGATGTCGCTGATGAACTTGGCATTGACATTCCGAACGAAGATTTTGACAGCGTTGGCGGATTCGTCTTCTCGGAGCTTGAGCGTGTGCCTGAACCTGGTGATGCGATCGACTTTGAGGGCTTTGCGTTTGTTGTCGAGTCGGTGGAAGGGCGGCGTATACGTCGCGTCCGCATTACTCCCGTCCCTCAAGACGGTGGCGACGACTCTGCAGCCGAGGCCTCATCTGACTAACTGTCGTTTGTAGCGCTTCATGTACATTCGTCCTATGGACGTATCTCTTGAAGGAAAAGTTGCGCTCGTCACCGGTGCATCACGAGGAATTGGTCAGGCGATTGCAGAAACAATGGCTGCTTCTGGCGCCAAGGTCATGTTGACGTCTCGGAAGCTTGACCAACTTGAGGCGGTAAAGGCTGAGATGGAAGGCGATGTAGATGTCATTGCCTCGCATGTCGGTGATGCTGACTCCGGTGAGAAAACGGTGGCGGCGACAATCGAGCGTTTCGGTTCGCTTGACATTCTTGTGAACAACGCCGGGACAAACCCGTATTACGGCCCCGTGCTTGAAGTTGATCAGGGCCGTTGGGACAAGACCTTTGAGGTCAATCTTCGAGGACCAATGTTCTGGTCAGCCGCCGCCCATCGCGCCGCATTCGCAGAAAAGCCCGGAGTCATCATCAATATGGCCTCGGTCGGTGGGCTCCGGTCAGGGCCGCACCTTGGCGTCTACAATCTCACGAAAGCGGCACTCATACATCTGACAAAACAGCTCGCCGGTGAAATTGGTCCGACCCGAGTGCTGGGTATTGCTCCGGGGCTTGTCGTCACAGATTTTGCTCAGGTGCTCGTTGACAATTTCGGCGACAAGTTGGCGAAGGAACTTCCGGTGAAACGCCTCGGTGAGCCTCAAGACATTGCGAATCTCGCGACATTCCTTGCATCTGACCTTGCCTCATGGATCACCGGCGAAACCTACGTCATCGACGGTGGGGCGGGTGTTAAAGACGCCGCGGGGTGACGTCGCTCACACGGTGAGTTCGCTTCGTCGAACCTTTCCGAGGGCAGTGCGGGGGATGGCCTCGACGAGTTCGAGCTGTTTGGGGAGCGCGTAGCCCGGCAGTTGCGCTCGGCAGTGCTCGCGAATGTCGTCAAGTGACAGGTTGGGGCGTGCGCTGACGACGAACGCAGCAACGATCTGTCCCCATTCGTTGTCGGGTAACCCGGTAACGGCTACGTCGTGAATATCTGGATGCTGAATTAGTTGGCGTTCAACATCGTCTGGCCACACCTTCTCGCCACCGGTGTTGATGACATCGCCCCGCCTGCCTTCGACATGAAGACGCCCGTCATCGCGAAGGAATCCGAGATCACCGGTAGGCAGCCACCCATCGCTGGTGAGAGGCGAGATGCCGTCGCGGTAGCAGCGGAGAAGCATCGGCCCTCGTAGATGCACTTCGCCATCTCGAATCTCGATCTCGACGCTGTTGAGAGGCTTGCCGTTGTACACGACCCCACTTCCTGTTTCGGTGAGCCCATAGGTTGCGATGCAATGAGGTGGTCGATCGGCTGGTGGACGGGCGCCCCCGAGCACGATGGCTCGGAACAGTGATGGGTCGATTCGTTGGAGAGCGGTGGTTACCAGTGAAACAAGGGTCGCCTCCGATGTGTTGACGACGTCTGCATCAAAGCCATCGATGACGGTGAGGGTGGTTCCGGTGATGAGAGATCTGGTGATGACAGAGAGACCGCCGACGTGCGCAAGCGGAAGGCAGGCAAGCCAATGATCGTTATCGGTTACTTGCAGACGCTCTGATGTTGCTCGGGCTGATGCTTCCACCGCCGCGTGGGTGAGCACCGCTGCTTTTGGGGGTCCTGAAGAGCCGCTTGTTGCGATGACGAGGGCATCTCCTGGTTCGACCGGTTCTCCGTCGTTGAGAGCCGATTCGCCGTCTTCTGAGATAATCGTTGCGACGCCGAAGCGCTGCAGTAGTGAGCGTTGCGCAGCTGCGGGTAGTCGGCGATCGAGAGGGAACACCGCATCGCCTCGTTCCCACACCGATTGCAGAGCGTGAACGAAATCTGGTGATCCAGGAAGGTTGAGGGCAGTGAGTTTGGGCATGTCTCGAGCGGGGGTCAAGTTGTGAACCTGGGGTTCATGCACCATCATTGCCGAAGTATGAGCAGAGCGCCATCACTACGCATTTGGATTGCTGGCGCTCGTCCGCGGACGTTGCCCGCAGCTGTGGTGCCAGTCGCGGTTGGAGCCGCGGTTGCGGTCGACGACACGGGGTGGTCATCGGTGTCGTGGGCTGGTGTGGTTCTTGCTCTGGCGGTCAGCTTGTTGTTGCAGGTGGGGGTGAACTACGCGAACGATTACTCAGATGGGGTTCGTGGCACTGATGATGTGCGGGTTGGTCCTCTTCGGCTTGTTGCATCGGGTTCCGCAACGCCTGAACAGGTGCGAGTGGCTGCGCTCACAAGCCTCCTGCTGGCCTCGGTGGCTGGTCTTGTTCTGGCGGCAATGACGTCGTGGTGGCTCATTGCGGTTGGCGTCGCTGCGGTGCTTGCGGCCTGGGGGTATACGGGCGGCCCCAAGCCTTACGGCTACCTCGGCCTTGGTGAGGTGTTTGTGTTTGTGTTCTTCGGTTTGGTCGCAACGGTGGGTACGACGTTCGCCGCGGTGGAGCAACTGTTGTGGAGGTCGTGGGTAGCAGGCACTGGGGTTGGTGCGCTCGCCTGCGCGTTGCTGGTCGTAAATAATTTGCGTGACCTGCCGACCGATCGAGATGTCAACAAGCGAACGCTTGCGGTTCGGCTTGGTGATGCTCGCACGCGAGTCATGTTCACCGCGCTTGTTGCTGGGGCTTTGGCAAGTTCGGTTGCAATCGCTGACCTTGGGGCTCTTATCGCTTTGGCCGTTGCGGTGCCGGCGTTAACGGTGGTGAGAACGATTCACAGTGGAGTAGTTGGCGCAGAACTCATCACGGTGCTGGGCTCGACAGGAAAATTACAGTTGTTGTTTGGTGTGTTGTTGAGCGTCGGCCTCGTCATTGTGTAGACGGTGAGCGCGTGCTCACGCTGTTCACCCAACTAGCAACGTGATCAGCGAATTCTTCGCTGTTCTCAAGGTGAGCAGCATGGCCTGCTCCGCTCATGGTGATGTGTTTGGCTTGGGGCATTGTTTGCGCAAGACGTGCACCGAGTGCGCAGAATTTTTCGTCTTCCCTGCCGGTAACGACGAGGGTGGGAACGTCGACTGAGGCGAGTTCGTCCCAGAGCGGCTGTTGGCATCCGGTGCCTGCGTGGCGTAGAGATTCAGCGAGGCCGGTGCTGCTATTGCGATGTCTCGCTGCGAGGTCAGTGGGGCTGGGACGAAGACGTGAGAACAGCGGAAGGGCCATCCATCGTTGTAGAAATGCAGAAACCCCGTCGCGCTCGATGCTGTCGGCGAGAGCGTGATCGGCATTTCGTCGTTCTTCACGTTCCTCGCTTGTCTCGAGCCCGGCCGTTGTGCTGACGAGCACAAGTGCAGTCACGACTTCAGGATGCTGGGTGGCGACATGGAGCAGGTAGCGACCACCCATGGAGTACCCGATCCAGATTCCGGGTGAAGCCAGTTCCGCGATTGCGCTGGCGCCCTCGGTGAGGGAGTGCGGGAGGGTCATGCCGTTACCGTGACCAGGCATGTCGGGAGCCCAAAAGGCTGCTGCGGGTATGCGCTCTTTCAGTGCAGCGATGGGTTGAGCCCAACTTTCTGAGGTTTGAGTGAACCCATGGAGAAGGTTGAACTGCATGGTGACGTTCTAGGCCTCGCTCATCCGATCAGCGAGCCGTCTCAGTACGCGCTCAAATGTCTCAGACTCTTGGGCGCCAGGAATCGACCACTGACCCTCGACGACATATGTCGGGACGGCGGTGATGCCGAGTTCGGAGGCTCCGAGTAATTCATTTCGTACTTCCTGTTCACCCTCGTGGGTTTCGAGAAATGCGAGGGTGTCGGCTCGATCTGCACCGAGCTGTTGCATGAGTTCAGCGAGCTCATCGGGATCTCCAACGTTGTTTCCGTTGGTGAAGTACGACTCGAGAAGCAGTTCTTTTACGTCTGATTGAGCGATCGGTGAGTCGGGTTGGCCGGCTCGCCAAATCAGCCGGTGTGCGAGGAGTGTGTTTGCCCGCTGTGCGTTGTCCATCTGGAAGTCGAGTCCGGCTTCGGCAGCGACTGACGTCACGTGAGAGAGAATGCGGTCGGCTTGCTCAGGTCCGCCAAATTTGCGTTCGTATACGCCCCGCACCGGTTCAGTTTTTCCGGGCGAAGCGGTCGGGTCGAGTTGATATGCCCTATAGGTGACGTTGACGTGAATCTCATCTCCGAGATTTGCGACGGCAGACTCAAATTTTCGCTTTCCGATGTAGCACCAGGGGCACACGACATCAGACCAAATATCAATGTTGATCGTGGGTGTGTCGGAAATCGTCATAACACGACGATACGTCGTCAGCGATAAGGCCGTATCGTCGGGGCTGTGTCGCCATCGGCAACTTTTTCTACGACGTTGTTTGACGAGTGGGTTTCGCTCGGTCTCACCGACGTTGTCATCGCTCCAGGGTCTCGTAGCACTCCGTTAACTATTGCGGCTTCTCGGGAAGAGAGGATTCGCACTCACGTCATTCTCGACGAGCGTGTTGCGGCATTCGTGACACTCGGACTCGGGTTGCGTGGACGTCCCGCTGCCCTCATCTGTACGAGTGGAACTGCCGCCGCGAACTTTTTACCTGCGGTTGTCGAGGCTGGTCTTTCCGGAGTGCCGATGCTCGTGTGTACTGCCGACCGGCCGCCCGAGCTTCGTGGAGTTGGTTCCCCGCAGACGATCGACCAGGTCGACATCTACGGATCTGCCGCAAAGATGTCGATAGATGCTCCCGTGCCCGATGACTCCGAGCCGTCGACGTGGAGAACATTCGCTCGCGAGATGTATGTGGCTGCCGGAAGCGGCCCGGTGCACCTCAATCTCCCGTTCCGTGAGCCGCTCCTTGGAGAGGTTGATGAACTCCCGGCGCCATTGGCTGAGTTGTCGACCGAAGAGGAGCGATCTGCGCTGGTCGCGCTTCCCGATTCGGTTCAGGTGGAGCGTGGCATCATCGTCGCGGGCGGTGCATCAGGGGTTGATGCGCACACGATCTCTCGCATTGCTGAGGCCCTAAGTTGGCCGATTCTCGCTGATCCGCTCTCCGGTGTGCGTTCTGACGTCCGCTCGGTCGCGAATTTTGATGTCCTCCTTCGTCACGAGGGATTTGCAAACAGTCATGTTCCGCAAGCGGTGCTTCGATTCGGCCGGCCGCCCGCATCCAAGGTGCTGTCGATGTGGGTGAAAAACTCGGGTGCTCCCGTGATCCAAGTTGGGGGCCCAGGTGTGATCGACCCCGACCACAACGTGGTGGTTCACTGTTCAGCCGATGACGTTGACGCTGCGATTGCTCAAGGGTTCTCAGGGGCGACAGGTTCTCGTTGGGCCGAATCGTGGAGAACGTCATGGCTCGATGTGGATGCGATTGCAGAACAGACCCTCAGCGAGCTGCTCCTTGCTCCCGAGCTGTCAGAGCCCACCGTTGCTCGAGTTGTGGCTGATGCCGCGCCGAGTAATGCCCGGGTGGTGGTCTCTTCGTCGATGCCGGTGCGAGATCTCGAATGGTTTGGTGGGCGTCGGGCGACTGCGCATTCGAATCGTGGGGCGAACGGTATTGATGGTGTCATGTCGACATCACTCGGCCTTGCTCTCACCGGTGCGCCGGTCGTTGCGGTCATTGGTGACCTTGCGTTTGTGCATGACAGCAACGCACTGTGGGGAATTGGGGCACACGACGTTGACCTTCGAATCATCGTGATCGACAACGACGGGGGCGGAATCTTTTCTTTTCTTCCTCAAGCATCAGAGTTGCCGAGTGCCGAGTTTGAACGCCTGTTTGGAACCCCGCATGGCACAGATCTCTGCGCGGTTGCTACCGCCCACGGTGTTGAAGCGGTGTCGGTACAAGATCGTGAGGAACTCATCAGAGAACTCGCTGTGCCCGGCCCACGTGTGATTCGGGTTCCCAGCAATCGTCGCCGAAATGTTGCGGTGCACGAACTTCTCGTCGATGAAGTTCGCAAAGCCATTGGTTGAGGCCACAGACCTCAGGGGCTAGGGCCTGATTATCGCTCCCAGCATCGCTTGCAGCTTTGCCTGTGTTTCGGCAAGCTCCGCTTCAGGGTCGCTATCGGCGACAATGCCACCGCCGGCGACGAGTCGAGCTTGGTGGCGATCGTCAGAAAATTCGGCGCAGCGCAGTGATACTGCCCATTCGCCATCGCCTGCAGCATCTACCCATCCGACGGCTCCGCCGTATCGGCCTCGGGTGAAGCCTTCGGAATTGACGATGAGATCGATCGCCGAGGCTCGGGGGTGGCCACCGACCGCAGGGGTTGGTTGGAGTTCTCTGAGCAGCTCGACGACGGTCGGATGTGGCTCGCTGAGATGACCTTCTGCGAGTGAACCCAGGTGTTGCACATTGGCCACCTTGATGATCGATGGTTCTGGTGTCCAGTCGAGGTAGCTGCAGAATGGCAATAGCGAATCTCTCACCATCTCGATTGCCGCTTGGTGCTCAATTTGGTTCTTTTCACTGGCCAATAACTCGGCAGCAAGTTGGGCGTCGACCTCGTCGTTTCCTGTTGTTCGAGTCGTGCCGGCGAGAGGGTGCGAACGAACGGTCGCACCGTTGACGCTGACGAGCAGTTCGGGTGATGCTCCCACGAAGCCTTGTATTGAAAAGCGGTAGGTAGACCCAAAGGTGGCGTCAAGGCGTCGAAGCACGGCATGAATGCTCATTGCGTGGTCGGCGGTCACCATCACAGGTCGTGCGATAACGGCTTTGCGAAGTTTGCCTGATCGCACAGCGTCACGGGCTCCGGTCACCGCTTCGAGGTAGGTCGAGATCGCAATTGGTGAGGTGACGTGAAAGCTGTTCGCCGTGGGAGGTGGCGGCGGATTCACTGTGAGAGACCCAAATACGCGGTCGATGTCGTGCTCAGATGCACACACAACGGCGTAACGGTGCCCCGACCCGTCGTCGACGATGGTGAGTTCGGGAATCGTCAGTGTTGCAGGAGCTCCCGGCAGAAAGTCGACGCATCCGAATGCGAGGGGAAACAGAGCGTTGTCTGCAGATGATTCGTTCCGTTGTTCGATCGTGTGGAGTTCCTCAACGGCTCGGTCGACATCGACGACTGCTGCACAACCAATCCCTACCCGACCAGATGTCGCACTTTTGAAGAGCAGTCCGTCATCACCAGCAATATCGACGAGTGGTACGTGCTCAAATGGTGTGCCCGCAAGGTCGCGAGTGACGGCGATCACAGTGGGTCTCGGGTACCGGTGAGAAGTTGGGTGAGCCCGCCGCTGAGTTCGGCGTGGTGGGCGTCAGCGAACCCAGCGTCTTGAAGGGCGGCGACCATCTCGGTTGGGGATGGCAGATAGGCGACACTTCTTGGCAGGTAGCGGTAAGCGCCGCGGTCGGAGAGGAGACCTCCGATAAACGGCACTATTCTGCCGAAATAGATCGAGTTGCCCCATCGAATCACCGGGTTACTTGGTACTCCGACATCGAGGAGAGCGATGCGGCCTCCGGGACGAACCACGCGTGCAAGTTCATCAAAAAAGTCATTGAGGTTGGTGAGGTTCCGTAGTGCGAATCCGCACGTGACTCCGTCTACCGAATGTGATGAGGTTGGGAGGCGCAAAATGTCGGTTTGTACTCGTGGGGAGCCTGATCGGTCAGCTGCGAGCATCCCAAAACTCAGATCCATCGAGATCGGGCGAAGATGTGCATTGGCGAGATCGATGCAGAGGTCGCCGGTGCCCGAGGCAAGATCGAGAACGACTGAACCGGGTGGAAGGCGTAAATCTCGAACGGCTCGCTTTCGCCACCGAGTGTCGAGCCGAAACGTCATGATGCGATTGACCATGTCGTATCGCGGTGCGATGGTGTCGAACATTTCTCGAATCGCCGCGCGCTTCTCATCGCCCTGAGGCAACGTGTCACCCTCCCAAGGCCGAACATTCGTTGGGTTGGCACGTGAATCGTTGTCGGTCACAGTGTGCAGGCTACGACGACCCGGCTCGCACCGCTCACTTGAGTGCGGTCAGACTCACCTCATGATTGATTTCAGCTTTCCGCCTGACGTTGACGAGGTTCGACTTCGAGTTCGCGAATTTATGGACACTCGGGTTCGGCCTGAGTGGGAACAGATCGATCAATCTGAGCGCCGGCAGGTTGTTGAGTGCATTGTGAAGTTGCGCGAAGAAGCACGCAACGAATGGCAGTTGTGGCTTCCCCATATGCCCGAGGAGTGGGGCGGAATGGCGCTTGGCCCGACGGCGATGGCAGCGGTGTCGGCAGAGGCGGCAAAGGTGTCGATCGGACCGTTTGTGTTGAATGCCCAGGCGCCAGATGAAGGAAACCAGCACACGTTGTTGCACTGGGGCACCGATGAGCAGAAAGAGAAGTATTTAAAGCCGCTCTGTGAGGGAACGGCTCGCTCATGTTTTGCGATGACTGAACCTGAGGTCGCCGGTTCAGATCCGACGTTGATTAAGACGACGGCGTATCAAGACGGCGATGAGTGGGTGGTCAACGGTCATAAGTGGTTTATTTCTGGTGCCCGGGGTGCGAAATTTGCGTTGCTCGTCGCTCGCACCGAAGACGACCCCGAGATACCGCAAGCCGCGAATAGTTGTTTCATCGTCGATCTGCCATCCGACGGTTGGGAAGTGGTGAGAGATGTTCAGACAATGTCGGGTGGACATAACCACTGCGAAATTCGAATCACCGACCTTCGTGTGCCGGCAGCAAATATGTTGGGCGGCCGAGGCCAGGGGCATTTGCTTGGCCAATATCGGCTGGGTCCGGCTCGGCTTGCGCATTGCATGAGGTGGATCGGCCAAGCGGAAACTGCGCTCGACATGATGGTAAGTCGATCGATGGAGCGGTATTCGCACGGCTCGTTGCTCGCAGAGAAGCAGGGCATCCAGTGGCTCATTGCGGATTCCGCTGTCGAGCTGTACCAGTGCAAGTTGATGGTGCTGCATGCTGCGTATCAGATTGAACAGAAAATGGATTTCACCGCAGTCGTGTCGATGGCAAAACACTTTGTGGCGAACAGTTTGTGGCGCATCATCGACCGGGCAATTCAGGTTCACGGGGCGCTCGGGTATTCCACCGACACGCCGCTGGCGCACATGCTGCAGCAAGCGCGGTGGGCACGATTTGCCGATGGTGCTGACGAGATCCATCAGATGCGTATCGCTCAGCGCACCATCGCCGCGTTTAACGACTCGGGAACAACGAAGGCTGCGACGGGGAATTTGCCGCTGTAGAGCCGACGATTTCAGTTAGGTGTGAGACATGGCGATCGCTCGCGCCCATGGGTAATCGGCTTTGCCGGCGGGGGAGCGTCGGATGTGGTGAACGACAGCGAGGGCTTTCGGATGCTTATAACGAGCGAGATGCTGCATTGTCGATGTGACGTCATCGAGGGTCGGGGCAGCGAGATCGTCGGAGTTCAGTGAGATGACGGCGACGACTTCACTTCCCCACACATCACTCGGCACGCCAACGACGACGCAATCGCGAACTGACTGATGTCTCAGCACAGCGTCTTCGACTTCCTCCGCAAATACTTTCTCGCCGCCGGTGTTAATACATACGGCCTCACGTCCGAGTGCTTCAATCGATCCATCGATGAGATGCTTGGCGTGATCGCCAGGAGCCGAATAGCGCACGCCGTCGATCGTTCGGAACACTTGAGAGGTTTTGTGTTCGTCGTTGAGATAGCCGAGCGGTAATCGGCCGGTTGTTCCGAGCCAGCCGATCTCGTCGTCACCGGGTTGGAGCACCGCATTGAGGCGTTCGTTGAGCACTGCGGTTCGATCTGGTCGTGGTTTGAATGTTCCTGACGTCGCAGAACCGAATGACGAGACGATCGACATTTGTCCGCCTGTTTCTGATGATCCAAAACCATCGACAATGAGCACCGTCGGTAGGTGTTCGAGTATCCGGGCTTTCGTGGCGCTCGTGAGCGGAGCTCCTCCGGTAAGGACGACGTTGAGGCTGTGGGGGTCGAAGTCCCCAGAGTCAAGATGCTCGAGGAGAGGCCGTGCGAACGACTCACCGACGATGCCGACCGTGGTGGCTTCATGATTCTCGATCGCCTTCCACGTATCGGCCGCGTCAAAGTGCTCTGCGTGGTCAGGGATAACGATTGAACCTCCCGCAAGCAAGGTGCGCATTGCCATCCATTGGCCGGCACCGTGCATGAGGGGAGCGCACGGCAGCGTTCGAAGATCAGGACGAAGCGTCTCGAGAAATTGTCTCACCGGTTGTGGTGCGCGTGCCGCATCAAAACATTCGATAACAGCGTCAGCGTTTCGCCACATCACGGCCCGTGGACGACCGGTCGTGCCACCGGTGAGGACGAGATACAGGTCGTCGCCTGAGGCGAGTGGAGGTTCTAATTGTGGGGGGTGCGCGTTGAGGAGTGTCTCGTAGTCGTGCGAGGTGGAGATCACGGGGTCACCGCTATCGGTGACTTCGATGACGACCTTGACATGCGGCAACCGAGGTAGCGCTGCAGTGAGCACATCGGCGTAGTCGCTGTGCACTGCGACAGCTGTTGCGTGCGCGTAGTTCAAGGTGTCAATGAGTTCGTCTGCCGTATAGCGGTGGTTGACGTTGACTGGGGCAACCCGACTCGCAAATGCGGCGCACATCAGTTCGAGGCATTGCGGTGAATTGTGCATCAGCAAGGCAAGGTGATCTTGACCTGATTCGTGATGCGCAAGGTCATTGCGTTCGCGATAGCACCCGAGACCGAGGGCGTTCAGCGCTGCACTAGCGCGTTCGACCCGCTCAATGAATTGTGCCCAGGTCGATGACGTTGAGCCAGGTCCGCTGATACAGCGTGCGTCGCCACGCGCATCTGCGACGGCTCGAAGGATGTCAATGAATGCGACATCGCTGCTGTCGTGCACCTGGTCGGCTGTCATTTTGTTGAGTGGCGCCTAAGCGCCGGGGTGTTACTCGTAGGAGCGGAACACAACCTCTGCGACGCAGCTTGGCTTGTCTACACCTTCACACTCGAAGGTGAACTCCATCGTGCTTTGAATGCCGCCGGAGATATCGGTGACGTCAAGAAGTTTGACGCCCAGTCGAAGGTTTGAACCAACCTTCACTGGTGACATGAAACGAACCTTGTTCGTTCCGTAGTTGACACCCATCGAGAATCCTCCGATGGACACGACCTGTGGGTAAAGCGCAGGTCCGAGTGACAAGGTGAGGTAGCCATGGGCAATCGGTGCACCGAACGGGCCCGCTGTGGCGCGCTCGACATCAATGTGAATCCACTGGTGGTCACCGGTCGCCTCTGCGAATTGGTTGACTTGTTCTTGAGAGATCGACACGTATGGGCTGTAGCCGAGGTGCTCCCCGATAAGACCTTTGAGTTCGTCTGCTCCGTTGATGATTCGTGGGCTCATGGGGACAGCATGTCAGAGGATGTTCAGTTTTGACGAGGCAGCGGTGTTGACTAGAGATGTGGCAGAACCCGCCGTTGACGGCAATGACAACCACCGATCGGGCCTTGTTGGCCTGCTCGGCCGACCCAATGTCGGTAAGAGTTCGCTCGTCAATGCAATGTGCGGTCACAAGGTGTCGATCGTCTCAGACAAACCTCAAACAACTCGCCATCGGGTGATGGGTGTTCTCACCCGTCCGTCGAGTCAACTCGTCTTCGTCGATACTCCTGGTCTGCATAAACCGGTCTCGGCCCTCGGTGAGCGAGTGAATTCAACAGCGCTTGAAAGCGCATCAGATGTCGACATGCAGTGTCTGGTTCTTGATGCAACCCGCGCTTTCGGGACAGGCGATCAGTGGGTTGCCGATCGGCTTCAGCGAGATCGTCTTGTCGTGGTGGTGAACAAGGTCGATATTGCGACCCGAGATCAGGTGATCGCCATGCTCGGTGCCGCTTCAGAGCTCGAAGCTGCTGCGTATTTCCCGGTGTCAGCGAAAAGTAGCGAGGGCCTTGACCCTCTCATCGATTTTTTGCTCGATCAGCTGCCCGAGGGGCCTCAGTGGTTCCCTGAAGGAGACCGCAACGATATGAGCGAGGAAGTGTGGGTGGCCGAGTTGGTTCGTGAGCAGCTCCTTGCCGTTATGCGAGACGAACTTCCGTACTCAATTGCGACTCGGGTCACCGAATGGGAGTGGCCTCGTATCCGTTGCGACATCATTGTTGAACGTGAGAGCCAGAAGGGCATGGTGATCGGTAAGGGCGGATCGATTTTGCGAGAGGTGGGCACTCGTGCCCGAGCACAAATGCCTGAAGGCGCTTTCCTGGAGTTGAAGGTGAAAGTCGATAAAGATTGGCAGCGACGTCCCGACCGGGTTGAGCGTTTGGGGTACTAGCGATCTTCAACGGTCGTTGAGGTTGAGGTCGTTGCCGACTCATCCGCAATCGACGTTGTTGTTGACGTCGTTGTTGATTCGGGTACCGAGGTCGCTGGCAGGGAAGAAGTCGTTGTCGAGTCGGTGGGCACCGATGTTGATGGTGGTATCGAGGTGGTAGCAACCGAAGTTGTGGGGCTGACCGATGTCGTGGTCGAAGTTGTCGATGCTGGTGGTCGGGCGTCGACGCCAACGAGTAATTGGGAGTAGTCGGTCCATGCCACCGGTTGTCCGGGTTCGCTATTCGCTCCGAGTAGCGGAACGTAGACGCTGATTGGTTGGCCACCGACGAGAAATATGACCTGACCGATACCACCCTCGTCCGAAGTGAAGAGCGTGAGGGTGAGAACAATCTGAGCAATGGCCCGGCGCTGTTGAGCGCTTCCGAGTTGATTGATCGCAGATCGAGAAAGATTGACAGTGGCAAGCCCGCGGTCAACTCCAAAACTCAACACAAGACCGCGTGAAACTTCTGTCTCCAGTTCTGGTTGGGCGTCGGCCGGTGGGCTGCTGAGTTGGTCGAGGAGGTCCCTGCCCGAAACAGGGAAGGGGAGGTCGACCTGTGTCGACTCGAGTTCGCGACTGAATCGCCTGACGTACACGACATCGACTGTTTGCTGATCGGCGGCAACGGTCGTGGTCGTGGTTCCCGGTGCTGGGTCGGTAGCAGTGGTTGTCGTGGTAGTCGAGGTACTTGTTTCTGCGAGGCCATAGGGAATGTCGTCGAAGAGGGTCGCTTCGGAGTCGGTTTGCAGGCCGCAGGCGGTGACCAGCAGCGATATCGCTCCAACGGTTGCGAAGAGCCGCAGATGTGGTGAATGAGACCGTTTCACGAGATCCCCGTCGGCATTTCGTGGTCGATCAGCGTGGGCTCGGCTTTTGGGAGAACTACGACGAAGCGGGCACCTCCGGTGGGCGAGTCATCGACGTATGCCCAGCCACCGAGCGCTGCTGCGTGTTCGGCGACGAGGGCGAGCCCGAGCCCCGTTCCCTCACGTGCCCGGGCGGCGCTGCCGCGGGTGAATCGGTCAAAGATGCGCACCCGATCTTGTTCGTCAACACCTCGTCCGGCATCTTCGACGGTGACCACAATGTCGCCGATTCGTTGGGTTGAAATCGAAACCTCTGTGGCCCCTCCTGCGTGAATGTGCGCGTTTTCGACAAGGTTCGAGAGAATTCGTTCGAAACGAACTCGATCGGTGACGGCGATAATCGGTGTGCTCGACTTGAGAGAGAGCCGGGTGGATGGAGTCGATGACCGAGCAATGATTTGACCCGCGAGATTTCCAATGTCGACCTCCTCGAGATGGCCATCGATCGCACCTGCCTCTAGTCGTGAAAGTTCGAGAAGGTCGATCACCATTGCGTCAAACCGTCGAACTTGGGCGATGAGAAGATCGAGGGCTTGTTGGGATCGTTCGGAGAGTTCGCTTCGTCGAGATGCCAGCACCTCAGCAGCGGCGGTCATTGCGGTGATGGGTGAGCGCAGTTCGTGGCTGACCTCAGAGGCAAAACGTTCTTCGCGTTCGATACGGGTTTGAACGGCATCGGCCATGTTGTTGAAGGCGACGACGAGGCGACTGAGTTCGGGGTCGTCGGTCGGCTCCAGGCGGGCATCGAGTGAGCCTCCAGCAATGTCGCCGGCGGTGGTAGCCACGCGGGTAAGCGGTCGAAGCAGTCCGCGGCTTGTGCTGAAGCCGAAGAAGACGGCGAGAAGAGCCGCCAGGGCGGAACCAATGAGAAGCGCAGTAACGAGCACGGCGAGGGTGCGCTCAGTGCTGCTGAGGGAGAACGCTTCGAAATAGCCGGAATCGCTCGCCTCGATATGAATTCCGATGCCGATGTAGTTCTCGCCTTCGAGCTCGAAGAGTTGTTGTCCTGAATTGCCGGCGGTCACCGTGTCTCGCAGCGAGTCAGGAAACACAGATGCTGGATATTGAAGGAGCGACGTGAGCGAAGGTTGTGTGAGAACCGCGAAGCCGTCTATCCCAATGTCAAGTTGCTGAAAGGTTTGGGCCACAGTGTCGCGTTCGAAGGCCTCGCGAAGTTCGAGTGCGTGATCAAAGGCGGTTGAGCGAGCGGTGGTAACTCGTTGATCGACGAGTGAGTCTCGAGCGACGGAGTATGCCGCAGTGGTAAGGCCGAGACCTGCGAGAAGACCGATAATCCCGAAGAATGCTGCTACCCGAGACGTCAGTCGTAGCGAACGCAAACGGATCATGTCGACACACTAGGCGAGACCGTTGTTCCGCTGCCGGTGGGACACCAGGGGGAGGTCGATGCCCCACCGGTGCAGCGTGAACAACTACAGATTGTGTCGGGGGCGTATTGCGAACTCTTGCGAGAAATGTGCGATTTCTGTAACAAAAGCCCCCCTGCGTCGCTGCGCCGTCAGCGTAAGGCCGTCCGAAAGTGGCACACTTGCGGTGTGCACAAGGTGCTCTTTATCGAAGATGACGACGCAATCCGGCTTGCGTTGCGATTAGCGCTCGAAGACGAGGGCTATGAAGTTGTTGAAGCGCACGACGGAGCGAGCGGGCTCGTGCAGTTTGGGCAGTGTCGGCCCGATGTGGTGTTGCTCGACCTTCGGCTTCCTGATTTGTCGGGTTTTGAAGTGTGCAAAGCAATGCGGTCATCGTCGACGGTGCCGATCATCATGGTGACTGCTCAAACGGAGGCGGCTGACATGGTCGCAGGGCTTGAGGCAGGGGCCGACGATTACATCACGAAGCCCGTCGTGCCGAAGGTGTTATCGGCTCGAATTGCCGCCATCTTGCGTCGTGCGAATTACGAGTCTTCAGGCGACCAGAGCCACGATGAGGTCTTACGTTTCGGCGATCTCGAGTTGCGTCGTGAGCAGGGTGTCGTGACGAAAGCCGGAGAGGAGTTGTCGCTCACTCGAACTGAGTTTCGGATGCTGTGCGAGTTCGCAGAGCACGCAAATGCGGTGTTGAGTCGTGATCAACTCCTCGAACACGTGTGGGGGTATGAGTACCTCGGAGATTCTCGGCTCGTCGATGCTCACGTTCGACGGTTGCGCTTAAAGATTGAAGACACCCCAGACGACCCGCAACGTATTGTCACGGTGAGGGGTTTGGGTTACCGGCTCATTTCGTAGCGACTATTTCGCTGCCGGATTCCAGGCGGGTAATCGCTTTTCGATGAAGGCGGCCATGCCTTCTGCGGCATCGGGTCCCGAGAAGAACTCTTCACTGAGGGCGCGCATCTCGGTGAATCCGGTGTCGCGATCAAGCGTTGGCACCCGTTGGAGCATCGCTTTTGTCGCAGCAACGGCTCGTGGAGCCCCGGCAAGAATTCCATCGATGAGGCCGTCAACCGTTGCGGAGACATCTTCGGTGACATGAGTAATGAGACCCATGTCTCGAGCATCTGCGGCCGAGAACACCTCTCCGGTGAGCATTGCGGCGGCGATCTTTCCTGGGGGAACCCGTCGGAGGATCGGCACCGAGATGATTGCTGCGGCAACCCCGATTCGAACCTCGGTCAGCGCAAAGGTCACCGCGTGGTCAACAACGATGAGATCGCAGGAGGCCATGAGGCCGAGCCCTCCGGCCCTCACCGCACCGTTCACGGCAGCGATGGTGGGGCGTGGCGTATCCATCAGGCGTTCAAGAGCGTTCACCATTGGGCCTGAGTCGGGAGGCCCGGAAGACCGTTCTTTGAGGTCGGCGCCAGCACAGAATGCGGGCCCTTCATGCCGAAGAATGATGGCTCTTGCATCGTTGGCTTCGGCTTCGTCGAGTGCGAGGTGAAGTTCGTCAAGAAGCTGCCGTGAGAGGGCGTTCCGGTTGTGCTGGGAGTCAAGGGTGATCGTTGAGATCCCTTGAACGGCCTCGTGCCGTACGAGTTGCGTTTCCGTCATCCCCTTGACCGTAGTCCTTGCCGATACCGGTGGAACGAAAACAATGACATCTGTCGTGGGTTCTCAACGGGCAACGGTCCGAACCTTTGAGATGGCAGGTCGAGCGGCCTGTGTATCGGAATGCAACAGATCGATTGAGATGAGTGTGGAATGAAAGCAGCCCCTGTGACCCCAACTTCAGCGGTTTCGGTATCTGATGCTCGTTTCATCATGCGGATTGACCGGGTGGTACCCCTTCTATCTCGACAGCGAAGAATCTCTCGATAACAAACTTGATAACGAACCTGGAACGGCGGATCACTGTTGCATGAGTGCGTGACGCTCTATCCGTTTGCGATGGTGCGAAGGAGAGCCTCGGCTTCAGCCCGTTCACGTGTGCGACGCATTGGCGGTAGCGCCGAGATGATGTCCCAGCGGTAGCGGGCGGTGCCAAGCCGGCGATCCATCACCGCAACGACTCCTCGGTCGTTATCGCTTCTGATGAGTCGCCCACTCGCTTGGGCAAGCATTGTCGCGGCGCGGGGGAGGTCGATTTCCATGAAGGCTCGTTGGCCGATGAGTTCTCGTCGGGCTCCGAGGAGTGGATCATCGGGGCGAGGGAAGGGAATTCTGTCGATGACGACCAGTGAGAGGGCTCGCCCTGGCACGTCAATTCCTTGGAAGAGCCCGGCGGTTGCAAATAAGCAACTGTCCTCGTCGGTGGTGAATTCTCGAATAAGGGCGGGTTTCGGTAGGTCTCGCTGAGTGAGTATTCGGAACGGTAAACGCTCCCTCATCGCCTCGGCTGCCTCGTCCATCGCTGACCAACTTGTGAACAGTGCCAGGGTCTTGCCTTCGGCCGCGGAGATCAGCTGTTCGAGGTCGTCATGCATTGCCGTTCGAAATCCGGGGTCATTCGGTTGCGGCAGATGCATCGCGCAGTACAAGAGCGAATTTGATTCGTAATCGAATGGACTACCAACATCGACGAAGTCGGCGCCCTCTAGACCGATGCGGTCGGCAAGGTTTATGGGAACGGTTGCGCTGGTGAGTATTGCGGTGCGTTGCGACCAGACACCGTCGGCAAGGGTTGGCCCGACGTCGAGGGGGGCGAGTTCAAGACGACGAGATCCCGGCGCACCTGAAACAAAAATGACGTCGGCGGTTGATGGGCTCAAGAATCGGTCGAGGGTGTCGATTGCTCGAGTGAGTGTGACCTGTGCTCGAAGCCGGCGCTGCTGGGCATCAACATCGTCGATCGACAGTTCTGAAACAAGGGTGAGCGCTCGGTTTTGCGAACTTCGCACGTTGCTAAGCAGCTCGGCCATCGCTGCAGGCAAAGGTGGGAGAATGCGCTCACCTGCGTAGGGCTCGAGTAGGGCAGTGAGGTCATCAGCTTGTGAGCTGAGGTCGGAGTCGAGGTCAGGGTCAACGACAATTCGTCGAACGGCTGTCGCCACGCGAGCGAGTCGCCCGGCGCTGAGTTCGACGCCCACGGTGTCGCTCATCACATCTTCAAGCACGTGGGCTTCGTCGAAGATGACGACGTCGTGGTCGCCGAGTAGCGCACCATCGGCGGCGATATTGAGCCCGTAAAGGTGGGCATTGACGACGACAACGTCGGCTGATGCGGCGTTGAAACGTGCGAACTCAGCAAAACATGATTCGCCTTGCGGACATTGTGCGGCACCGGGGCATTCATCAGAACTCACGGTGACCGCCCGAATGGTGCTCTCGCTTGGTGACCAGTCGAGTTCGGTGAGGTCACCGCTGATGGTGGTATCGGCCCATTCTGCGAGACGCTTCACTTCGGCTCGACCCTCGTCGTCAATGCCTTCGAGTGAGAGTTGAACACGATCGGCCGACGGAAGTCCGCCGATCTCGGCTACTCGCTGTCGACAGAGATAGTTGGAGCGGCCCTTTAGTACGGCCCACGTAAATGGGGTGCCAGATGGTGTGTCGAGGTGAAGTTCGAGAAATGGAAGGTCTTTGTGGGCGAGTTGGTCTTGAAGGGCTTTTGTGGCGGTGACGACGACGGTGGAGTTGCCAGAAACGATGCTGGGAATGAGATAGGCGAGTGTTTTGCCGGTTCCTGTTCCAGCGCGAATGACAGCGGATGTGCCCCGCTGAATACTGGTGTTGACGAGTGATGCCATCTCGCGTTGGCCTTGGCGGTGCTCCGCATTTGGGATTGCGGCGGTGACATTGTCGAGAGCCGCGAGAACGGCGTCGTCGTTGGTCACGACGCCCCGACGAGCGACAGGGCGGTATCGAGTTCAGATGCGCTGAGATCGGGCCATGCGGTATCGGTGAAGTGAATCGCTGCCCCGACCGCCTGCCACAGCAGAAAGTTTGAGACCCGAATTTCGCCACTCGTTCTGATCATCACATCGACCGGTGGGAGATCGGCATCGTGGAGGCGTTTCGTGATGTCGTCCATGTTGAGATCAGACCCATCTGCGCGGGCGCTGCGAGCGGCGTTCATCATCTCGAATCGGCTGCCGTAGTCGAATGCCACGGTGAGCACCATCCCGGTGTTGTGTGCGGTGTCGGCGATGGCTTTGCGGATCGCTCGCTGCACGAAGCGGGGCGTTCGTGATTCAGGGCTATCGAATGGTCGTCCGATCCATCTGATACGGACGTTGTTGTCGTTGAGTTCTTCGACACGACCGAAGAGTCGTTCGTGGAGCCCGAGAATGTGGCGAACTTCAGCGCGTGGGCGCACCCAGTTTTCGGTAGAAAAGCCAAATACGGTGAGCCAACCGATGTCACGCTGCACTGCGGCTCGAACGATCGATGCAAGATTTTCCTCTCCTGCGGTATGGCCTGCCGTGCGTGGCAGGTCGCGTGATTCGGCCCAGCGGCCGTTTCCGTCCATGATGCACGCAACGTGGTGACGGCCTGTCGGCAGGGTGTGGAGTTCAGGATTCATGGTGCTCCTTTGACGTTACTGCGATGCTGCGTGTCCGCAGGGGAGGGGGTCAGGAGTGAAACAATAAGGAGATGGATGGGTCGATGAACGGGGAGTCTGCGGGTGCAACTCCAGAGTCGTTAGGGCTGCGCCATCTATTGATCGTCGGTGGAAGTGGCGAGCAGTGGTCTCAGCGTGAGCGCGATCGTTGGATGGAGTCGGCTCGTGAGCTCTCTGCCGCTGCAAGTGCCTTTGGTGTGAGTTGGTTGACATTGCGGCCGTATGGCGCGTTAGGCGAGCCGGCGGTGAAGGCTGAGGTCGACCAGGTGCTGCACCTCGAGTCGTGTGGGTTGGTGATCGACCCGACGGCTGATGGACGGCATCGTCTTGTCGATGCGTTTCGTTCGATTGGTGAGGGTCCGGTCAATGAGGCGTCGGTTGCGGGGTCGTTGTACGAGCCTGCCGATGGCGAGCCTGATTTGGTGGTCATTTGCGGAAGAAGTGATCGTCTGCCCCCATCGTTGGTGTGGGAGCTTGCGTATGCCGAATTGGTCTTCACCGACATCGATTGGGAGCGTTTTGGCGCCCAAGATCTCGTAGCAGCAGTCACACAGTTTGGTCAGCGTCGCCGTCGATTTGGGGGCCTCGACGCATGAGTTCACCGGCGGTTGCCAATGGTGAGCTCTATCGTGACCGAGCTGTCATTCTTCGCACCTACAAACTGCGGGAGTCTGACCGCATCGTCGTGCTGCTGACGCAGCGCTTCGGCAAGGTTCGGGCGGTCGCAAAGGGTGTTCGCCGCACAAACTCAAAGTTTGGGTCTCGTTTGGAGCCGATGAGCCATGTCGAGGTTCTACTTCGGAAAGGTCGAGATCTTGATCTGGTGAGTCAGGCCGAATCGGTTGATGGTCTGACGCCGCTGTTGTCATCGCTCGATCGGGCGGCGCAGGGCATGGCGGTGGTAGAGGCCGCCGACCAACTGTCGCTGGAAGGCGAACCAGATGAGCGTCTCTACATGATGCTCGTCGGCGTGTTACGAACGATTGGTGAGTCACCGTCGCCGCTTAACGTCGCAGCGTTCTTCTGGAAAGTGCTTGCGATGTCGGGTCTGTCGCCGGTGCTCGATGGCTGTGTGCGCTGTGGTGAGGCTGATGGGGGAGACACCGCCCTTGTCGCCTTCGATCTCAATGAGGGCGGTGCGCTGTGTCGACGTTGCCGTTCGGGAACATCGATATCGCCAGCCGCGCTCGACATCATGCGCGACATTCTGGGCGGTCGGTTACGTCAGGCTCTTGCGTTGGAGGAGTCTGCGGCGACAAGTGAGGTCACTGCGTTGGCGACGAGGGCACTTGAGCATCACATTGAACGTCGACTCCGAACAGTGTCAGTCTTCGAACGTCATTGAGCCGTTGGGCGATGATGTCCGTAGCCTGTTGGGTATGCCCGCATCCGATCTCGACCAAATCGTCAACCTGTGTAAGCGGCGTGGTTTTGTTTACCCGTCGGCAGAGATCTATGGCGGATTTCGGTCGACCTACGACTACGGCCCGCTCGGGTCGCTGTTGCTGCGAAATGTGAAAGAGGCGTGGGTTCGCGCCATGGTGCAGCAGCGAGATGACGTCGTGCTCATCGATGCGGCGATTCTCGGTCCGCCCGAGGTCTGGCAGGCATCTGGACATTTGGCGAACTTTTCTGATCCGCTCGTCGACTGCACCGAGTGCAAAACCCGACATCGTCAAGACAAGTTGGACGATCCCAACACATGTCCGAATTGTGGGACCACCGGTTCGTTCACCGAGGCTCGTCAGTTCAACCTGATGTTCAAGACGCAGGCGGGGCCGGTTGCTGATGCAGGAGCCGATGCCTACCTTCGTCCGGAGACGGCTCAAGGAATGTTCACCAACTTCGCAAGCGTGCTGCAGACGAGCCGTAAGCGACCACCGTTCGGCATTGCGCAGGTGGGTAAGAGTTTCCGAAACGAGATCACTCCTCAAAACTGGATCTTCCGCACTCGTGAATTCGAGCAGATGGAACTCGAGTTCTTCGTGCCACCTGCAGATGGTCCGTCGTGGTACGAGTACTGGTGTCAGCACCGCCTCGAGTGGTATCGAGACCTGGGTATTCCCGATTCGATGCTGCGCCTTCGCGCTCACGATGATGATGAGCTCTCGCACTACTCAACCGGAACCGCGGACGTTGAGTTCATGTTCCCCTGGGGCTGGGATGAACTCGAAGGTATTGCGCAACGCACCGATTACGACCTCACGCAGCACGCTCAGCATTCTGGTGAGCGTCTTGACTATTTCGACCAGGCAACGAATGAGCGGTACGTGCCGTATGTCATCGAGCCTGCGGCTGGTGCGACCCGAACGATGGCCGCGTTCCTTCTCGCC
>CBFHYI010000017.1:0-30418 GCA_965660025.1 uncultured Ilumatobacteraceae bacterium | reverse complement strand
GGGAGTGACTTCACGGGACAAACGTTGCCGGTGCCGGAAGACCGGTCGGCAGCTTCACGTACCCGTCACCGGCGAACCCGTGAACTAGGTGCGCACATGAGCCGCAACTGGTTCACGAGAACGAGCGACTGCTGGTGTCGGAGGGGGGACTTGAACCCCCACGCCCATTAGTAGGGCACTAGCACCTCAAGCTAGCGCGTCTGCCATTCCGCCACTCCGACGTGGTGAGGAGAGGCTATCGGCAACAACAGCAACTGCACATTGCCGACGACACA
This sequence comes from uncultured Ilumatobacteraceae bacterium, assembly GCA_965660025.1. Lineage (GTDB taxonomy): Bacteria > Actinomycetota > Acidimicrobiia > Acidimicrobiales > Ilumatobacteraceae > Casp-actino5. The sequence goes on along the minus strand of CBFHYI010000017.1, from coordinate 30,143 downwards.
CCTCTCAGCGAATGTAAAGGAAGCTCAATGCGAGGACCGACGAGATCCAGGCAAGAGCAAACACCGTAGTGATGCGGTTCAAGTTGCGTTCTGCCGCGGTTGACCCGAGTGCAGCTCCACCGCCACCACCAAACATGTCAGACAGACCGCCACCACGACCAGAGTGCAACAACACCCCAGAAATCGTCCCGATCATTGACACGATGTTGATGACCAACATCACGTACAGCATTACATCACGCACGTCTAAGAGGCTATCGCCACCAAACGGGGTGCGGTCAGCGAAGTTCGGTCACAAATGGAGCTTGGCGCACCAACGATGAATGCGTGATCGTCACCCCGTCATCAGTGGTCCAGATGCCAGGCACCGCCAGTGCCCCAATTCCATCGCCAAACCAGCCGTCTGCACCGCAGCTCAGCACTGGGTTCGCACACGCAGCCCATTCTTCAACCCCAATAAAGATCGTGCCATCACCGTCAAGATCTTCAAGTGCGATCAACTGCTCGATCGACAACAACCCCGATTCACCAATCGCAGAAACAGCCTCCTCAGGACCAACCGTGTCAGGCCGCCACGCAACCGTCGACGGCAACCTCACCAACGGCAGCACATGATGAGTCTTCGCCATCCGACCGAGAACAGCCTGAATATCTGCAACCTGATCATCTTCATTTCGAACCGTGAGCGCTCGATCGAGCAACGCATCAGACTCAGCATCGCAGAAGCCGTTGACGTTCCAGCCCTCACGCTCAGCAGTCGAGAACTCAGCACACGAATGCGCGGCAGCAAACAACCCGACATCAGCCAAGCCCGACTGCGCATACACCGCGAGATCCCAATCACCAGCGGCAAGCCGATCGGAGAACTCGAACTCACTTCCCACCGACTCAACCTTCAAACGGAAGCCCATATCTCGCATCATCGGTACGAGTACATCGACAAGTTGATCTTGGCGGGCTCGAGCACCGGCGACCAGCCACGTGATCTCGTGCGGCTCACCAGTTTCGTCTTGCCAGTAACTGTCACCATCAAACGTCCAGCCGGCCTCCGTCAACATCTGTGCAGCAGCATCAGCGTTGTACGACCCGGCGAACGGAGTTTGCCCAGAACACCACTCGTCAAAGGTCACCGGGCCACAGTTCCACACCTCGGTTGGCCCCAGCAGAGGCGCGTACACCTCGTCAACTAACGCTTCGCGATCAACCGACAACCAGAATGCTTCACGGAAAAACGGATCGCTAAAGACACCAGTCGAGCGAAGATACATGTCTTCGTGTCGTCCCAAATCAAATTGCTCGAAGCCCAAATTGGGGTCTGATAACCCCTCGACTGTCTCAAGCGACACGTCTGGAATAATGACATCAATCTGCCCCGACCGAAGAAGATCAACTTCCACCGCGGAGCTTCCCACCGGCACCACCACGAGACGTTCGAACCCAAACGACTCCGATTCTTCTTCGCCAGAATGCGATGGCACCAACATCATCTGAGCGGTGTTCCACGCTTCAACCGAGAACACACCCCACCCCGCAGGAGCCTCATCATCAAACGCAGTGGTCACATCGCTGCACGATTCAATAGCGGAGGCCTGCAGCAGTCGATCGAACAACACTCGATAGTTGCCGACGAAACGGTCGAAGTACACCTCGACGAGATCTTCAGCACGTCCCTCTCGAACATCGATCACCGCGTCATACGCCTCGACACCGACCGAGCCCGGCGTCGATCGCAACGCATCAACCGTGCAACGCACATCATCGACACCGATCTTGGCGCCATCGGGCCAATAGGCATCAGCAGCGAACTGAAACGCCAATTGCATCACTGCGGTATCTGGAATCGGCAACGTCGTCGTCGGAACAGCACTGCTCGTCGTTGTTGATACGTCGCTCGACGCAGCATCGTCAGCGGTTACTTCTTCGGGTTGCGCAACGGTGGTTGTCGTTTGCACAACAGCGCTCGTTGTGGATTCGACCGCATCTCCGCCTGAACATGCAGCGAGCAGCAGGGCTGCAGACATGCACAGCACACCAGTTAGCGGGCTTCGATGCCGCGAAGGAACTATCGAGTGTTTCATGCTGATACTGAACGTACCAGTGAGTGACGTCGAAGATTCGGCGCGTCAAACCTAGCCAGCAGCAATTTTGACGATCTGCGAAAAATCGTCCGGGTCAAGACTTGCCCCACCCACCAGTGCACCATCGATATCAGGCTGTGCCATCAACTCTTCGGTTGTTCCAGGTTTCACCGAACCGCCATATTGAATGCGAACCGATGCACCAGCATCAGCCCCGAACGACGCCGTCACCGCCGCACGAATGGAGGCACAGACCTGCTGAGCGTCATCAGCGGTCGCAGTTTTACCCGTGCCGATCGCCCAAATCGGCTCGTACGCAATCACCATCGAGCCAACTTCTACCTTCTTCACACCCTGCAAACCGTTGACCACCTGACCAAGCACCTTCGCCTCGGTCTCACCTGCTTCACGCTCAGCCAACGACTCGCCCACACACATGATTGGTGTCATGTTGTGCTTCAAAATCGCTTTCACCTTTGCGTTCACCATCTCATCGGTCTCACCGAAAATATCTCGGCGTTCGCTATGGCCACAGATGACGAGTTTCACGTCAAGCTTTTGCAAAAACAGCGGGGAGACCTCACCAGTGAAGGCTCCGGTCACTTCGTGATGACAATGCTGAGCTCCGAGCAGAATGTCCATCCGGTCAGCCTCAATCGAGGTCTGCAACGTACGAATATCGGTAAACGGCGGGTGGATGCTCACATCTGACCGCTGATAGATGTCTTTCGGCAGCAGCCACGCGAGTTTCTGCAAATTTCGAAGAGCCTCAAAATGGTCGAGGTTCATCTTCCAGTTACCGCTGATCAGCGGAGTGCGAACATCAGGCATTAGGGGCACCTCTCAGTGCAGCAAGACCGGGAAGGTCACCGAGTTCGAGCAGTTCGAGGCTCGCTCCCCCGCCAGTTGACACATGATCTACTTCATCATCCAAACGGAACTGGGCAAGCGCAGCGGCAGAATCCCCACCGCCAACAACCGTGAACGCTTTTGTTTCAGCCATCGCCTCAGCAACCGTTCTCGTGCCACCAGCGAATCGTCCGTCTTCGAACATACCCATCGGTCCATTCCAAAACACCATTCGAGCATCCATCACCACATCGCTAAATGCAGCCGCCGAACCCGGCCCGATATCGAAACCCTTCGACCCTTCAGGCAGACGAGTTCCGAACGTTGCGAACTCTCCAGAGGCGTCGACACCGACCATGTCATCCGGCAACACGATCTTGTCGCCCGCGGTTTCGAGGATCCGTCCACAGGTCTCCACCATTTCAGGTTCAAACAGCGAATCACCAATGGGTTTGCCCTGAGCCGCGAAAAACGTGAAGCACATTGCACCGCCGATCACAAGTTGATCGACCACCGATAGCAACGCCTCAACAACCCCCAACTTGTCGGAGATCTTTGCCCCGCCAAGCACCGCAACAAATGGTCGCTTCGGCTTGTCTCGCAGCCCCGTCAACACTTCGACCTCTTGCTGCAACAGGCGGCCCATCGCAGAAGGCATCGACCTCGGCGGACCAACGATTGACGCATGAGCACGATGCGACGCACCGAACGCGTCGTTCACATAGAAGTCAATTCCATCGGTCAGCGACGCAACAAAGGCATCATCGTTTGCTTCTTCGCCAGGGTTGAATCGAAGGTTCTCCAGCAACTCAACCCCGGGGGCGAGTTCGCTCAGCCGTGCACGCACCGGGTCCATCGAATACTGATCAACTGGTTGGCCCTTTGGCCGACCGAGATGACTCGCACACACCACCTGGGCGCCACGCTCCAACAGCCACGAAACCGTCGGCAACGCAGCGCGAATACGAAAATCGTCAACAACGACCTGCGACCCCGCACGCTCCTCTAACGGCACATTGAAATCTGTGCGAACCAGGACCCGACGTCCGGTGACATCACCGAGATCTTCGAGAATGGGGATGCGGAGTGACTCGTCTGTCATTGCAGATCAGCGACCGCGGCTGACGTAGCGAACCAGGTCGACCAAACGGTTTGAGTAGCCCCACTCGTTGTCGTACCACGAGCACACCTTCACCAGGTCGCCCATCGACATCGTCATGCCTGCATCGAAAATCGAAGAGTGCGGATCGCCGACAATGTCGCTCGACACGATTGGGTCTTCGGTGTACTTCAAGATGCCCTTCAGGTCACCCTTTTTGGCTGCCGCTGCGAACACAGCGTTGATGTCGTCAACCGAGGCCTTCTTCTTCAAGGTCGCAGTCACGTCAGTAATCGAACCCGTCGGCACCGGCACTCGAAGCGAGGTGCCATCGAGCCGACCCTTCATCGATGCCAACACCAAACTCGTTGCCCGAGCTGCCCCAGTCGATGTCGGAATAATGTTGATCGCCGCTCCACGAGCACGACGGAGGTCATTATGTGGGCCGTCAACAAGTGACTGGTCGCCGGTGTATGCGTGCACGGTCGTCATGAGACCCTGCTTCACACCGAACGCGTCATCGAGCACCTTGATGAGAGGAACAAAACAGTTTGTCGTGCAACTTGCGTTCGAAATGACCTGGTGCTTCTTCTTGTCGAAATCAGTGTGGTTGACGCCATAGACGATGGTGATATCCGCACCATTCGACGGCGCCGACACGATCACTCGCGGTGCACCGCCCTCAAGATGCATTGCGGCTTTCTCACGATCGGTGAAAATACCCGTCGATTCGACAACGACATCGACACCAAGGTCACCCCACGGCAGCGCTTTTGGATCACGCTCCGACAACACCCGGATGGTGTGACTGCCAACTTTGATTCCACCCTTGACCACCTTCACATTCAGATCGAGGCGACCCATCACCGAGTCGTACTTCAACAGGTGAGCCATCTGATCAAGCGAACCCAAATCATTCACTGCAACGAACTCAACGTCTGCGCCCTGGGCAAGCACCGCACGATAAAAGTTGCGGCCAATACGTCCAAATCCGTTAACACCAACACGAACAGTCATGGGAGGTCCTTTCACATTCTCTGACCACACGGTCGTTGGCAAGAGTAGTCAGACGCGCGGCACAAGATGCAGATGCGCCACAACTCGCGGGGCGAACGAAAGATTCAGCGCCCGTCGACATCGCGATGTGAGGCAACCGCCTTCACCTCGCACTCACCGAGGCGACCAACCAGATGCTCAACGATGGCCACCGATCGATGTCGGCCACCGGTGCAACCGATTGCAATCGTGAGATAGTTGCGGCCCTCCGACTGATAACTCGGAATCACGTCGAGCAACAACGCCTCAAGATGGCTCAAAAACCGCCGACTGACCTCGTTGTTCAACACAAACTCACTCACCGGCTCGTCGCGGCCTGTAAGCGGGCGCAGTTGCTCATCCCAATGAGGATTCGGCAAGAATCTCACATCCATCACGATGTCGGCATCGAGCGGAATACCGTGTTTGTAGCCGAACGATTCGACCGACACCTGCATCGATGTTGAACCTGTCTCAGAAAATGCCGACACGATTCGATCCTTCAACTGATGCACGTTGAGTTCAGAGGTATCGACGACAAGATCAGCGGCACCCTTTACTTCCTCAAGAGCCACTCGTTCACGGTCGATCGCCTCCAACACCCCAGAGCCGTCGGTATCGAACGGGTGCCGGCGCCGGGTTGCCTCGTACCGCTTCACCAACATCTGGGTCGACGCCTCCAAATAGAGCATCGAAACCCGGTGGCCTGCCGCCTTCAGATCATTGACATGAGTCAACAACTCCGCATGATTGCGACCTGACACGAGAACCAGATGATCAATACCGGCACCCGGCTTTGCCGCAAGCTCCACAATCGTCGGCACCAGAGATGTCGGCAAATTATCGACGACGTAGAAGCCAAGATCTTCTAACACCCCGGCCGCCGCAGAACGCCCCGCTCCCGACAGCCCGGTAATGACGACGATCTCACCCACGCCCAAACCTTAGACCGACGATCAGCGACACAACCTTCAACGCTGTCAATTCACGACTTTTCGAAGTCGAAGATGCAACAACCGTGGCACCGACGCTGCTTCGAAATATTCAGGAGCCTGAGCAAGAAAACGCTCAGGAGGGGCCGGTTCTTCCATGCGCTCGAGCAGCAAACCATTATCGGCGAGAGCATTGAGATAGCGCGACAGCGGCCGATGCAAAAACCTGATGTGCACACCCAATTCGACCTGCTCGATCGTCTCGGCCTCATCGAGATAATTGCCGATACGCCAGTACTGCTCGGGAGGCTCGACCATATGGTCATCGATCCATCCGCTGTCTGGGGTTTGCAGTAACGGGTGATTCAACAAGAAATTGAATAAACCGCCTGGGCGCAGCACCCGAGCAACCTCGCTAATCGCACCATCGACATCATCAATATGTTCGAACACCAAGCAGGCAAGAGCGGCATCAAAACTTTCGTCATCAAACGGAAGCGGACACGCCCCCGACTGCACGTAGCGCGGCCCACCGCCCCGCTCGACCGCAACCGAAATTTGTGCCGACGTCGGATCAACCCCGGTCACCGCACAACCGGTCGCAGACAGCGCCCGCGCTATCTGACCGTCTCCGGTGCCGATGTCGAGAACCGTCGCAACCCCTGCAAGTTCTCGCACCACGAGCGGAATGATCTGGTCTTCATATTCAGGGTCGGCGCCGTCGGTGAAACCATCAATCCACCACTCAGCATGCTCTTCCCACAGACGGCGCGATAAGTCTCCAGACACAGAGCCCACACTACGGTTCACAACGTGAAGTTTTCTGTGTGGCCAAATATCAAATACCCGGTTGATGAAGTGCTCGACCTCGCCCGCTGGCTCGACGACGGCCGCTGGTATGGCATGTGGTTCGCCGACCACTACATGCCAAACACCGGCAACACAAAAGTGAACGATGGCAATTCACACGAAGTGTGGGGACTGTTACCTGCGGTCGCTGTCGTTACCGAACAACTCCGCCTCGGACCGCTCGTTGCCCCCACATCGGTTCACCATCCAGCACTCCTTGCGAACCGAGCAGCAACCATCGACCACGTGTCAGATGGCCGATTCGTGCTCGGCCTCGGTGCAGGCTGGCAAATCAATGAACACGTCGCCTACGGCATCGAACTCGAAGCACCTAAACCGCGCGTCGACCGCTTCGAAGAAGCGATCCAAATTATTCGCTCGTTGCTCAACGAGCCACGCACAACCTTTGCAGGATCTATGTACACCATCACCGACGCACCCTGCGAACCAAAACCCGTGCAACAACAACTACCGATACTTGTCGGCACCGGCGGAAATCGCATGCTGCGGATCACCGCACGCCACGCCGAAGAGTGGAATACCTGGGGTCACCCCGACAGCGCCGGCGAGCGCCTCAGTGCAATGCACGCCGCCTGCGAACGCGTCGGCCGCGACCCAGCGACCCTCCACACCTCAGTGCAGGTGGCCGTACACCTCAGCGATGACGCCGCGGCAAACGCAACGGCACTCGAAGGGCCTCTCGGCCCCCGCACCATTGCCGGCGGAGCAGACGAACTCATCGGAATACTCAACCAGTACCACGAACTTGGCTTCGATGAGTTCATCGTGCCCGATTGGCTGATGGGGTCAGAACCTGCAGCCCGGAAAGAGCATCTCGATCGACTTCACACCGAGGTCATCAGCCAACTCTGAACACTTGCTGCTATGTAGCGTCGGAGTGGAACTTGTCGTACACCGCCTGCGCCACCGCATCGGGCAGAAACGACAGCGCTTGCAACGACTCAAGATCGGCTGCTTTCACCGCCCGCACACCACCCAACGCCTTCACCAGGCGGTCCCTGCGAGCTGGCCCAAGACCCGGAATGCCGTCGAGGCTGCTCGTCGTCATCCGCTTCGAACGTCGCTCACGGTGGAACGAATTCGCAAATCGATGTGCCTCATCACGAATGCGTTGCAACATAAATAGCGCCTCAGAACCACGTGTAATGCGAACTGGCGCTGAGGAGCCTGGCACATACACCTCTTCAAACCGCTTTGCGAGAGCCGCAACAGGAATTTCATCGGCCAACCCAAGTTCGTTCACCACTCGCTCAGCAACCCCGAGCTGCCCCTTACCCCCATCGACCACGAGCAACTGTGGGGGGTACGCAAACTTCCCTGGTTTCTCACCACGCTCTTCGATCGGCTGATCACGCTCATCGAGGTAAGCCTGTAATCGACGAGTCAGCACCTCCTCCATCGCCGCGTAGTCATCATTGCCGTCGATGTTGACTTTGAAACGTCGATACTCCTTTTTCGCGGGCATGCCGTCTTCAAGCACCACCATCGAACCGACGTAATCAGTGCCCTGCAAATGCGCCATGTCGTAGCACTCGATGCGCAACGGCGCCTCAGGAAGCTGCAATGCGTCTTGCAACTCGGTCAAGGCCCGACTTCTCGTATTGTGGTCACTCGCCCGACGCATCCGGTGCCGCACAAACTCTTCTCGAGCATTATGGGTCACCGTCTCGAGCAACTGCCGTCGATCACCACGCTGCGGCACCCGGATCGCAACCTTCGAACCTCGAAGCATGGCAAGCCACTCTTCATAAAGCCCAACGTCATCGGGCACCGTCGGCACCAACACCTGCTTCGGCAACCCGGTTGGCGGCTCATCGCCATACATCGACTCCATCACCCTTCCGACAAGCGCACCATCGGAGAGTTCTTCAACCTTGTCGAGCACAAACCCCTTGCGGCCGACAACCCGTCCACGACGTACAAAGAACACCTGCACCGATGCCTCCAACTCGTCATCGGAGACGCCGATGATGTCGAGGTCTTCATCACGTTCAGCCACCATCTGCTGACGCTCAATCGCTCGCTCGACCGACTCGAGCCGATCACGCAACCGTGCCGCTTTTTCAAACTCAAGGGCCTTTGCGGCATCACCCATCTCACCGGCAAGACGGGCCACCACCTCATCGGTATCACCACCGAGAAAGCCGCACAGTTCGTTCACCATCGACTCGTAGTCGTCTGCTGACACCTCTCCGACGCACGGCCCTGCGCACTTCTCGATGTGAAACAACAGGCACGGACGGCCGAGACGCTCGTGCTGACGAAACTTGCCCGGCGAGCAGGTACGAACAGGAAACGACCTCAACAGCAAGTCGAGCGTCTCACGAATCGCATAGGCATGGGCATACGGCCCGAAATACCGAACTCCTTTTCGACGAGCACCCCGAGTCACCATCGCCCTTGGCCACTCCTCATCGGTCGTCACCGCAAGAAACGGATAACTCTTGTCATCACGCAACCGAACATTGAACCGTGGTCGATGCTGCTTGATGAGCGAATACTCGAGCATCAACGCCTCAACCTCGTTGCGCACAATCGTCCACTCGACCGACTCGGCGGTCTCGACCATTTGACGGGTTCGAGGGTGCAACCGATCTGCCCGCTGGAAATAACTGCTCAAGCGATGCCGAAGACTCGACGCCTTACCCACATAGATGACGCGACCATGAGCATCTTTAAATTGGTACGACCCGGGCTCATCCGGAATCGTTCCTGTGGGCGGTCGCTCGATCACTTCCAAGAGACTACGAGCAGAGACTGCACACAGCGTTGCGGTGCCAGTACCGTGGAGACGTGGCACAACGATTCAATTTCGGCATACCAGGCCCTCGTTCTCGCGACGGCTGGTTCAAACTTGGCAACATCGACGTGACAACGACCGCATTTCTCGTTGGCTCGGGCATCATCTCGATGTTTCTGTACGCCGTCAGCATCGAATGGTTCGCCAAACTCGTCTTCCACCCGTCAGCAGTACGCCAATTCGAAATCTGGCGCCTCATCACTTGGCCAATCGCAACCCCGCCAACGAGCGTCTGGGTGCTCATCACCCTGTTCTTCTTCTGGTACTTCGGACACATCGTTGAAGAAATGGTGGGCCGAATTCGATTCACCCGACTCATCCTCGCCATCACCGTTGCGCCCACACTGTTCGTCTCGATCATCGGAGACCTTCCAACCGCGGCAGAAATGGGGCTCGGGCTGCTCGGCACCGTGATGCTGGCTATTTTCGCCGCCGAGAACCCAGACGCTCCGTTCTTCTTCGGCATCCCGGCATGGATCATCGCCTTGATCTTCGTAGGCATCGACATCCTGCGCTTCGTCGGCGACCGCATCTGGGGGTCACTCCTGGTGATGCTGCTCGCCATCGGCACCGCCCTCGTCACCGTGCGTCAATGGGGGTTCGCCGATCGTCTCGACATGATTCCTCGATTCACCAATAACACACGGCACAAAAAGCCAACCCGTTCGACTCGAGGAAAAGTCCGCCGCCCCAACCGGAGCCGTGGAGGATCGCAAGTCGTAAGCGGCCCATGGGAACCACCTGCGGCCTCGCCTGCAACCCAAGCGCTTCAAGACGAGCTCGACGGCTTACTCGACAAGGTGTCATCAGGAGGGCTCGACGCCCTCTCATCAGATGAGAAAAAGCGCCTTAATGAGCTATCGAAGCGGCTGCGTTAGACGCTGCCCGCACGTACAGCGCGTACAACAACATCCCGCCGGCGAGCACCGTCGCCAGGTCGGCAAGAATGTGATATTCAAACGATTGCTTCACGAAGCCTGACCCCAGCGCAGCAATCGCTCCACACAAACTCAACGTGAGATCTCCTGTGCCCTGAGCCTCGACTCGGGCATGCACTGGCACCGACGACGTCAGCAAAGATGTTCCGGCGATGAGCCCGATGTTCCAGCCGAGACCCAGCAGGAACAGACCAATAAACACAAGTGCCGGCACATACCCGGCAATCTGAACAGTGATCGTGCTCACTCCGAGCAACACAGCACCCAAGAGCACCGACTTCACCGCTCCAGTGCGGTCAACGAACCGTCCAACCAGCGGAGCAAGGCCAAACATTCCGACGATGTGCAACGCAAGCACCATCGCAGAGAGATCAGCATGACCATGGTCAGCCATATGCGGAGGTGTCATCGTCATCACACCGACCATCGACGCCTGCGCGCCCGCCATCGCCACCAATCCGAGCACTGCGTGTTTTGACTTTCGAATCTCACCGAAAGAGTTACGAACCTGTTTGATCGGCCGAGCTCGCTCAGCAGTTGGGTCAACCGCATTCGAAACGACTAACGGGTCAGGTCGCAAAAACACGAGGTATGCAAGCGCCCCTAATGCGAACAGCGCCGCCGCGAACAGATATGGGCCCACATATTCGTCAAGCCCGATCGCAATACCGAAGCGTTTCTCTAACGGCGTGAACAGCGGACCGAACACTGCGCCCAAGGTGCCGATCCACACCACAGCACCAATCGCTTTTGCGCGCTCATCATCGGTTGCGAGATCAGCTGCGGCATACCGGGCACCCAACGAAGCGGCCTGGCCCGAACCGAACAGCAACATGCCGATGATGAACAGCCAGAACATACGTGTCTGACCACCAGCGGCCGCAACGAGCGAACCAAACGACCCGATGCCAAGCGCAAGAGCGAGACCCGGGCGCCGCCCACGTCGACGCATAAATGCAGCCAATGGAATCGACGTCAACGCCGCACCGAACGTGAACGCCGCTGACCCGAGTCCGGCGAGTCGGTCTGAACCCAACATGTCTTTTGCGAGCAGCGATACGACCGCAACGGTGCCAGCAACTGCAGCCTGCCCGGGCACCACTGCAACCCGCAACGTCGTCAATGTGCGCCGCTGTAACTCGGCCCGGTGTTCGAGAGTGTCGATCGACGGTTGGATCACGCGAGCAAGTTTCGCAGGAAACCCCCCGTGTGAGAGGTATCGACTGCGGCGACCTGCTCTGGCGTGCCTTCGGCAACAATGGTTCCGCCTCCAACCCCGCCTTCGGGGCCAAGGTCGATCAACCAGTCAGCGGTCTTAATCACATCGAGATTGTGCTCAATCACGAGCACGGTGTTGCCCTGGTCGACAAGACGGCCCAACACCGTGAGCAGACGCCGGACATCTTCAAAGTGCAAACCCGTCGTCGGTTCATCGAGCAAGTAAATGGTGTGACCGGTGGAACGCTTCGCAAGTTCGGTCGCCAACTTCACTCGCTGGGCTTCACCACCCGACAACGTCGGAGCCGATTGGCCGAGCCGAACATAACCGAGCCCAACATCCATCAACGTCTGCAGATAGCGGGCGATCGAAGGCTGATTACTAAAGAACTCAACAGCCTCAGCCACCGGCATATTCAACACATCGGCGATGTTCTTGCCTTTGAACTCAACATCGAGAGTGTCGCGGTTGTAGCGGGCACCCTTGCAAACCTCACACGGCACATACACGTCGGGCAAGAAGTGCATTTCGATCTTGATCGTCCCGTCACCTGAGCAGGCGTCGCAACGACCACCCTTCACATTGAACGAGAACCGGCCGGGAAGATAGCCACGCATCTTCGCCTCATTTGTTGCCGCAAACAGTTTGCGAATGTGGTCAAACACCCCGGTATACGTCGCCGGGTTTGAACGCGGAGTGCGGCCAATCGGCGACTGGTCCATATCGATCACCTTGTCGAGGTGTTCAATGCCATCGATTCGACGATGCTTACCGGCAGGGGTCTTCGACGAATAAATCCGCTGCATCAACACCGGCAACAAAATGTCACGGACGAGGGTTGACTTTCCAGAACCTGACACACCCGTCACCGCAACAAAATTTCCGAGCGGAATATCAACATCAACATCTTGCAAGTTGTGTTCACGAGCACCAATGATTCCTAGCGAATGCTCCCCTCGGGCACGCCGCAGTTCGGGCACCGGAATCTCCCGACGGCCCGCAAGATAATCACCGGTCACCGATGCAGAAGCCTTTTCAACACCAGGAACTGGCCCCGAGTACACAATTTCGCCACCGTGCTCGCCGGCCCCTGGGCCGATGTCAACAATCCAGTCGCTTTCACGAATGGTCTCTTCGTCGTGTTCGACGACAATCACCGTGTTGCCAAGATCACGCAAACGCGTCAACGTGTCGATCAGCCGGCGGTTATCACGCTGGTGCAGACCGATCGATGGCTCGTCGAGCACGTACAAGGTGCCCACCAGACCAGAACCAATCTGGCTTGCAAGCCGAATGCGTTGCGCCTCTCCTCCCGCCAGCGTTCCCGCCGATCGCGCCAAGGTGAGGTAATCGAGACCGACGTCGAGTAAAAAGCCGAGTCGAGCATTGATCTCTTTTGTCACGCGCTCGGCAATCATGCGATCTCGGTCAGACAGTTCTAGACCCGCAAGAAATTCCGCAGAATCGGCGATCGACATCTCACAGACCTGCGAAATATTCCGGTCGTTAATCGTCACCGCAAGCGTGAACGGCTTCAGTCGGGCGCCGTCACAGGCCGAACACGGCACCTCACGCATGTACCCCTCAAACTGCTCACGAGTCCAGTCACTATCTGCAGATTCGTGGCGACGTTTGATCCACGGAATCACTCCCTCGAACTCCGATGAGAACGTTCGCGACCGTCCGTAGCGGTTGCGGTATTTCACCGTCAGCCGCCCCCGAGCACCGCCAAGAAGAATCTTCTGATGCTTCGCCGGCAGATTTTTCCACGGCAAAGTGAGGTCGATGTCGTTGGCTTCAGCCGCCGATTCAAGCATGCGGGTGAAGTACTGCGTGTGGGCCGATCGCCACGGCGCAATCGCTCCATCGACCACCGATACTTCGACATCAGGAATCACAAGTTCAGGGTCGACCTCAAACGTCGTGCCAAGACCATCGCAAGTCTCGCAGGCTCCGTACGGCGAGTTAAACGAGAAATTGCGCGGAGCAGGTTCGTCATAACTCGACCCACACGCAGGACACGCAAGATGCTGGCTGAACGTCAACGTCTCACCCTCGTCACCATCGCGGGGAACGATGTCCACCTGAGCCACACCATCCGCAAGCTGCAACGCAGTCTCGAGCGAATCGGTGAGTCGCCGCTCGATTCCCTCGCGAAGCACCAAACGGTCGACAACAACCTCGATGTCATGCGACTCATAACGAGCAAGCCGGTCTTCGCCCTTCAAAAACTCATCGATCTGAACCGTCTCACCATCAATGCGAGCACGCACATACCCCTGACCTGAAAGGTCTTCGAGGAGCGTCTCGTACTCACCTTTTCGTCCACGAACCACCGGCGCAAGAATCTGGAACCTGGTGTCGGGTTCGAGCTCAAGCACCCGATCGACAATCTGCTGTGGGGTTTGGCGCTGCAGGCGCGAACCATCATCTGGGCAGTGCTGCACGCCGATCCGGGCGTACAGCAAACGGAGATAGTCGTAGACCTCGGTGATCGTTCCCACCGTTGAACGCGGGTTTCGACTTGCCGACTTCTGGTCAATAGAAATCGCAGGCGACAAACCTTCGATCACATCAACGTCAGGTTTATCCATCTGTCCTAGGAATTGCCGGGCATACGACGACAGAGATTCGACGTAGCGTCGCTGCCCTTCTGCGTAAATCGTGTCAAACGCGAGGCTTGACTTACCCGAGCCCGACAAGCCGGTGAACACCACCAAACGATCTCTCGGAACTTCGACCGACACATTCTTTAGGTTGTGCTCTCGGGCGCCTCTCACGGTGATGACCGGGGCGTCTCCAGCTGCGGCCCGAGCCGCTGACCGCCGGGCACGATCGGCTGCTTGCGCCTTCGGAGAGGAGGCCGGCGCCTTTTTCGCTGCACCAGATTTTGCGGCAGCGCTCCCCTTTTTCTTCGCTGCGGGACGAGACCCAGCCTTTGAAGCTGTTGTTGAACGAGGAGCCACGACTGGCGAGGCTAATCGGCCTTCAGTCACCGAGCGTCACGGAGTTCACGGCGAAGATCCGCGATCTCATCTCGCAGCCGGGCCGCATACTCAAACTTCAATTCGACAGCAGCCTCATGCATTTCCTCTTCGAGACTTTGAATGAGACGGGCAATTTCCTTCTCAGGGAGTGACGCCAACTCACGCTGCACCTTTTCTCGCTCACGCTTCCGACGGCGATCTTTGCCAGGCACCGGAGTCGTACCCGCATCAGGCCGCAACATCGACAAAATATCGCCGACCGCTTTTCGGATCGTCTGCGGATCGATGCCGTGCTCTTCGTTGTACGCAAGCTGCACATTGCGACGGCGTTTCGTCTCAGAAATCGCTCTCTCCATCGAATTGGTCACCCGGTCGGCATACATCACCACCTGCCCGTCAACATTTCGGGCGGCACGACCAATCATCTGAATGAGTGAGGTCTCACTTCGCAAGAACCCTTCTTTGTCCGCGTCGAGGATGCACACGAGCGACACCTCAGGGAGGTCAAGACCCTCACGCAACAGGTTGATGCCCACCAGCACATCAAACTCACCGAGGCGAAGTGCCCGAAGAATTTCGATGCGTTGGATCGTGTCAATATTTGAATGCAGATACCTGACCCGCAACCCTTGCTCAAGCAAATAATCAGTGAGGTCCTCGGCCATCTTCTTCGTCAGCGTCGTCACCAACACACGATCACCTTTGGTCACCCGCTCACTAACCATTTCGATGAGATCATCGATCTGGCCTTTCGTCGGCCGAACAATGACCTCAGGGTCAACAAGCCCCGTCGGGCGCACGATCTGCTCTGCGACGTTGTCAGAGATCGACAATTCATAGTCACTTGGTGTCGCTGACAAGAACACACATTGATTGATGCGTTCCATCGTTTCATCGAAGGTCAATGGTCGGTTATCTCGGGCGCTTGGCAAACGGAAGCCATGTTCGACGAGCACATTTTTTCGACTGCGGTCACCCGCATATTGGCCATGCAACTGCGGCACTGCGACATGGCTCTCATCTATCACGAGCAGATAATCGTCAGGGAAATAATCAAGCAATGTGAACGGAGGCTCACCCGGCTCACGTCCGTCGATGTGCATCGAATAGTTCTCAATCCCCGAGCAGTAACCGACCTCCGCCATCATCTCGAGGTCATATTGAGTACGCATCCTCAACCGCTGCGCCTCAAGCAACTTCTGTTCACGTTCAAACTCACTCAGACTGGTTTGCAATTCGGCCTCAATGCCCGCAATCGCTCGAGCCATACGCTCGACACCTGCGACATAGTGCGTCGCCGGAAAGACATACGCACGAGACAACTCTTCCAGCGTCTCGCCCGTGATCGTGTCAATACGAGTGAGACGATCGACCGTGTCACCAAACATCTCGATGCGAAGAACCGATTCTTCGTACGCCGGATGCACCTCGATCGTGTCACCGCGCACCCTGAACTTTCCACGAACAAGCGTCATGTCGTTGCGGTCGTATTGCATATCGACCAAACGACGAAGAATCGAACGCATGTCATAGTCGATACCCACATTGAGATCGAGAAGTTGCCCACGGTACGCGTCGGGAGAGCCCATACCGTAAATACACGAGACAGAAGCAACGACGATCGTGTCACGACGAGTCAGCAACGCCGCGGTCGACGAGTGGCGCAACCGGTCGATCTCATCATTGATCGACGAATCCTTTTCGATGAACGTGTCACTCGACGGGATATATGCCTCTGGCTGGTAATAGTCGTAATAAGAGACGAAATATTCCACCCGATTATTTGGGAAGAACTCTCTCATCTCTTGAGCCAACTGAGCGGCAAGACTCTTATTTGGCGCCAAAATCAGCGTCGGCCGCTGCACCTGTTCAATCGTCCACGCAATCGTCGCCGACTTACCCGAACCAGTGATGCCCAGCAGGGTCTGGAACCGATGACCGGCCTCTACACCCTCCGCGAGTGACGCAATCGCTTTTGGCTGGTCTCCCGCGGGCGCAAACTCAGAAACGACCTCGAACACTTCCTTGCGTTCTGCGGTCACATCGGCACTCATTCGATCCTCGACACATCAACCACCGGCACATCGGGCTCAGGCGTTGACGCCCGAAAACGCTCACCCGCCCCCGGCAACAGCTCATCAAACGCAGTAGTCACGAGGTCCCAATATCGAACTTCGATGCCAGCTCGACCACGATCTCGGCCATCGACATAATCGGCAACAGGAGCATCTGTTGGAACGTACGTGATCACCGCATCAATCTCGAACTCAGCTGCATTTCCCTCAAGCAATTCCACCGCATCGGTCACGTCGACCCGCTCGTACCGCCGCTCACGCTTATCGAGACGAGCGAGCTCGCTGTCAGACACCGATGCGATCACACCGTTCATCACGGCCGACGGAGCCAGCACGATACCGAGGGCGACGACGGTATCGATCGACGACACTTCGCTCCCGGTGTAACGCTCAGGTGAAATGAGATAGCCGTAATTCCAGCGACGTTCCCATCCCCGCAATTCAGCAGCCAGAAAATCGCGGCCACGCACTGGCAGCCGGCCAATCGTCGAACCCAGCGACACCGGGCTTACCAACGAGCCATAGCCAAACACCCAGGTACTCACCCAGTGATCTGCCCCCACACATCTGCAACCTGAGCGCGCAGCGTCTCAACGTCACCAGAGTTATCAACAACATGGGAGGCAATCTCAAGACGCTTTTCCCGCGACGCTTGATTGGCAATGCGATTACGCGCATCGGACTCGTCCATGCCACGAATGTTCACGAGTCGCTCAATCGCAATCTCAGAATCGATGTCAACCACGATCGTTGCGTCAAGGTCATCTCGAGGGTTCTCCGCAAGCAACGGGAAATCGAGCACCACATGCTGGCCACCATCGTGACCAACTTTGATCTGGCGCAAAATTTCTGCCTGCATCGCCGGATGCACGATGCCATTGAGATCTTTCAATGCGGCCTTCGACTCATCGTCGGTGCCAAACACGATTTCGGCTACCGCCGCACGATTCAACGAACCGTCATCGTGCAAAATCGAGTCGCCGAAACGTTCAGCCATGGCAGCGAGCACCGGGGACCCAGCTGATTGCAACTCACGGGCTACCTCATCAGCATCAACGATGCACGCACCAAGATCGGCGAGCAATGACGACACCGTCGACTTACCCGCGCCAATGCCACCGGTCAACCCGACCAGCAGCATGAGATCACTCCTGCTCTGCAGCTTCGGCGTCGGCGGCTGGCGCTTCTTCTACCGAAGTGGCGGTGGGTTCTCCGCTGTTTTCATACTCAGCCCACGCAGCTTCCATCTGCTCTTCGCTGTGCATCCAGTTGCCTTCGTCGTCGACGTCAAAGTGCTCGCGATACTCGGCGGCGAGTTCGCCACCCTCTGCAGCCTGCTTGATCGACAGGCTGATGCGGCGACGATCGAGATCGAGATCGATGATCTTCACCCAGAGCTCTTCACCAGGGGTCACAATGTCGCCAGGGTTCTCAACGTGATGTGCTGACATTTCTGAGATGTGCACAAGACCTTCGATGCCATCGCCGACCTGAACAAATGAGCCGAACTGAACAAGCTTGGTGACACGTCCGTACACCAACTGTCCAACTGCGTGACCCTCTGCGAACTCGGCCCACGGGTCTTGCTGAGTGGCTTTCAAGCTCAGGCTAATGCGCTCACGTGAGAAGTCGACATCGAGAACCTGAACAGTGACGGGGTCGCCGACTGCAACTACTGAGCCCGGGTGGTCGACATGCTTCCACGACAACTCGCTGACGTGAATGAGGCCGTCCATTCCGCCAAGATCGACGAATGCACCGAACGAGACCACCGACGACACGGTGCCCTCTCGAACCTCTCCGATCTTGAGGTTGGTGAGGAAGCTATTGCGGGTCTCCTTCTGGTTCTCTTCGAGGTAGGCCCGGCGGGACAGCACAACATTGTTGCGGTTCGTATCGAGCTCAATGATCTTGGCCTGCACAACGGTGCCGATGTAGGGCTGCAGGTCACGCACACGGCGCAATTCAACGAGCGAGGCCGGGAGGAATCCGCGAAGCCCGATGTCGACGATAAGTCCACCCTTCACGACCTCGATAACCGGGCCTTCAACGACAGCCTCTGCTTCTTTCTTGGCTTCGACGTCGCCCCACGCCCGCTCGTATTGAGCGCGCTTCTTCGACAGAACCAAACGACCTTCTTTGTCTTCCTTGGTGAGCACGAGAGCTTCGATGGACTCTCCCAACGACACCACTTCTGCCGGATTCACATCGTTGCGAATGCTGAGCTCACGAGATGGGATGACGCCTTCGCTCTTGTATCCGATGTCGAGCAGAACCTCGTCTCGGTCGATCTTCACGACGATGCCGCTCACCATCTGCCCATCGTCGACTTCGGGGATCCCAGTGACCGCCTCGGAAAAGTTGGTGTCGTTATCTACGACCTGACGGGGTGTGTATGTTCCCTCATCATCGAACGTTCCCATTGCGGGGTCGATAACTGGGGTGCTCGTGGTGTCGGACAAGGTTCGGTACTGCTTTCAGGAATATTGATAAAAGAACTCACTGCGAGAATGCAGTGCGATGAGAAGACTATCAGTGGTCTCTGCGCATCACATCCGACGGGCAACAAGGAGAAATTCGGGTGAATCCACGTGTGCGTGATCGCTTCCGTAGTCGCCTGGCTCAACGCTCGAAATCGACTCTGCCTCAAGGCCGTAGAGCGCACAGAGCAGCCGCAGTTCGCGGGGCGTGTAGCAGGCTGTCCACAGGTCGACCTCAGCAGCAACGCCATCGGGGTCACGAATCTCTGTCCGTTCGTGATTGACCCCCGAATTGGCATCAAAATCAGACGGATATTCCCCTTTGGCTTGAGCCTGCACCACGAAATAACTGCTGAATGCCGACAGGGCGAGGCACCCCCCAGTCTTTACGCAAGCCGCCAAACCCGAAAACACCACAGCGTTTCCATCAACGCCCGAACGCTCAGCATTACGCGGGCCATCAGATGCAGTCATCAACCCGAACGCCCCCTGGCAAAGACAGATCACCGCATCAAACGCTCCGTGAAGGTCATCTGCGTCAATGAGGTCACGAGCATCGCGGCGCTCAAAGGTCGCTCCCTCAGGGGCGCCGGTCGTCGCAAGGTCGATAAACGTCTGTGAAATATCAATGCCGTGCACCTCTACACCTCGTCGAGCCAACTCATGAGCATGGCGGCCTGGCCCACACCCCACGTCAAGCACCCGCATTCCGGCATCGAGAGAGAGCACATCGACGAGATGATCACATTCTGCGACCGTTCCCTTCGTGAACGAATAGCGCAAGTATGCAGAACCCAGATGATCCGCTAAGCCTTCGAACCAATGATCGTGCGTCATCGCCGAGAGACAATCAGCCTTTGGCGTCAGCCCAGGTCGAACCCCACGCAACATTGACTTCGAGCGGCACATCAAGTTCAACCGCAGAGCGCATCAACCCGGTGACCAGTTCGCCGACATCGTCGTGCTCGGCTTCGGGCACCTCAACAATGATTTCGTCGTGCACCTGGAGGACGATGCGAGACGCAAAGCCACCATCGGTCAATGCCCGATCAACATCGACCAATGCGATCTTGAAGACATCTGCCGCAAGGCCCTGAATCGCAGCGTTCATCGCCTGCCGCTCCCCTGCCTGCCGCACCCGCCAATTCGAGTCGAGCAGCTCAGGAATTGAACGCCGGCGGCCGAACAGGGTCTCGGTGTAACCCTTGGTGCGAGCTTCGGCCACTGCGCGATCCATATAGGCCTGCACCGCCGGAAATGCTTCAAAATACGAATGAAGGATCACCGCTGCCTCATCGGTTGGAATTCCAAGACGCTGACCAAGGCCATACGCCTCCATGCCATAGGCAAGCCCATACGACACCATCTTCGCTTTCGAACGCTGATCGAGTGACACCTCGCCGGCATCGACCCCAAAGACTCGAGCTGCAGTCGCGTTATGGATATCTATCCCATCGTTAAACGCCTCGAGCAACCCTGGGTCAGCCGCGAGATGAGCGATGCAACGTAACTCGATCTGGTTGTAATCGGCGACCAGCAATTCACAACCATCAGCAGGAACGAACGCCGTTCGGAACACACGACCTTCATCGGAGCGGACCGGAATGTTGTGGAGGTTCGGACGGTCAGAACTCAATCGACCCGTTCGAGCAACCGTCTGATTAAACGAGGCATGAATGCGATCGTCAGCAGCGACTTCACTCAACAGCCCCTCGCCGTAGGTGCCACGCAGCTTGTCGAGTTCGCGATGCCGCAACAACGGTTCAATAAATTCGGGCCACTGGTCACGCAACTTCTCAAGCGTTGCCGCGTCGGTCGAATACCCGCTCTTCGTTTTGCGAACCCCCGCCGGACTCAACTCGTGCTGGTCGTACAACAGCGCACGAAGCTGCGTTGGCGAGTTCAAGTTGAGATCAGGAGAATCGGCAACCGCCCGCAACTCATGTGCGAGAGCGTCAACACGATCACGCAAATCACGTCCGATCTCTTCAAGCGCCACACGATCAACTGCAATGCCAATGTGTTCCATCCGCGCCAACACCCGAATCAGCGGAACCTCAGTGTCGTTGAACAGCACACCGACCCCTGCGTCGTCGACACCACTTGTCAACGGCCCCGCAAGCTCGCGGACGGCCAGCGCAACACCCGCCGCCTCGGCGTCGTGGTGCTCACCGTCAAGAGCAAGCTGACCCGATGGCGTTCCCGAGGTGAGGTTGTCGTCAAGCACGCGCTGAGCGAACCTCTCAAGAAGGTCAGCAACCGTGAGCTTCGCATAGCCAGGGTCGATCAAATACGCGGCGACACCCACATCGAAGGCGAGGCCGGGGAGGTCGCCACCCGCCTCGAGCAATGAACGAATCAGTTCTTTCGACTGATGTGAACGCACACACCCGTGCTGTGACAACGCTCCCAGCACCGCTGAATCAGTCAACAATGCCGATTCCACCCACAGCACATCGTCGCCTGAGCCAGACACCATCGCCACTCCCTCAAGAGAGGAACGACCTGCGTCACCAGACCACGCAGCCGCAATATCGAGCACCTCTGTGCCTTCGATCAACGACACCACCTCATCAACCGACGCTGCAGGGGATACCGCAGGCTCGATCAGGCTGTCACCATCTCGGAGCGCCTCAACATCAGAGGTCTCGGGCTCCCCCGCCCCAATTGACGAGAGAATTCGTGTTCGAAGTTGAGCAAATTCGAGCACATCAAACAGACGATCAACCTCGGCGCGATCAGGAGTGATGCGCAACGTATCGGCCTCAAGATCACCAATCGGCGCATCACGCCGCAACTCCATCAGTTCAAGGTTTCGACGAACACGCTCGGCAGATTCGGCAAGGTTGGCTCGCAACTTTGGTGTCTGCTCATCGATGGCAGCCAAGATCCCCTCGACACCCCCATACGAGTTGATGAGTTTCGCTGCGGTTTTCTCGCCAACTCCAGGGACGCCGGGAAGGTTGTCGCTCGGATCACCACGCAAGGCGGCGTACTCGACATACAACGCAGGAGTCACCCCGGTGCGTTCAAGAATGCCGGCCTCGTCATACAGCGCGTAATCGCTGACGCCACGCTTGTTGTACATCACACGAATATGCGGATCAGCAACGAGCTGATATGAATCACGATCACCGGTGACGATGATCGCCTCATCGCCACGTGCCGCAAGCTCAGTCGCCGCCGTCGCCAAAATGTCGTCAGCCTCCCAGCCAGCGAGCTCAACATGATGAACACCGAGAGCGGTCAGCACCTCACGAACGATCACCATCTGCTGCTTCAGTTCGTCAGGAGATGACTCACGTTGCGCCTTATATTCCGGTTCAGCCTCGTGCCGGAACGTGGGCTCAGGGCGATCAAAAGCGACGAGCACACCATCGGGCTCCTGATCTTTCAAGACGTTGGTGAGCATCGAGACAAAACCAAACACGGCATTCGTGACCTGACCAGATGACGTCGCCATATCAGACGGCAAGGCAAAAAATGCCCGATAGGTCAGCGAGTTGCCGTCGATGAGCAGATACTTCGCCACAGCGATATCACTCGGGCCGAAGTTTGCCGTCGATAATGCGATCGGCTACGTCACGCATTCGAACGCGCTCGGTCATCGCAGTGCGCTGAATGAACGAAAACGCATCAGCCTCTGACAATGCGCATTCATCGATGAGAATCCCTTTTGCACGATCAACAATTTTTCGTGCAGCCAACTGCTCGCCAAGCGCATCAATCTCTCCAGTGAGATCACGCAGCTCTCGGAACCGTCCGATAGCAACTTCGATCGCAGGAACAAGGTCACTGCGTTGAAACGGCTTCACCAAAAACGCAAGCGCACCGGCGTCACGGGCTTGCTCGATGATCTCTCGTTGAGAAAACGCCGTCAACATCAATACCGCGCACAGCTTTTCCTCGGTGATCGTGGCCGCAGCCGACAAACCATCTGCCCCAGGCATTTTCACGTCAAGCACTGCAAGATCTGGTTGCAAGTTGCGCACCAGATCGACGACCTCGTCACCTCGACCCGTCTCACCAACGACCTCATAGCCCTCTTCTTCAAGGGTTTCTCGAAGGTCCATGCGAATGATGGCCTCGTCTTCTGCGATTACCACTCTGATCGTCACGTTGACCCACTCATCGAATCAAGCAACTCGTCTTGACGCTGCTGAAGGTCTTGAATTGAAGAAAGAACATGCTCACGGTGCCTCATCAGCGCATCTGCGTGTTTACGGGCCTCGCCCGCATCACGGCTCGCCAACGGGGTTTCTGATACCAACGCCCGAAGTTCATGGTCTGCAGCCTCATCGGCGACCACCGTCAACTGCTCATCAATCTGCGAAAGCTCTTCACGCAACGACGCCAAACGGGAAGCATTCTGCGATAACCGACGTTCGAGGAGCCATTTCGACATAGCCCCCATGCTACGAGGTTCGTGCCCCGAGTCGGATTCGAACCGACACTGGACGGTGTTTGAGACCGCTGCCTCTGCCGTTGGGCTACCGGGGCGACGCCAAGCAGGCTACCCCGTCACACCTGCGACCCCAGTCTCGGTTCACCGGAAATCTTGAGGTAATCACCAGCGACCACTCGGCGCCGTCTAGCCTCGTACCGTGCTTGCATTCACCTTCCCCGGTCAGGGGTCACAACGACCAGGCATGGGTCGGCCTTGGGCAGACCACGACAGCTGGGAACTCGTACAAGAAGCCTCAGAAGTAGTCGGCCGAGATGTGGCGCATCTCCTTCTTGACGCCGACGCCGATGAACTCAAAGACACCCGAAACGCCCAATTGACCACATTTGTGTCAAGTCTCATGGTGCTCGACGCAGTTGAACGCCTCGGAGTCTCACCCGATGTTCTCGCCGGACACAGCCTCGGCGAATACACCGCTCTCGCCGCCTCGGGAGCACTCGGCTTTCCCGAAGGCGTCGCTCTCGTACAAGAACGCGCCGATGCAATGCACGATGCCGGCAACGAACAACCGGGGACAATGGCAGCAGTGCTCGGCCTTGACGACGACCAAGTAGAGGTTGCGTGCAACCTTGCCGACGACGAGGTGTGGGTTGCGAACTTCAATGCCCCAGGTCAAGTCGTGATCGCTGGGTCTCCAAGTGGCGTCGAGGCCGGCGGGGTGCATGCGAAATCACTAGGCGCAAAGAAGGTCATGCCCCTCCAAGTTTCAGGCGCATTTCACACCCCCTTCATGTCAGCCGCCCGCGACCGCCTCCGAAGCGCAATCACCGCTGCCGACATTCGCAACAGCGAAATTGCCATCGTTTCCAATGTTGACTCGCAACCCCACAACCTCGGAGACGAGTGGACTTCACTGCTTTCAGCCCAACTGTCAAGCCCGGTGCGATGGAAGCACGGGTTGCAGGCCATGTCAGAAATGGGCGTCACCGCATTCGCCGAACTCGGCCCAGGCGGAGTTCTCACCGGAATGGCAAAACGCACCATTAAAGAGGCGAAGACAATCTCGGTAGCCACACCCGACGAACTCGACAAGCTGCTCGAATGGCTCGGCGGAGAACCCGTTACCGCAGCTCACGAGCACGAAGGAGAGCACCTCTTCGCTCACGAGCGTCTCGTCGTCAGCCCGGCCGCTGGAATTTTCTCAACCGCAGGCCTTGACGACGGAACCGCTATTTCGGTTGGCACCGTGCTCGGCACCGTTGCCGACGAAGAAGTTCGTTCACCCTTCGCTGGCATCCTGCAGAGCTACATCGCCGTCGACACAGAACGGGTAGCGGCACGACAACCCATCGCCTGGCTGCGCACCAACTGAGCACGAGATAGGAAGGAGAGCAACATGCCTGCAACCCGACCCGGAGCACAAGGGGCCATCATCACCGGATGGGGAATGGCCCTTCCTGAACGAGTCGTCACCAATCGCGAGCTCGCCGAAACCCTCGATACCAGCGACGAGTGGATCGTTGCACGCACCGGAATTCACGAACGCCATATCGGCGGAAGCACCGCCAGCCTCTCTCTCGAATCTGCACAACAGGCACTCGACATGGCAGGGGTGAGCCCCGGCGACATCGATGCCCTCATCTTGTCGACCACCACCCCCGACCGGGCATGGGGCACCTCGGCAATCATTCAAGACAAACTCGGACTGAAATGCGGCGCCTACGATCTCAACGCCGCATGCTCAGGCTTCGTCTACGGGCTCGTCAACGCTCATGGTCTCGTCGCTATGGGAGCCGAACGAGTCCTCGTCGTCGGAACCGACACGCTCTCTCGAATTGTCGACTGGAACGACCGTGGGACGGCCCCGCTCTTCGCAGATGGTTCTGGCGCAATGGTGCTCGAGGCAGTCGATTCTGGTGGAGGTCAACTACTCGGATGGGATCTTGATGCCGACGGCAGCGCAAGTGAAATCCTCTGGGCAGACGTTGGCGGCACCGTCAACATGGAAGGCAAAGAGGTCTTCCGTCGGGCGGTGCGCATCATGATGGATTCGGCCGAAAAGTCGATGGCTCACGCCGGCATCACATCGGACGACCTCGCGCTGATCGTGCCGCACCAAGCAAATATTCGAATCATCCAAGCCGCATGCGAACGCCTCGGCGTCGAAATGGACCGAGCCGCCGTCACCATCGACCACACCGGCAACACCTCATCAGCATCGATACCAATGGCATTATGCGAAGCCCTCGAGGCGGGTCGAGTTGCCCCCGGCGACCACGTACTGCTCGTCGGATTTGGTGGTGGCATGACCGCAGCAAGCGCAGTACTCAAATGGGGAGGAACGTCATGAGCAGAGTTGTTCTCGTCACCGGAGGTTCACGCGGTATCGGTCTCGCGATCGCACACCGATTTGCCGAACTCGGCGACCACGTCGCAGTCACCTACAACAGCTCTCCCCCACCAGCGGGCCTCTTCGGAGTCAAATGCGACGTCACCTCGACCGAAGAAATCGATGCAGCCTTCACCGCTATCGAGGAACACTTTGGATCGCCCGTTGAGATCCTCGTCTCCAACGCCGGCATTACCCGAGACACCTTGCTGCTTCGGATGGGCGCCGATGATTTCGGAGACGTCATCGATGCCAATCTCACCGCAGCATTCCGGGTCTCAAAACGGGCAGTGCAACAAATGCTTCGAGCAAGAAAAGGTCGCATCATTTACGTGTCATCGGTAGTTGGGTTACTCGGTGCCGCCGGACAAGCGAACTACGCAGCCTCAAAAGCCGGGCTCGTCGGACTCGCCCGATCGCTCGCACGAGAACTCGGTTCACGGTCGATCACCGTGAACGTTGTCGCCCCTGGGCCAGTAAGCACCGACATGACTGCAGCACTCGGGGAAGACCGACTCGCTGACATCACTGCCGCAGTCCCCCTTGCCCGCATGGCCGAACCCGACGAAATCGCCGGCGTGGTCACCTTCCTCGCTTCCCACGACGCTGGCTACATCACTGGCGCAGTGATCCCTGTCGATGGTGGCCTCGGTATGGGCCACTAAACGCTCCGCCACCCAGCGTCACAGATTTCGTAGAATTACTAGCGGTCAATTGACCAACAACGAAAACCAAGGAGTAACCGTGGACCAAGAATTGTTCGCCCGTTTCAGCAAGTGCGCAGTCGAAGTGCTGTCAGTTTCTGAAGACCAAGTAACACCAGAGGCACGATTCGGTGACGACCTCGACGCCGACAGCCTCGACCTCGTCGAGCTCGTCATGGCGCTCGAAGAAGAGTTCGGTATCGAAGTTCCCGAAGAAGAACTCGAAGGAATCGAAACCGTCGGACAGGCCTACGATTTGGTGGCCGGCAAACTCTGATGCAAGGCAGCGGTCGGCGTATCGCCGTCACCGGTCTCGGCGTTGTTGCGCCCTGCGGTGTCGGCAAAGAAGCGTTCTGGAACGGTCTTCTCGGGCCGGGACTCGTTGACGTTGGACGGCGCACGTCCATCGACGACTGGGATCCATCGCCATGGTTCGACTCTCCTAAAGACGCTCGGCGCGCCGACCGCAGTGAGCAATACGCTCTCGCTGCAGCGACCGAAGCCCTTGAGCAATCGGGACGACCCGCAGCGAGTGATGACCGCATCGGCACCATCTTCGGGACAGGTGTAGGCGGCATCCAAACCCTTGAAGAACAAATCGCAATCCGTCTCGACAAAGGCGAGCGCCGGGTGTCGCCGTTCCTCGTTCCGATGATGATGGCTAACGCCTCTGGCGCCGCTGTCTCGATGAGGTTTGGCTTCAAAGGACCAAACGAGACGATTTGCACTGCGTGCGCAGCAGGCACACACGCAATTGGCTACGCAGCCCGCCTCATTGCGTGGGGGCTTGCCGACGCTGTCATCGCAGGGGGAACTGAGTACGCCGGTACCGACACCTCCCTCGCATCATTTGGCAATATGACGGCATTGTCATCGACCGGCACTTCCCGACCGTTCGACGCCGATCGCAACGGTTTCGTCATGGGAGAAGGCGCAGGTGTGCTCGTGCTTGAAGAGTGGAACTCAGCGGTCGACCGAGGAGCCACCATTATTGGTGAAATACTCGGCGCCGCATCGAATGCCGATGCCCACCACGTCACTGCTCCCTCGCCTGGCGGAGTCGGAGCAATTCAATGCATGGAACTCGCACTCGCCGACGCAGGTGTCGAACCGGCAAGCATCCGTCAAATCAATGCTCACGGCACCTCAACACCACTGAATGACGCGGCCGAAGGTGCGGCCATCACGGCGATATTCGGTGAGCGAGCGGTTCCTGTGGTGTCAACAAAAGGCGTGACCGGCCACGCCCTCGGTGCGGCTGGCGCCCTCGAGGCAGCGGCGGTGCTGCTTTCGATGCATCACTCGCTCATCCCACCCACTGCAAACACAACCAACGTCGACAGCGAGATGACCGTTGACGTCGTCACGGGTTCACCCCGACCGTGGGAGCCCGGCCCGACAATGTCAAACAACTTTGGGTTTGGCGGCCATAACGGGTCGATCATTATCGGCACCGGCGCCGATCACACTTCGTAACGTCACGCAATCACGAACATGAGGTCGACCTCACAGGCGACCTCACCGTTCACTGAAGCAGTTCCCGAGCCTCGACCGGCACGACTTGATAGCCGTCCCATGGTGCATTCGAGTAACAGTTCGTCGCCCGGAACGACCTGTCGCCTAAAGCGAGCCTTATCGATGCCCCCAAACAAGGGAAGGCGTCCCGCAAAGCGTTCATCGGCGAGCACAGCGAGTGCCCCCACCTGAGCGATTGCCTCACACATCAGCACCCCCGGCAACGTTGGCCGCTCCGGAAAATGCCCCTCGAAGAACCACTCTTCGCCAGACAATTTCCACCGTCCGCTCGCTGACTCACCTGGAGCAATATTGACGATCTCGTCGACAAATAGAAATGGCGGACGGTGTGGAAGCAGGTCTTCTGGGCGCACAACTTGACCTTACTCTCATCATCGGCACGTCTCTCTGAACCGCTCATGAGAGCTAGCGGTGCGGCACGCACTAGGAGGGTTTGTCGAGACCCATCGGGTTAGGGAAAGGAATCTCCTGCTGTTCACGGATACGCCCAGCCGCCGATTCGAGAACAGCGAGCACCGACGCATATTCGTGAGCGAGCCGTGAGACCACTGCAAACGCCTGCCGGTCGGTCATGTCCTCGACCTCAGTACGAAGCGAACGACCAGCATCACTCAGACGATCTCGGGACTCCAACAGCCCGATGTTGACGAGACGTTCCACCGTGCCCGACATGTGGTCGTGATGCCAGCCTCGAGAATCCTCAAACATCTCAAGGTCAATACCTTGCTCAATTGCGAGCAACACGGTTGCTTCAAGTCCGTTAATTCCGAGAACGGCCAACGCAGCGACATGGCTATCACCACGATGCTCTCGCACAGTTGTGCACCATTGCCACAGGTCTCGCAGCGCAACCCCTTCTGGAAGCAGAGCCCGATTCGCAGAAAACAACCCCCGTCCGTGAGGAGCAATCGCCATCACCGCTGACTGCATCACATGCAACATGTCATCGCTCGGAGGGGTCACGCCAAGCCGCTGCAATGCCTGTTCAGCGCTATGGCTACGAGCACGCAGCGCCTCGGTTGGCGTTGCGAACGACCATGCGTCTGGCAACGCACGGTTCACCCTGTCAGCACTGAAATTGTTGAACAGGGCCTCGACAACCGCTGGCTGAACCCTTCCGAGCGGGGCCGACCGGAAGCCGAAGTAGCCCATCCAAAAGCCCTTGAAACCAACTTCTTGGGCGGCACGAATGCTCTCGCCAGAGAAATACGTGACGGCATGAATCGTCTCGATCGCTCTCCACAGCCGACGCGACGGCGACTCTTCATCCATAAGTACACCCCAACATCAGGTGACGAACGCCGGGCTACACCGCGTCGATCGCCGCACGCACCTCAGCGACATACCGGCCAACTTCATCGGGCCCCGACTCCATGAGTCGGCGCACCATCGACGCTCCCTGAATGACTCCGTCCGCGACCTGAACTGCAGCAGCAGCCTGCTCTGCATTTGAGACGCCCACGCCGACCAACACTGGGGTATCGGTGACCGCTTTCAGCCGATCGGCGAGCGCTGTTGCGGTTTCGGCAAGGGTGTCGCGCTCTCCGGTGACTCCGAGCAACCCGACCGAATACACGAAACCTCTCGCTCGCTCAACGATTCGAGGTAAGCGATCATCGGGAGCGGTCGGCGCGGCAAGCATGATCGTCGCCACCCCAGCATCATCGGCGGCAGCCGCCCATTCGTCTGACTCTTCCAGGGGAAGATCCGGCAGAATCGCGCCGGTGACGCCGGCCTCTGCGAGCCG